>NZ_DAISXZ010000134.1:0-1836 GCF_036825565.1 Tepidimonas sp. | reverse complement strand
CATCAGCGCCGCCCAACCCCAGCCGCGCAGCCGGTCGTGGGGGGCGGGCCGGCGTGGCGCGGGCGGCAGGGGCAAGTCGAACGTGAGAGTCATCGGGGCGCAGGGACGGTGGCAGAGGCGCTCCGTCCCGGTGGTGGAGTTCGGCGGATTGTGCGCCAACGGCCCAGGCCTTTCAACCCCGGCGATACTGACGGCATGAAAGACGGCATGGACGGATGGCAGTTGCGCGGGGGCGATCTGGACAGCGCGCTGGCGGCCCTGGCGGACGGGCCCGGGATGCTGGTGGTGGTCGAGCGCGGCGAGGGTTCGGTGCCGCGCGAGGCGGGCGCCTGGATGCTCGTGACCGCGCGGGACGTGGTGGGTACCATCGGCGGCGGGCAACTGGAGTGGCAGGTCATCCAGCATGCCCGGGCCCGGCTGGGCGCCGCGGGCGATGCGCCGGACGAACGGTTGCGCTACCCGCTGGGCCCCCGCCTGGGACAGTGCTGCGGGGGGGTGGTGCATGTGCGGCTGCGGCGTGTCACGGCGGCCGACGCGGCCGCGCTGCGCGGGGTGTGGACGGCGGCGCATGTGCCCGTGGCGCTGTTCGGCGGCGGCCATGTCGGGCGCGCCATCGAACGGGCGCTGCGGCCGCTGCCCTTTGCGCTGACCTGGATCGACAGCCGTGATGGCGTCTTCCCACCCGACCTGCCGCCCGCCGTGGTGGCCGAGCACTCCGACCCCGTGGAGCGGTCCGTATACGGTCTGGCCCCGCACAGCCGGGTGCTGATCATGAGCTTCAGCCACGCGGAGGACCTGGCCATCGTGGACGCCTGTCTGCAGCGGCTGCGCATGCGCGACGATCTGCCCTTCGTGGGGCTGATCGGGCAGCCGCACCAAGTGGGCCGCGTTTCAGAATCGCCTGCGGGCGCTGGGGCACGACGATGGGGCGCTGGCACGCATCACCTGCCCCATCGGTATCCTAGGGCTGGCGGGCAAGGAGCCGGAGGTGATCGCCGCCTCGGTCGCGGCCCAACTGCTGATGACGCGCTGAGCCGGTGGCCTCCTACCAGCTCGATCGGCTACCATGCGCAGCGAGTCGCGTCCGTCAGCATGCGACCGGACCGTCCCCAGGACCCAGCCGCTCGGCCAGTTCCGGCAGGCTGCCAACCTCCACATCCACGGGTACGGCCGCGCGGCGCTCGCCCCGGCCGGGGCCATGTTCGTCCGGGCGGGCGACGAAAGCGGTGCGCAGCCCCACCTGGGCGGCAGCGGCCAAATCGTCGGAATGCGCCGCCACCATCATGACGGCTTGGGGCGGCAGATCCAGGGCTTCCACCGCCGCGCGGTACACGCCGGGCTTGGGTTTGTAGTCCCGCGCCAGTTCGGCGCCCAGGATGGCGTCCCACACCCAGCCGTTGTGCCGTGCCAGATGCACCATCAGCGCGATGTGGCCGTTGGAGCACGGCGCGAGCAGCACCCGCGGCCGTAGGGCACGCAGGCCGGCGGCGACGTCGGGCCAGGCGTCCAGCCGGTGCCACGCCCGGGTCAGGTGCGCGCGCGTCGCCTCATCCACCTGGTGCGCCAGCCCCCACGCGGTCAGCACGGCATCCAGGTTCAGGCGGTGCAAGTCGTCCAACTTGCGGTACGGCATGGCGCCCTCGCGCACACGCGCCATGGCGGGCTGGTACTGCGCCCGCCACGCGTCGGCAAAGGCCAGCCAGTCGACCTCGATGCCCAGTGGGGCGAGCGCCTGTTTCGCCTGCCGCGCGATGGAGGTGCGCCAGTCCACCAGCGTGCCAAACACATCGAATACGAGGGCGCGCACGTCGCGCAGCGGGTGGGGCGGGGTGGCGA
>NZ_DAISXZ010000133.1:0-1844 GCF_036825565.1 Tepidimonas sp. | reverse complement strand
GGACGGTGGCCTTCGGCCATCGTGTGGACAAGGCATGGACGGCGGTGGACAGGCTGCGCCTGCCCACGCGCCGCCCACCCCTTGCCCACACTCCGTCCACACCTGCCCGGCGCGCCGCCGCCACCAGCGATGCAGAACAGCCCAGAGCCGCCCTGCGGGCGCTGATCCTGATTTATGGTTCATTTCCTACTTGCGCGCCTGAGCAGGTAGCGTTACCGTCTGGCCGACCTGTGCAGCCGGTGCCCCGCATGCTCCAACACGACCTGTTCGACCGACTGCCGCGGCGGCCCTACTGCGCTGACGCGAAGGACGCGCCGCGCCGCATCCGCCCGCGCAGCAGCGCGCTGGGCCACCCCTACATCCAGCCGAACGCGCCGCAGGTGCGGTTCTGGCTCGTGTACGACGTGGACCGGCCGCAGGCGGCGGTGGCGTGGGAGGACGGCGGGCTACCGCCCCCGACGCTGACCGTGACGCGGCGCGATCGCGACGACTCGGCGCACCTGTGGTATGGCTTGCGCGTCCCCGTCCGGATGGCTGACCCCGAGGACGCGAGCCGCGCCATGCGCTACGCCGCCGCCGTCGAACTCGGGATGACACGGCAGCTCGGCGCGGACCTGGCCTACACCGGCCAGCTCGCCAAGACGCCGACGCACCCCGTCTGGCGCACGCTGCACGGGCCGCGGCTGTACGACCTGGGCGACCTCGCCGAGCACGTGCGCGAGCTGCCCCGCCTGCCGACACGCCGGGAGGCGATCCGCACCGGCATAGGCCGCAACGTCGAGTTGTTCGATTGCGTCCGCTTTTGGGCGTACCGCCACGCCCGCGACTACAGGCGCGGGCCGTTCGAGGCGTGGCGCGACGCCGTGCTCGAGCGCGCCATGCTGCTCAACGCCGACCTGTTCGCCGAGCCGCTGCCGGTCGCCGAGGTGCGCCACACGGCCAAGAGCGTGGCCGGATGGGTCTGGGCCCGCCAGCGCAGCCTGGATGCCCGTTTCGCAGCCACACAGCGCCACCGCGGCAAGCTGTCTGGCGCCGCCCGTGCCTCCAAGTCCGACGCCCGCCACCTGGAGGCCCTCGAGGAATCGCTATGACCGCCCGCACCCCCCAGCTCCGCAAAAAGACCGCCCGTGAGGTCGCCGAGAAGCTCGGCGTGTCGCCCCGAACGGTCCGCCGGTACGTCGCGGCCCCCCGCGACTGGTGGACCCAGCACCGCCGCGAGATCCGCCAGAAGGCGGCCCGCCTGCGGGCCACCGGCATGACCTGGGCGGAGGTCGGCAAGGCCCTGGGCGTGTCCGAATCGGCGGCCCGGGCGCTGGGCAAGCGGGCCACCGGCGCATGGGCCGACGGCGGCCAGAAACGGACAGAGCGCGACCCCAACACCGGCGACCTATTCGGCTCGCCCGATCACGCAAAAAGGGCCGGGTGACCCCGGCCCATCGCGGCGGCTCAACGAGCACCCTTCCGAGCCCAAATCGTACCCCGCGAGCGCCCCTCGCGGGCTTTTTTTTGCCTATTCCAGCGGGCCTGCGGCCCGGCCCTAAGCGATATGGCTGAATGCCATACTGCCCGCCGCAAATATGGCTCGTTTAGCCTAGTGATATCAAGCACTTAGCGCTGACGCCCATACTTACTTTTATCTTGCCCGAAATCGCTTCGCTCTACGTCCCCGGCAGTTTGAGCGTCACCGAGCGCACGCCACGGCAGTGACCCGAAATTGGTCGTGCTCGTGTCATCCGCGATGGCATCGTTCGGGCGCGGCCACGGACGCCTGGCAGCCGATCCCCTGCCCCCGTCCTGCTGACCCTAGGACTGTCGGCCCCCCGCTGCCTCGCCCCGGCGGGGCC
>NZ_DAISXZ010000132.1:0-1928 GCF_036825565.1 Tepidimonas sp. | reverse complement strand
GCGGGGTGGGACGGGGTGGGGGCGGCGTCGGTCTTGCCCGTGTCCTCGCGCCCCTCATCCCGCCAGGCCGATGGCCACACCGGCACGCGCCCATGCAGCCGCATCGACTGCGCTATCCAGTCCTCGACACCGCCCTCGTACTCGCGCCAGCAGCCATCGCCTTCGAAGACCAGCGTGCTCGTCACCACCGCGTCCAGAAAACGCCGGTCGTGGCTGACCAGGAACACCGTGCCCGGGTAATCGACCAGCCGCTGCTCCAGCAGCTCGAGCGTCTCGATGTCCAAATCGTTGGTCGGCTCATCCAGCACCAGCACATTGGCCGGTCGCGCCAGCAGCCGCGCCAACAACAGCCGGTTGCGCTCTCCGCCCGACAGCGAGCGCACGGGGCTTTGCGCCCGCGCAGGCGAAAACAGAAAGTCCGCCAAATAGCTGCGCACATGGGTGCGCCGCCCCGCGCATTCGATCCACTCGCTGCCCGGGCTGATGAAGTCCTCCAACGTCGCATCCAGATCCAGCGCCGCGCGCATTTGATCGAAATACGCCACCGTCAACTGGCTGCCCAGCCGCACCCGCCCGCGATCCGGCTGCAATTCACCCAGCAACAACTTCAGCAGCGTCGTCTTGCCCGCACCATTCGGGCCAATCAGCCCAATCTTGTCACCCCGCAGCACGGTCGTCGACAGATCTCGGGCAATCTCCACCCGCTGCGCCCCCTCTTCGAAGGCCAGGCACACCTCCTCCAGCTCGGCCACCAGGCGGCCGCTGGCCTGGCCGCGCGCCACCTCCAGCCGCACCTGACCAACTGCCTCGTGGCGTGCGGCCCGGGCTTGCCGCAGCCGCTGCAACCGCTCGATGCGAGCCTGTGCGCGTGTGCGGCGCGCTTCTACGCCTTTGCGGATCCAGATCTCCTCCCGCGCCAGCAGCCGGTCGGCCTTGGCCTGGATCACGGCCTCTTGCGCCAGTTGTTCGGCCTTCAGCGATTCGTACTGGGTGTAATCACCGGGATAGCTGCGCAACTGGCCGCGGTCCAGCTCCACGATGCGCGTCGTCACCCGGTCCAGAAAATGCCGGTCGTGGCTGATCACCACGACGCTGCCGCGAAAGGCCCGCAACTGGTCCGCCAACCAATCGATCGCATCGATGTCCAAGTGGTTCGTCGGCTCGTCCAGCAGCAGCACCTCGGGCTGCCCGACCAGCGCCCGTGCCAGTGCCACCCGCTTGCGCACGCCGCCGGACAGCGTCGCCAGATCCGCGTCTGCCCGTAGACGCAGCCGGGCCAGTGTCTGCGCCACCCGCGCCTCCCAGCGCCAACCATCGACCGCCTCGATGGCGTTTTGCAGCGCGTCCAGATCATCGCCCGGCCCGGGGTCCGCGTAGCGGCGCAGCCAGGCGTGGATGTCTTGCAAGCCGTCGGCCACCGCGTCGAACACCGTCTGCCCTTCCAAGAACGTCGGTTCCTGAGCTACATAGGCCCAGCGGAGCCCTTGTCGGCGTTGCAACTCCCCCGCATCCGGCCGCTCCAGCCCGGCCAGTATCCGCAGCAACGACGACTTGCCCGTGCCGTTGCGCCCCACCAGGCCTACGCGCTCACCTCCATCCAGCACGAACTCCGCGTGGTTGAGCAGTGGGACATGGCCATAGGCCAGCGAAGCGTCTTTCAAATGGATCCAAGTCATGGGCACCCCAAGCGGCCAGCCGGGGGCTGCCCGGCCCCGGACCGCAAGAATCGGGCCCGGGTGCCGATCGCCGTTGCTGGCCGCCTAAAACGGTGTATACTAGCGGGCTCTCGACGACGCAAGCGCAAGCGCTCAAGCGCAACAAGCGCAGCCTACAAGTCAGTCGCCGGGCGACACACAAACGCAGCGTGTTTACAAAGACGCCCAAAAGTGTGTCATAATACGAGGCTCTGCTGATCGCGGCGGGTTTCG
>NZ_DAISXZ010000131.1:0-2039 GCF_036825565.1 Tepidimonas sp. | reverse complement strand
GCCCCGCCCCCCGCCGCGCCGCGACATACGGCCGTGGTGGGGGCGGGGATTGCCGGCATCACGGCGGCGCGCACGCTGGCGCAGGCGGGCTGGCGGGTGACGGTGTTCGAGAAAAGCCGCGGCGCTGGTGGGCGCATGGCCACGCGCCGAACCGCCTTCGGCGGCTTCGACCACGGGGCGCAGTTCTTCACGGTGCGCGACGCGCGCTTCCGGCTTGCCCTGGACGCCACCGGCGCGCCGGTGGCCCCTTGGGACGCGAGCCTGGTGCGCGTGCTGGACAACCTGGGCCGCCACGTCGCCGCCGCCCCCCTGCCGCGCGAGACGCGCTGGGTCGCCACCCCGGGGATGAGCGCGTTGGTCAAGGCCTGGGCCGAACCACTGGTGGACGGCCCGGCCGGGCACTGTCACTGGGAATCACGCGTCGTGCGGCTGGAACCGGACGCCATCGCCCCGACGCGCTGGCAAATCCGGGTCGAAGGCCCCGACGACACACCCGCCGTGCACGGCGGCTTCGACGCCGTGCTGCTCGCCATCCCCGCGCCGCAGGCGCTGGAGCTGCTGCGTGCCAGCGATCTGGCCGCCGACTGGCAGGCACGCCTGGCACGCGACGTCGCCATGGCCCCTTGCTGGACCCTGATGGCGGCCTGGCCGCAGGCCATGCAGCCCGGGCTGGATGGCCTGGGGCCGCGCTGGCACGCCGCCCGCGGCGACCACCACCGCATCGCCTGGGTGGCGCGCGAGCCCAGCAAGCCGGGGCGCGATTCGGTGGAGCGCTGGGTGGTGCAGGCCAGCCCGGCCTGGTCGGCCGAACATCTGGAGGACGACCCCGATCGCATCACCGCCAAGCTGCTCAAGGGCTTTGCGGAGATCACCGGCATCCACGCCACTCCCAACCACGCCGTCGCCCACCGCTGGCGGTATGCGCAGACCCAGCGGCCCCTGGGCGAGCCCTGCCTCTGGGACCCCCAGCGCGGGCTGGGCTTGTGCGGCGACTGGTGCTTGGGACACCGGGTGGAGAGCGCATTCCTGTCCGGGCTGGAACTGGCCCTCACCGTATCGGAGGGCTGAGAGTGCGGCCCGGCACGGCCTATCGCGGACGCTTTGCCCCCTCGCCCACGGGCCTGCTGCACGCCGGCTCACTGGTCGCAGCCCTGGCCAGTTGGCTGGATGCACGCGCCCACGGCGGTGCCTGGCTGGTGCGCATCGAAGACGTGGACCGGCCGCGTTGCGTGACGGGGGCGGATGCCGCCATTCTCGAGCAACTGCGAGCCTGCGGTCTGACGCCGGACGAACCCGTGTGGTGGCAGTCTCGGCGGGACGCCGCCTACGCCCAAGCCCTGCAGCGCCTGATCGACGTGGGATGGGCGTACCCGTGCGCCTGCACGCGGCAGGACATCGAGGCCGCCTGGCTCGCCCGCGGCGTGCCGCGCGAGCGCCACAGCGCCCGTCCCTACCCCGGCACCTGCCGGCCGGAGCGCGGCGGCCTGCGCGGCCACGCGCCGCGTGCGTGGCGGCTGCACGTCGGACGGGTGATCGCCGACCGGGGTCTGCCCGTGCCTTTGCCATGGCGCGACCGGCGCCTGGGCCCCCAAACCCAGGATGTCGAGGCGGCCGTGGGCGACTTCGTGCTCAAACGCGCCGACGGCCTGTGGGCCTATCAGCTCGCCGTGGTGGTGGACGATGCGGCAGAGGGCATCACCGACGTGGTGCGGGGCGAGGATCTGACCGACAACACCCCGCGCCAGATCGTGCTGCAGCAGGCCCTGGGCGTGCCGACGCCACGCTACCTGCACACCCCGCTGGTGCGCGACGCCCGGGGCGACAAGCTCTCCAAGCAAAATGGCGCGCAGGCGCTGGACCTGCACGACCCGCTCGCCGCACTCGCGGCCGCTGCCGCCGTGCTCGGACTGCCGGGCCCGGCACACCCCACGGCCCCGCACAGTCTGCTGGGCTGGATCCATGCCTGGCGGGAGCGCTGTCTACAATTCGGTCCGTGACCGCATCCCCGCCCCCCCCGCCCGCGCCCGCCTCTGTGCCCG
>NZ_DAISXZ010000130.1:0-2263 GCF_036825565.1 Tepidimonas sp. | reverse complement strand
GGCGGGCAGTGGGGGTGGGGGGCTTCATTTTTTCCAGCACGCTGCCGACCCCGGGGACGGCGTCGCCGAACCGCCGCTGACGACCATGGCAATGGTCGTACACCCCGTGTCGTTGGCTTGGGGGCCGCCGGAGACGGCCGTGGCTGTCACGGTGTATCCCGTGGCAGATTGTCCGCTGATGGCGACGGTGTAATAGCCGTCGGGGGACGTGTTTGACGTGATGCCCAGCGTGGCGAGGTCGCCGGCATAAGCGGGGTTGTTGGCCCGGTACCTTTCCTGGGCCAGTTGCACGCGTGTGATGGCGGCTACGGCGTCGGCGCGGCGCGCCTCGCGAACATAACGGGTATAAGAAGGATACGCAATCGCCGCCAGAATGCCGATGATGGCCACGACGATCATCACTTCGATCAGCGTAAAGCCACGGGCGCGCGTCGGGCGCTCGGCCCGCGAGGGGGTATGAGGGGATAGGGTCGGTTCCATGGCGCAGTATTCTCTTGTTTCAGCTTACTGCGCGCGCCCCGCCGCGCGGTGATTGGCGGACCAGCGACGCGGGGCGCCCGGCGAACGGTGGCTGCCCCGTCGTCGGGCGCGTGTCGGCGTGTATCGGCGTACTGGGGGCGCTCAGGTGGCGGGATGCGCGGCCTCCCGCTCCCGCAACCGAAAGCGCTGGATCTTGCCGGTGGCCGTCTTGGGCAGTTCGGGTACGAATTCCACGTACCGTGGGTATTTGTAGGGCGCCAGGTGGGCTTTGCAGTGGGCCTGGATGTCTTCGACCGTGGCCTGGGCGCCCGGGCGCAGCACGACGAAGGCCTTGGTCTTGGTCAGGCCGTCGGCGTCGGTTTTGCCGATCACGGCGGCTTCCAGCACGGCGGGGTGGCGCACCAGGGTCGCCTCCACTTCGAAGGGCGAGACGTAGATGCCGCTGACTTTGAGCATGTCGTCGTTGCGGCCGGCGTAGATGTAGCGGCCGCTGGCATCGCGCGTGTATTTGTCGCCGGTGCGCGTCCAGGCGCCCTGGAAGGTCTCGCGCGATTTGTCGCGGTTGTTCCAGTACATCAGCGCGGCGCTGGGGCCGCGCACGTACAGGTCGCCGATGTCGATGGAGCCGTCCGGGTTGGCGGGCAGCGGGCGGCCGTCTTCGCCGCGGATTTCCAGCTCGTAGCCGGGCACCGGGGTGCCGCTGGTGCCGTAGACGACGTCGCCGGGGCGGTTGGAGCAGTAGATGTGCAGCATCTCGGTGGAGCCGATGCCGTCGATGATTTCGGTCCCGAAGTGCGCGGTCCAGCGCTCGCCGATGTCGCGCGGCAGCGCCTCGCCGGCGGAGGAGCACAGACGAAGGGCCACCTGCTCGCGCGGCGGCAGGTCCGGGTGGGCGAGCATGCCGCCGTAGCCGGTGGGCGCGCCGTAGAACACGGTCGGGCGTTGGCCCGCCAGCGTGGGCGTGCGCCCGGTCAGGCGGGCGAACACCGCTGGCGGGGTGGGGCGTTCGGCCATCAACACGACCGAAGCCCCCACGCTGAGCGGAAACGTCAGCGCGTTGCCCAAGCCGTAGGCGAAGAACAGCTTGGCCGCCGAAAACACCCGGTCGTCGGCCGTCAGGCCCAGCACGGGGCGGCCGTACAGCTCGGCCGTCCAGTAAAGGTTGGCATGGGTATGCACCGTGCCTTGGGGCGGCCGGTGGAGCCGGAGGAGTACAGCCAGAAGGCCGGCTCGTCCGCAGCGGTGTCGGCGGGGGCGCCGTCCGCTGCCTGGTTCGCCAGCCAGGCGGGCCACGGATGACAGGGCACGCCGGCCGCGTCGGCGGGCAGCGGGTCGCCGGGGTGCGAGACGACGATGTGCCGCACCTCGTGCGTACCCGCATTAAGCGCCTGCGCCAGGGTGGGCAGCAGCGGGGCGGACACCAGTGCCGCCTGGGCCCGCGCGTGCCGCAGTTGATAGGCGTAGTCGTCAGCGGTCAGCAGCGTGTTCACGGCCACCGGCACCCCGCCGGCGTACAGACAGCCCAGAAAGCCCACGATCCAGTCGGCGCTGTCGTGCATCAGCAGCAGCACGCGCTCTTCGCGCCGCAGATCGAGGGCGCGCAGGCCCGCCGCGCAGCGGCGCACGCGCTCGGCGAGTTCGCCGTAGGTCACGGTCTCGTGGTCGTCGATGAGGGCGGTGCGTTCGGGCCACGCGACATTCAGGGTCAGCAGATGTGCGGCGAAGTTGAATCGCTCGGGCGGCGCCGGGGGCAGGGTGGCGGACATGGCGGGGTCTCCTCGGT
>NZ_DAISXZ010000129.1:0-2401 GCF_036825565.1 Tepidimonas sp. | reverse complement strand
ACCCCCACCGTTCCCCCATGACCACCGTCCGCGTCCTCACCGGCATCAAACCCTCCGGCACCCCGCACCTGGGCAACTACGTCGGCGCCATCCGCCCCACGGTGCGCGCCAGCCGCGAGCCGGGCATCGACAGCTACCTGTTCCTCGCCGACTACCACGCCCTCATCTCCACCCACGACCCGGCGCGCGTGCAGCGCTCCACGCTGGAAATCGCCGCCACCTGGATCGCCTGCGGACTGGACCCCGAGCGCGTCACCTTCTACCGCCAGTCCGACATCCCCGAAATCCCGGAGCTGACCTGGCTGCTGGCGTGCGTCTGCGGCAAGGGGCTGCTCAACCGCGCCCACGCCTACAAGGCGGCGGTGGACAAAAACACCGCCGACGGGCGCGACGCCGACGACGGCGTCACCATGGGCCTGTTCATGTACCCCGTGCTGATGGCGGCCGACATCCTCATGTTCAATGCGCACCGCGTGCCCGTGGGCCGCGACCAGATCCAGCACATCGAAATGGCGCGCGATCTGGCGTCCAGCTTCAACCACCACTACGGCGAGCATTTCACGCTGCCGGAGGCCGTGATCGACGAACAGGTGGCCACCCTGCCCGGCCTGGACGGCCGCAAGATGAGCAAGAGCTACGACAACGTCATCCCGCTGTTCGCCCCGCGCGAGCAGCTGCGGCGGCTCATCATGGGCATCGTCACCGACTCCCGCGCGCCGGGCGAACCCAAAGACACCGAGGGCTCGGCGCTGTTCCAGATCTACCAGGCCTTCGCCACGGCCGAGGAAACCGCCACCCTGGCGCGCGACTTTGCCGCCGGCATCGCCTGGGCCGAGGCCAAAGAGCGGCTGTTCGAGCGCATCGACCGCGAAATCGCACCCATGCGCGCGACCTACGACGACCTGATGGCGCACCCGCAGCGGGTGGAGGCCCTGCTGCGCGCGGGCGCGGCCAAGGCGCGCGTGCAGGCCACGCCGTTCACCGCACGGCTGCGCGCCGCCGTCGGTCTGCGGCCCCTGGACGACCTGGCCCTGCCCCCCGCCGCCGAGGCAACCGGCACCAAGGTCGCACCGCCGGTTTTCAAGCAGTACCGCGAAAGCGACGGCCGCTTCTATTTCAAGCTGACCGACGCCAAGGGCCATGTGCTTCTGCAAAGCGCGGGGTTCGACACGCCCAAGGCCGCGGGACAGGCCGTCGCCCGCCTCAAGACCGAGGGCTGGAGCGCCTGTCCAGACCTGCATGCACTCATCGAGGCGTCCGCCCCGGCCGAGCGCATCGATGCTGCCCTGGCCCTGTTGCGTGAAGCCTGAACGCGGGTCGGCCGCCTCCGCAGGTCTGCTACAATAGTTGGCTTGTCGACCGCGGAGAGATGGCAGAGTGGTCGAATGCGCCGGACTCGAAATCCGGTATACGGGTATCCCCCGTATCGAGGGTTCGAATCCCTCTCTCTCCGCCAATTTTGCCAGTTTTACTGGCCTTCCCGCAGGGTTTTGACGGCACACCCGCCTAAAAACCCGCCTTTCCCGAAGTGATGGGATGCGATGAGGTAAGGCCCTGTGAGACGATGAAAAAGGCCGCCCCGAAATGGCGGCCTTTTTGCTTCAGCCCGACCAAACCGAGGCCGTTATCGCGCGCTTTGAGACCTTCCTTCAGTTGCCGCGTCTCGGACTATATGGGCGGTTTCAATCCACACCCGGCTCAAACGCCGGGTGATGCGCGCAGGCCAGTCGTACCATCCGGCTGGGTAAAGCGAAAGAGGCGACCCTTGCCAGCTATCGCCTCGACGCTGGCCTGGTGATCAACCAGCACCGGCAGCTCCTCGCCGTCGGCGTTTTTGAGGCTCTCCAGGTCGATCACCACGTCGCCGTGCCAGCCGCAGGCCGGGACAACGCCGCCGGAGTAGGCCACGCCCTCGAAGCGCAGCGCGCCGCCGTCGGCCCTCTCAGCGGGCTTGACGGCAAACGTCAGGGTGTGAAGTCTGGACGCGTCCATGCCAGCGATGGTGGCGGGCGGATGGGCTGCGGTCAGGATGAACGGGTTCGTCAAACGAGCGGTTTGACAAGCCCCTGTCATTTGGTGAGAATGGAAAAGTAACGCTTTGCTTTTATGTGCGGGACGCGCATTCGAATGGTGAAGCGGGGCCAGGGGAACCCGTCAACCTGGTCACACCTCAAGAAACCGCACAAACGCCGCTTGCTTCATCAGCCAGCGGCGTTTGTCTTTCAGATACTCGGACGACTTGTCGTCGGCAACGAACGCTGTGACGCCTTCAGACCAGTGTCCGCGGCCATCACGCCTGAACACGACGATGGCTTCGATGATCGCGCTGCCACGGGCGAACCTGCCTAGCTGTCGCATCCCGGATGATCACATAATACCCAGCCGCCGTGGATACCTGCTG
>NZ_DAISXZ010000128.1:0-2435 GCF_036825565.1 Tepidimonas sp. | reverse complement strand
GGGCCGGCATGACGCCGCGTGGAACGGCGACGTCGGCGCGGCCTTCGACCGCTGGGTTTGGCCCGAGCAGGCTTGGCGCTGCGAGATGGTCGAGCGCGCGCTCGGCTAGGCCACCCGCCAGCGCCGCCGCCACGCGCCGTAAATGCGGTCGGCCAGACGGTAGCTCGCGGCCTGGTGAGCGGCGGTGGCGGCGCGCATCGCCGCCGGCGCCTGCACCGTCTGCGGGTGCGCGCCGACCGCGCCCGGGTACACCTCGCCTGGGTGGGCCAGCCAGCTCTCGATCTTCAGCGGCGTGATCTCGATGTGGAACTGCATCCCCAGATGCGGCCCGAGCGCGAAGGCCTGCACCGCGCAGGCGTCCGAAGCAGCCAGCACTTCGGCGCGCGGTGGCAACCCCACCACGCCGTCGTAGTGCCACTGGTAAACCAACGGGGCGGGCGCCTCGCCCAGCCACTCGCGCGCCGCGGCGCTGCCATCGTGCCGGATCGGCAGCCAGCCAATTTCCGGCCTCGGCAGGCGCTCGACCCGCCCGCCCAGCGCGCGCGCCAGCAGCTGCGCGCCTAGGCAATGCCCCAACACCGGGATGCCCGCTGTGTCGGCCTCGCGGATCAGCGCCTCGGCGTGGCGCAGGCTCGCGCGCTCGTCGTTGGCGCTCCACTCCCCGCCCATGACCGCCAACGCCCGGTAGCTGGCCACCGAGTCCGGATAGGCCTGCCCGGCCTCGGCGCAGAACACGTCCCAGCGCGCACCGACGGCGTCCAGCCACGTGGCCAGGTAGCCGGGTGGATCTTCCAGCGTGTGCTGCAGCACCAGCACGTCGGCGCGGGCCGCGCTGGCGGCGGCAGGGGACGAGAGCGCATCGGTCATGGTGGCCGGCATGGTAGCCGCCACGGACCCGTCCCTGGCGGTTGGCAGGTGCCATTGCCCGCCCCGCGCGGCGGACCACCCCGGCGGGGCACCCCAGTCCGGGCTGCGCGCCCAGTCGCGCTAACATCCCGGCCGTGGATACCCCGCTACCCTCCCCGCCCTCCGGCGAAAACGCCGCCGACGCCCCGCGCGTGGACACGCGTTTTCTGGAGTCGCTGATCGGCTACAACGCGCGCCGCGCGGCGCTGGCCATCATCGGCCATGTGCTGCAGCGGCTGGCCCCGTTTGGCTTGCGGGTGGTGGACTTTTCGGTGCTGACCGTCATCGCGCACAACCCGGGCATCACCTCTCGGCAGGTCTGCGCGGCGCTGGACATCCTGCCGCCCAATCTGGTGGGGCTGGTGCGGGCGCTGGAACGGCGGGGCTGGGTGGAAAAACGCGGTCACCCCACGGATCGCCGGGCGCAGGGGCTGTATGTGACGCCGCAGGGGGCCGAAGTGCAGGCGCAGGCGCAGGCGCAGGTGGGCGCGCTGGAAACCTCCGACGTCACCCACCTGGACGCCGGGGAACGCGCCACCCTGATCCGGCTGCTGCGCAAAATCTACCTGGGACCCGACGCCTGAACGCCCCGCCTAGCCGGGGGCCGGGGGTGGCCGTTCAGGCCGGCACGGGCGCCGCGACGATGCGCTGTCGCTGTTCGCCCAGCACGGGGCTGCCCAGCGTGACGACATCACCCGCCTGCAGGTACACCGGCGGACGCTGGCCCATGCCCACACCGGGGGGCGTACCGGTGAGGATCACATCGCCCGGCAGCAGCCGCATGAAGCGGCTGAGGTAGCTGACGATCTGCGCCACGCCAAAGATCATGGTGCGGGTGTTGCCCCGCTGGCGCGCCACCCCGTTGACGTCCAACCACAGGTCCACCGCCTGCGGATCGGGGATCTCGTCGGCCGTCACCAGCCAGGGCCCCAGGGGACAATGCGTGGGGTAGCTCTTGCCCTTGATCCACTGCCCTTCCATCTCGATCTGATGGGCGCGCTCGGACACGTCGTTGGCCAGACAGTAGCCCGCCACGTGTTGCAGCGCCGCTTCGGGCGGCACATGCCACGCCGGCTGGCCGATGACGACCGCCAGCTCGACCTCCCAATCCAGCTTGTGCGCCCCCGGCGGCAACCACACGTCGTCGTGCGGCCCGCTCACCGCGGCCGTGTGTTTGCTGAAGACGATGGGCTGCTTCGGGATGGGCAGACCGGCTTCGGCCGCGTGGTCGGCATAATTGAGGCCGATGGCGATCACATTGCCGATCTGCCCGACGCAGGGCCCCAGCCGCTCGGCCGGGTCCACCTCGGGCAGCCGGGCGGGGTCGAGGCGCGCCAGCCGGGCCTGGGCATCGGGCCCCAGCGTGTGCGGGGCCAGATCGCCGATCACCCCGGACAGGTCACGGCGCACCCCTTGCGCATCCAGCAAACCCGGGCGCTCGTTGCCGGGGGCCCCATGACGGAACAGTTTCATCTGCGTGGCTCCTTCGCCGTCGATTCTGACACGATCCCCGCCAGCCCCCCTTGAAC
>NZ_DAISXZ010000127.1:0-2685 GCF_036825565.1 Tepidimonas sp. | reverse complement strand
ACCGACACCCCCTCCACGAGGACCTTGCCATGAGCGACCCCCTGCGCCAGCCGCGCGGCCTGTTCAACCGGTTCGACGACTGCTGGATTCTGGACGGCGCGCGCACGCCGATGGTGGACTACTGCGGCGCCTTCGGCGGCCTGTCGCCCACCGACCTGGGCATCCACGCCGCGCGCGCGGCGCTGCGCCGCGCCGACGTCGCGCCAGAAGCGGTCGGCGCCGTGCTGGCCGGCAACATGGCCCCCGGCGACAGCTTTCAGTACATGCTGCCGCGCCACATCGGCCTGTACGCCGGTGTGCCGATCGACGTGCCGGCGCTGATGGTGCAGCGCATCTGCGGCACCGGCTTCGAGCTGTTCCGCCAGGCCGGGCTGCATCTGCGCGACGGCGTCGAGGTGGCGCTGGTGGCGAGCACCGAGAGCATGACGCGCAACCCCATCGCCGCCTTCGAGCACCGCACCGGCTTCAAGCTCGGGGCACCGGTCAAGTTCGAGGACTTCATGTGGGAGGCGCTGAAGGACCCGGCCGCCGGCGTCGACATGATCGGCACCGCCGAGAACCTGGCGCGCCGCTATTGTCTCACCCGCGCCGAGGTGGACGCCTACGCGGCGCGCTCGTTCGAGCGGGCACTGGCGGCGCAGGCGAGTGGCTTTTTGGCGGGCGAGATCGAGCCCGTCACCCCCACCACCTTCGAGCGCGAGGGCTACGCGCCGCGGGCGCTGCGCCTGCCGCCGAAAGTGGAGCGCGTCGACACCGATACCCACCCGCGCCCGTCGCCGCTGGAGGCGCTGGCGCGCCTGCGCCCGGTGCACGCCGGGGGCGTGCAGACGGCCGGCAACAGCTCGGCACTGGTGGATGCTGCGGCGGCCGCGGTCGTGGCGGGCGGCGCGTTTGCGCACGACTGGCGTGCGCGCACCGGCCGCTCGCCGCTGGCGCGCGTGGTGGCCGCTGCGGTGGTTGGCGTGCCGCCGGAGATCATGGGCATCGGCCCGGCGCCGGCCATCCGCCTGCTGCTGCAGCGCGCGGGGCTGGCGCTGGACGCCATCGACCGCTTCGAGATCAACGAGGCGCAGGGCGCGCAGGTGCTGGCCGTGGCGCGCGAGCTGGGGCTGGACGAGGCGCGCCTGAACGTGCATGGCGGCGCCATTGCGCTCGGGCATCCGCTGGCGGCCACCGGCGTGCGGCTGACACTGACCTGCGCGCGCGCGCTGCGCGCCTGCGGCGGGCGCTGGGGCGTGGCCTCGGCCTGCATCGGCGGCGGCCAGGGCATCGCGCTGCTGCTGGAAAACCCCGACGCTCCGACCGCCACCTGATCCACCCCCCAACGCTGGGCCGCCCTCCCCGCGGCCCCTCAGGAGACACCGATGCAACTGAATGGACAAACCGCCCTGGTCACCGGCGCCGGCTCCGGCCTCGGCGAAGCCACGGCACGCGAGCTGGCCGCCCGTGGCGCACGCGTGGCCGTCATCGACCTGTCGGGCGAGGCCGCCGCGCGCGTCGCCGCCGACTTGAACGCCGCCCATGGCGCCGGCACCGCGCTGGCGCTCGCCGCCGACGTGGCCAGCGCCGACGGCCTGCGCGACGCCTTCGCCCAGGCTGCCGCGGCGCTCGGCCCGGCGCGCATCCTGATGCACGTGGCCGGCATCGGCACCGCGCGGCGCATCGTCGGCAAGGACGGCCAGCCCGCCCCGCTGGAAGACTTCGAGCGCGTCGTGCGCGTCAACCTGATCGGCACCTACAACGCTGCGCGCCTGTTCGCCGCCGCCTGCGCCGCCCTGCCCCCGCTGGAGGGTGGCGAGCGTGGCGTGATGGTGTTCACCGCCTCCGTGGCGGCCTTCGACGGCCAGGTCGGCCAGCAGGCCTACAGTGCCTCCAAGGGCGGTGTGGTCGGCATGACGCTGCCCATGGCGCGCGACTTGGCGCAGCATGGCATTCGGGTCTGCACCATCGCGCCCGGGCTGTTCGACACGCCGCTGATGCGCACCCTGCCCGAGGCGGTTCAGCAGTCGCTGGCGGCCAGCATCCCGTTCCCGTCGCGGCTGGGCCGCCCGCAGGAGTTTGCCGATCTGGCCTGCCACATCGTCACCAACGGCCACCTCAATGGCGAGGTGATCCGGCTGGACGGCGCGCTGCGCCTGGCCCCGCGTTGACCGTTGCCGGAGGCCCTGCGCATGAGCAAGACCACGGTCTACGAGGTGGAGGTGATGTTCGGCGACTGCGATCCGGCCGGCATCGTCTTCTTCCCCAACTTCAGCAAGTGGATGGACGCGGCGTCGCTGCACTTCTTCGTGCAGTGCGGCGTGCCGCCTTGGCGCGAGCTGGTCAAGACGCGCGGCATCATCGGCACGCCGCTGCTGGAGATCCACACCCGCTTCCTCAAACCCGCCACCTACGGCGAGCGCCTGCAGGTGCACACGCGGGTGGAGGAGTGGCGCGAGAAGGTCTTCATCCAGCACCACGTGGTGCGCCGGGGCGACGACGTGCTGTGCGAGGGGCGCGAGACGCGCGCCTTCTGCATCCGCCACCCGGACGACCCGGACCGCATCAAGGCAATCCCGATCCCCGCGGACATCCGCGCCCTGTGCGGAGGCTGAAGCGATGACGCAGCCCTACCGTCCCGACGCGGCGGTGGCC
Source organism: Tepidimonas sp. (assembly GCF_036825565.1). GTDB lineage: Bacteria > Pseudomonadota > Gammaproteobacteria > Burkholderiales > Burkholderiaceae_C > Tepidimonas. The sequence continues at coordinate 51 of NZ_DAISXZ010000127.1, read as the reverse complement.
GCGCGCTGGCTGCTGGACGTGCTGGATGCCCCGGGCGTCTGGCGCGAACTG
>NZ_DAISXZ010000126.1:0-2789 GCF_036825565.1 Tepidimonas sp. | reverse complement strand
CGGCGGGGCCCGTCAGGGGTGGGGAGGGTCGGTCGGCGTCAGATCGGCACGCCGCACCGCGGCGATGAACGCCTCGACGCGGGCCGGATCCTTGATGCCCTTGGCGGCTTCGACGCCGGAAGAGACGTCAACCGCCCACGGGCGCACCAGACGGACGCCATCGGTCACATTTGCGGGTGTGAGTCCACCAGACAAAACGACCCGATCGGCGGCGTTGAGTCGAGGGTGTGACCACGGGAAGGCTGTCCAGTCGAAGGGTTGTCCGCCACCGCCGTAGCCGGGGACGTGCGCATCGATCAGCACGGCCCGCGCGGCGGCAAAACGCTGCGCGTATTCTAGGAGATCGAAGCCGGCGGCGCCAGCGCCGACCGGGACGCGTGCGGCCCGCATCCAGGGACGGGGGCCGGCCAGGGCCGTGCACTGGTCGGGCGTTTCGTCGCCGTGAAACTGCAGCAGCGCGTTCGGTACCGCCTCCAGACCGGCGGCCACCTCGTCCGCCGTGGCGTTGACGAACAGCAGCACCGGCGTGACGAAGGCGGGCAGGCGGCGCGCCAGCTCGGCGGCGCGCCGGACGCTGACGTGGCGAGGGCTGGCCGGATAGAGCACGAAGCCGATCGCGTCCGCGCCGGCAGCGGCGGCGTGGTCCACATCGGCTTCGCGCGTCAGGCCGCAGATTTTGATGCGGGTGCGTCGCATGGCGGGGCGGGATCGGGCGTGCGGGTGCGGCCCGGGTGGGGGGCGTTCACAGGGGCAGCCAGTCGAAGGCCGGGGTGTGCCGCGGCAGGCCGAGGTCCGCATCGTACACGGGGCCCAGAAAGTACAGCCCGTCCGGCGCAAAGGTCGGCGCGGCGATCTCGCGGTTGCGCGCATCGCGCACGGCCGCCACCCAGTCGGGCGGGCGCAACCCCTGACCCACGGCGATCAGGCACCCCATGATGTTGCGGATCATGTGGTGCAAAAAGGCGTTGGCCTCGAAGTCGAAGCGCCAGTAGGGGCCGCGGCGGCCGATGTCGATGCGGTGCAGGTGCTTGACGGGCGACAGCGCCTGGCACTGCGCGGCGCGAAACGAAGTGAAGTCGTGCTCGCCGAGCAGGTGGTGCGCGGCGCGTTGCATGGGCTCGAGCGCCAGCGGGCGAAACACCCAGCCCACGCGCCCGGTTTCGACGCTGGGGCGCACGGGCGACTCCAGCAGCACATAGGCATAGCGGCGCGAGCGGGCGCTGTTGCGGGCGTGGAAGGTGGCAGGCACGGGCAGTGCCCACTGCACCGCGATGTCGTCGGGCAGGTAGCGGTTGGTGCCCCGCACCCACGAGTTCATGGCCCGCTCGACCGGGGCGTCGAAATGCACCACCTGGTTCAGGCCGTGCACCCCCGCATCGGTGCGGCCGGCGCACAGGGTGGCGATGGTGGGCACGTCCGCAAAAGTGGCCAGGGCCCGCTCCAGCCGATCCTGCACGGTTTTCCCCCCGGGCTGGCTTTGCCAGCCCTGGTAGGCGGTGCCCAGATAGCTCACCCCCAGCGCTATGCGCATCGCTCGGTCGCTGCCGTGCTCACGTGGCGGGCGGCGTCAGGCGAGCTGCGCCAGGAAGGCGCGGGCGCGTTCCTGCAGCTCGCCGCTGGCCTCGGCGACGACCTCCTCGGCCAGGGTGCGCGCACCGTCCACGTCGCCGATGGCCTCGAACTCGCGCGCCAGCGACAGCTTGGTCTCCAGCGGATCGTTCTCGCCCAGTCCCTCGGCGATCTCGAGGCTCGACAGGTCGTCGGCCGGCGCCTCGTCGGCAGGTGCGGCCGCACTGGCCGGCTCCGCGCGGGGCGGCTCGTCGGTGGGCAGATCGAGCGACAGGCCCTCCAGCTCTGGCGGCAGCCCCGGCGCCGCCGCGGTGGGCGCCGGCTGCGGGGCTGGTTCGGGGATGTCCAGCTCGAAGTCGATGCCGGCCATGTCGTCCGACGCGCCCGAGTCCTTCGCGTCCGCCGGGCTAAGCGCCGGAGCCCCGGTTGGCGGGGGCGATGCGCCGTCGGGTTCCGGTGTCGGGGCTTCTGCGGTCAGGTCGAGGTCGAAGTCCAGATCGTCCGAGGGAGGGGCGGCGGTGGCGGCCGATGCGCTGGCGGGTTCGGCCGCCGGGGTGTCGAAGGTCAGGTCCAGCTCGGGCACGATGTCGGCGTCCGGCGAGGCTGTGTCCGCCAAGCCAGCGGCCCCGGCCGCCATGGTCCCGGCCGCGGCCGCTGCGCCGCCGGCACCCGCGGGGCGGTAGAGCGGATTGTCGGGGTCGAGGGTCATGCCCAGCTCGCAGGCGCGCTGCCACTCGGGGCCCTGGCCCTGGGTCAGGGTGTGCAGCTCGCGCGCTGCGGCCTCGAAGCGGGCCGCATCCGGTCGCTGGGCATAAATCTCCAGCAGCTTGAGCCGCACCGGCAGCCGGTCGGGGTGCAGTCGCAGCGCCTCGAGCAGGATTTCTTCGGCTTGCTGGTCGCGGCCGTAGGCCAGGTACACATCGGCCTCGGCCACGGGGTCGACATCGCCACCGGCGTCGAGCTGGCTGGGCGAGTACATCATCGACGACACCGGGGCCTCGTCGTCGGTGTCCACGGTTTGGCCCACCGCGTCGACATGCGGTTCGGCCGGCTGATCGTTGCCCGCCTGCCGCTGGCGTTGCCGCACGCGCCACCACGCCAGCACGGCCAGCAGCACGGCCACGCCACCGGCCGCCGGCAGGGTCAGCGGATGCGCCAGCAGGGTGCCCACCACGCCGGCTTCGGGCGGGGTGGGGGCCGGTGCCGGCGCAGGTGTAGGC
>NZ_DAISXZ010000125.1:0-2907 GCF_036825565.1 Tepidimonas sp. | reverse complement strand
GCCACTTCGGCCGCGACGAGCCGGAATTCACCTGGGAGCGCACCGACAAGGTGGCGGTGTTGCGGGATTTGGCGGGGGTGCGGGGCTGAATCAGAACGGGCGCTGATAGCGAACCGCCCATTCGGCGCCCACCAGACCGCTTCCAGGCGCCACGGGGCCGCAGCGGCCCCACCGCGCAGGGGCAGGGTCAGCGGCGCAAAACGCGGCTGGCCCGTCGCCCAGTCCACCCCGGTGGGCAGGTTCACGGTCGCCTGCCCCCGCCGCAGCGACAGCGGCTGGCTCACGGCCAGCACCAAGCGGTCATACGGCAATCCAACATTCCGGGCCTGCCACCCCAAAGCCACGCTCTGCAGCGCCATCCGCGCGCTGCCTTGCCAAGCGGGCAGGGTCTGCTGGGCGCGCGTCGCACTCCAGGCTGCCATCCACTCGCCGGCTGCCGTCTGGCGGGACAGTGCGGCACCCCACTGGGTCGTTCGGCCCTGGCCATCGGCCCACCACCGGCGGTCCGATGCCGTGGCATGCGCGGCCAGACGCCACGGCCCGCCGTGGTACGCCAACGCCAACTGCCGATCCACCTGTGCCCCGCCCAGAGCCGCGCTGCTGGAAACCTGCGCCAGCGACCACGCCCACGGCCCCGCGCGGTAGCGCCCCTCCACCCCACGGGCGCTGGGGTCCTGTGTCAGACCGCCGTGGGCCACCTGGGCCCAACCCGGCAGATACCGAGCCAACGACGCCTCGTCGCCTTCGGCCAACGGTGGGCCGCCCTGCCACCATGCCCAAGACCATGCCCCCGCCCCGGCGCGCCATCCGCCCTGCCAGCGCGGCCGGCCCTGTGCATCCACCTGCCACGCTCCGGTGACCTGCAGTCCATTGGACCCGCCGCTCGCCGCGGCAGATAGCGATCCCAGCGGCAAACTCAAGCCCGCCCGGCGGTCGGCAGACGCCACCAACCGCCCCAAAGGCACGGCAAAATGGCGGCGGTAGCGGTCGAACACCATCACCGGCACATCCTGCGCCTGCAAGGCGCGCGCCAACGCCCCGTCAGCCGCCAACGCGGCGGGTTGCCACCCCCCGTCCCCGCGGGGCAGCAGCGTCCCCCCCACGGGCTCGAGGGCGGCTTCCAAATCCAACAGCCCCCGCCTGTACACCTCATCAGGGCCCGGTGCGCCCAAATCGCGCGCCGTGTCCAACAGAATACCCGCCACCTCGGGTGCTTTCAGATACGGCCACAAGCCCCACACCGTCGCAGCCGCCCCCGCCACGATCGGCGTGGAAAAGCTGGTTCCGCTGGCATAGGCCAGCCCCTGCGCCGACGGCGGCAACAATGTCGGGGGCACCGTGGTCAACAAATCGACACCCGGCGCCACCAAGTAGTGCTCACGTGCCGGGCCGGCGCGGTTGCTCCACTCCGGCATGGCCCCCGTCGCGTCCACCGCCCCGACCGCGATCACATGGCCGCCGGCCTGCGGCGCGTATGCCGCCGGCCAGTCGGGCGACGGTCTGCCATCGTTACCCGCCGCGGCAATCAACAGCACGCCCTGCCGGCGCACGGTGTCCACGATGTCCGCCAACGGGGCCGAGGGGGCCGCTGCGGCCAGGCTCAAGTTCACGATGCGGGGTACCGCCTGCCCGGTGGGAGTGGCCACCGGTTGCTCGAGCACGGTGCGCACCGCGCGGCTCACCGTGCTGGGGTCGGTGCCGCTCGGCATGTTGGGAGAAGTCACCCGGACGGGCAGAACCAGCGACTGCGGCGCCATCCCGACCATGGACGGCCACCGGTCCGATCCGCGCGCGGCCACCAAACCCGCCACTGCCGTACCGTGACCATCCAGGTCGATACGGCCGTCCCCCGCATACCCCGGCGCGGTGTCACCCGTGACATCCACGCCCGGCAACACGGCCCCCGACAGCAGGGGGTGGCCTCCCACCCCGCCATCCACCACGGCCACCACCACGCCCTGCCCCTGGGCACCCACCGCATGGGCATAGCAGTAGCCGGTCAAGTCCAACGCGGGGTTGGCGTCATAGGACGGCCCGCTGGGCAACACGACCGGCGGGTAAGCATAGCCATCGTCCGGCTGCGTCAAAGCACTGCTGCCCCCGCCGCCGCACGCGGCGAGCGCCATCGCCAAGCCACACAGGCCAACCCAAACCCGCCACCGCGTCATGTCTTATCCCCCACCCGTCGGCGCAACCACCCCGGCACGCGAAAGCGAACCAGCCGCGCATAGACCCACACATAGGCCACCACAAAGCCCAATGCGCTGGCCACCAGCCACCTTTCGTCGTGCCAGAACAGCACGGCCGGCACGATGCCCAGGGACGCCAACCCCCCACAGGTAAGGCGAGGTCGCCGAATTGCGCGCCGTCACGTCGCGCGCCGCCTCGTGACCGGCCGCCCAGCGCACCAGCCGCCGATAGACCAGCATGTGCAGGTGCAGCCCGTCGGGCACGCCCGGCGACATCCCGCGCAAGAAGCGCTTGCGGTAGATGGAAAACAGCGTCTCGGTGATCGGGTAGGCGCACACCAGCAGGCAAAACCACGGCGACAGCTGCGGATGCCGCACCACCAGCAGCACCGCCACCTCCGCGAGCAGAAAGCCCACCAGATACGCCCCGCCATCCCTCAGAAGGATCAGCCCGCGCGGGTAGTTCCAGACGAAAAACCCCGCCAGCGCCCCGATCATCGCCAAGCACACCTGAACGATGAAGCTATCGCCCAAGACCCACGCCACGTAGCCGAAGGCCATGAACATCGACATGGACGTCGCCGCCGCCAGGCCGTTGAAGCCGTCGATGATGTTGACCGCGTTGGCCACGCCAGCCACCGCCACCAGCGTCACCGCCCAGGCCAGCAGCGGCCACAGCGCCAAGAGCGCATCCACCCCGGGCACCCCCAGCCGCGGC
>NZ_DAISXZ010000124.1:0-3010 GCF_036825565.1 Tepidimonas sp. | reverse complement strand
CAATGGCTCAGCCCGCCCCGCGCGCGCGGCGCGGGCTGAGCCATTGCAGGCTGTCTTCCGGCAACTCGTCCAGAAACCGGCTGGGAATGTGGTAGCGGGTCTGCCCGTGCAGCATGCGGGTCTGCGCATGCGTGAGGTAGAGCCGCTGGCGCGCCCGCGTGATGGCGACGTACATCAGCCGGCGTTCCTCTTCCAGACCGTCCAGGCTGGACAGGCTGTTCTCGTGCGGAAACATCCCCTCCTCCAGCCCGGTGATGAAGACGGCGTCGAACTCTAGCCCCTTGGCCGCATGCACTGTCATCAGCTGCACCGCGGCCTGGCCGACCTGCGCCTGGTGGTCTCCGGCCTCCAGCGCCGCATGAGTCAAAAAGGCCACCAGCGGGCTCACGGTCTCGCCCGTCTCGGCCGCCACCTCCGCGGACGAGCGCGAGGCCGACCCGGTCTCGTCCAGCGGCAGCGCCACGGCCTCGCGGCCAAAGCCCTCCTGGCTGACAAAGCTCTCGGCGGCGTTGACCAGTTCTTCCAGGTTTCCGATGCGCTCGGCCCCCTCGCGCTCGGCGCGGTAGTGCTCGACCAGCCCGCTGTCGGCCAGCACGCCTTCGATGATCTCCCGCAGCGGCCGGCCGACGCTGCGCTCACGCATCACATCCAGCTTGGCGACGAACGCCACCAGGTGGGCGCCACCCTTGCCCCCCACGGCCGTGACGGCGTCGTGCAGCGAGCAGCCGCCCTCGCGCGCAGCCTGCTGCAGTTGCTCGATGGTGCGCGCCCCGATGCCGCGTGGCGGGAAGTTGACCACGCGCAAAAAGCTGGTGTCGTCGTGGGGATTCTCCAGCAGGCGCAGGTAGGCCAGCGCATGTTTGATCTCGGCCCGCTCGAAAAAACGCAGCCCCCCATGGACGCGATACGGAATGCCGGCATTGAACAGCGCACCCTCCAGCGCCCGGCTCTGGGCGTTGCTGCGGTAGAGCAGCGCAATCTCCTGCGGCGGCACGCCGTCCTGGCGCGTGAGCTGGCGGATCTCGTCGATCACCCACTGCGCCTCCTCGAAATCGCTGGGCAGCTCCACGACGCGCAGGCGGTCGCCCTCGCCCTGCTCGGTGCGCAGGTTTTTGCCCAGGCGCTGGCGGTTGTGGTCGATCAGGTGGTTGGCCGCGTGCAGGATATGCCCGACGCTGCGGTAGTTTTGCTCCAGTTTGATGGGTGCGTCGATGCCAAACTCGCGCACGAAGTCGCTCATATTGCCCACGCGTGCGCCGCGAAAGGCGTAGATGCTCTGGTCGTCGTCGCCCACCGCCATCACCGCATTGCCGCATGGGACGAAGCGCCCGCCCGACTCGTCACCGGCCAGCAGCTTGATCCACGCATACTGCAGCCGGTTGGTGTCCTGGAACTCGTCGATCAGCAGGTGACGAAAGCGCCGCTGGTAGTGCACCCGCAGGGGCTCGTGGTCGCGCAGCAGCTCGTGGGAGCGCAGCATCAGCTCCCCAAAGTCCACCACCCCCTCGCGCTGACACTGCTCCTCGTAGCGGCGGTAGAGCTCGATTTTCTGTCGCGTGTCCTCGTCGCGCGCGGCCATGTCCCGAGGGCGCAGCCCGTCTTCCTTGGCGCCGGCGATAAACCACTGCAGTTCCTTGGGCTTGACGCGCTCCTCATCGACACCCAGGGCCTTGAGCAGCCGCTTGATCGCGCTGAGCTGATCCTGCGTGTCCAGGATCTGGAAGGTCGCCGGCAAGCCCGCCAGCGCATGATGGGCCCGCAGCAGCCGGTGGCACAGGCCGTGGAAGGTGCCGATCCACATGCCTCGCACGTTGAGCGGCAGCAGGGCCGACAGACGCGCCAGCATCTCCTTGGCGGCCTTGTTGGTGAAGGTCACCGCCAGAATGCCGCCGGGCGAGGCCTGCCCGGTAGCCAGCAGCCACGCGATGCGGGTGGTCAGCACCCGCGTCTTGCCAGAGCCGGCACCGGCCAGCACCAGCGCATGCGCCGGCGGCAGCGTGACGGCGGCGAGCTGTTCCGGGTTGAGGGCGCGCAGCAGCGGGTGATCGGGCGGCAAGGACGGCGGGGCCCGGTGGGGGGGAGCCCCGTCGGCGAACAAATCGGTCATGCGGCAATTGTAGGCAGCGGCCCCAGTCCAACGACCCCAGCCGGCGGCCTCAGTTGCGCGGGCGCTGCGGCGGCTCCAGCGTGATCTCCACGCGCCGGTTTTGCGCACGCCCCTGCGGCGTGTCGTTGGACGCGAGCGGCCGCGTGTCCGCCAGGCCGGTCGCGCGCAGGCGCGTCGGGTTCAGGCCCCGGGCCTCGAGCTGGCGCACGACGCTGCTGGCCCGCGCGGCGGACAGCTCCCAGTTGGAGGGGAAGCGGGCGGTCTGGATGGGGACGTTGTCCGTGTGCCCCTCCACCACGATGGTGTAATCCGGCACCCGGTTGAAGGCGGGCAGCAGCCGGTCGATGATGGCCTGCCCCGCCGGCGTCAGCACCGCCTCGCCGGAAGGGAACAGCACCTCGGAGGGGATGCGAAAGCTCACCCCCTCGTCGCGCATCAACACCTGGATGTCCTTGCCCAGGTCCCCCAGGGCGAGGGACGGGGACGGCGCGGACTCACTCGCGGGCGGCGCATCGGTGCCCGGTCGTGGCTCGGGCGCATCGGGCTGGCGCTGCTCGGTGGGATGCGTCCCCGGCCCTGGCACGGCCGATGGCCGCTCGACCGGCGGCACGATGCTGCCCCCGCCACCCGGTAGCACCTGCCCGGCCACGGCGGGCACCTGTCCCTGCGCCTCGGGCCGTCCCAGCGGCGGTTTGCGCTTGATCGGCTCGGAAAACGCCAGCATCACCACGAGCATGACGAGCAGCAGCGTCACCACGTCCAGGTAGGTAAGCAGCCAGGTCTCCTCCTCCGGCACGGGGTCAGGGTCGGCATGCCAGCGCTGGTAGCGCCCTTTTTGCAGGGGGCCGGGCCTCGCGGGCGCAGCCGACACGGGGGCCGGCGCCCCCCCCGGCCCCGCCGCCC
>NZ_DAISXZ010000123.1:0-3112 GCF_036825565.1 Tepidimonas sp. | reverse complement strand
CTGGATGGGGAGAGCCTTGCGTGCCGTTGGCGCAGGGCGTTGGGACAGACATGAGCATACACCGCCTCGGTGAGGCCGCGATGCGGAAAACTCCGCATGGACGGTCCTCAGCGTCGATCGGCCCCGGGGCGTGGGGTCACTTTGTCCACCTCCATGCGGTAGCCGGACGCCGCCCAAACCGTGGAGCCGCGTTGCGCGAACAGCGTTCCGTAAACCCAGACCGGGGTCATCAAATGGATGCCAGCCAACGGTGTGGCCGAACGCGCATGGATAACCTGGTTGGCCGGTGGGGGCGGCGAGTGGATGCAGGCCCCGTAATACGGCACGAGCAGAAATTCGATGACCTTGTCGCCGCGGCGCTCCAGTGGCAGGGTAAAGCCGGCGATGCGCCCGCGGCGCCCGTGCACCGCCGGGTTGAGCGGCGCCTCCTCCCACGCTTTGCGCAAGCGTTCGAACCACTCGATGGCGCGCGGGTCGGTGTCGCTGAGCCGCGCCAGCTCGGCCGGCGGCATGCCCAGATCGGCCTTCCAGCCCGGCGGCAGCAATTCGTCCCAGTGCAGATCGGGCCAGGCCGAACGCGCAGCGGCGGCGCTGCCTAGGAGCAGGCTGCCGGACAGGACCATGAAACGACGCCGCTTCATCGTGGTGTCAAGCCATCGGCCAAGGTGTGCCGCCAGGCGCGCCAGGCCGGTGCCGCGCTGGCCAGCAGGCCGATGGCCAGCAGCAGGCCCAGCAGAGCCCATTCGTGCGCCGAGGGCAGGCGCGCGCTCAAAACCAATCCCCAGTGCGCTTGCACCAGCGGGGCAAAGGCCGCCGCGCTCAGCGTCAGGAGCAGCAAGCCCGCGGCCAACCCCGCCATCACCACCAGGGCACCCTCGAGCAGCACCAGCACCCCAATCTCCCGCGGACCGGCCCCCAGGCTGCGCAGAATCGCCCATTCGCGGCGGCGCTGCTCCAGGCCCGCCAACAGCGTTGCGCCCATGCCGCTTAAGCCCACCAGGACGGCCAGCGCCGACATCGCCCACAGCGCCCGCTCGACTTGCGTCCACACTTGCCACAGTTCATCGAGGGCGATTCCCGGCATCGCGGCCAGCAGCGGTTCATGCGGCCACTGATGCAGGTGCCGTTGCAGGCGAAACACATCGCTGCGTTGGTGCAAGCCGACGAAGACAGCGGTGATTTCTTTGGGTTGCAGCTCCCATGAACGCAGGAGCTCGGGCGGGATGCTGACACCGGGCAGGGGAGCGCCCCCCACCCAATCCAGATGCAGCGCGTTCATGGCGGGCAAACTGATGTGCACGCTCCGATCGACCGGCGTGCCCGTCGGGGCAAGAATACCCACGACGGTAAACGGCTTGTCGCCATGCTGCGGCCCTCAGTCCTGCATGCCGTGGGACAGCACGATCGCCTCGCCGAGCCGATACCCCAGCCGGCGCGCCACTTCGTGGCCGAGCACCGCTTCGAAAAGCCCGTCGCCACTGCCGGTGAATGGGCGACCGGCGGCCAGGGCGAGGGGCCGCCCGTCGCCGTAGCGCAAGCGCTCGAAATAGGCAGGCGTGGTGCCGACCACCGGGAAGCCGCGGTGGTTGTCACCCAGCGAGATGGGCACCGCCCACGCCACGGCTGGATGCTCGGCCAAGGCGGTGTAGCTGTCCCAGCGCATGTTGTGTGTGGCTGCGCCGATCCGAAAAACGGCGTACAGCACCAGCTGGATGCTGCCGGTGCGCGCACCCACGACCAAGTCCACCCCGGAGACCGCTTGGGTGAAGCTGGCGCGCGCATCGCTGCGCACCCGCTCCACCGCCAGCAACATGGCCGACGACAGCGCCAGCGCCATCACCGTGATGCTCAAGTTGACACGGCGGGCCTTGGCGCTATGCAAGGCAAGCAGCCAGATGGCCTTCATGTGCGCTCCCCGGCAGCGCTGCGGTTGATGTCGGCCAGCTCGACGACACGGTCGAAGCGCTCAGTCAGCCGCGCATCATGGCTGACGAACAACAAGCTGGCCCCCCGGTTGCCGCATGCACGGCAAAGCTCATCCACCAGAATATGCTGCAGCTCGGCGTCCAGCGCCGACGTCGGCTCATCGGCCAAGATCAGGTCCGGATGGCCCATGAGCGCCCGTGCCGCAGCCACCCGTTGTTGCTGCCCGACCGAGAGTTCGCGCGCCGGGCGAGCCCACGACGCAGCGGCAATCCCCAGTTGCGTCAACAAGCGCCTGGCCTGGGCTTGCACGTCGCCGGCGCGCTCGCGGCGCCGCGCAGAGAACACGCAGGGCAAACACACATTGTCCAGCACAGGCAGCCACGGCAACAGATTGAATTGCTGGAAAATGATGCCGATGTGGTCGGCCCGGAAACGATCCCGTGCGCGCGCCGACAACGCCTCGATGCGGGTGCCCAACACCTCGATGTGCCCATGCTCGGGGGTGACCACGCCGCTGAGGAGGTTGAGCAGGGTGCTTTTTCCGCTGCCCGAGGGGCCGCGCAGCATGACCCGCTCGCCCTGCGCCAGGGCAAGGTGGGTCAGATCCAAGCAAGCCTGCGGCCGCCTCGGCCAGCGAAAGCGCACCGCTTCCAGAACCACCATCGTGGGGCTCACCAGCGCAGCACCGGCTGGGCCCGCGTCAAGCGGGCCGCAGCCTGCCCCTGAGGTCCGATGCGCTGCACATGCAGCCGGTGCAGGCGCTTGAAACGTTCGAACAAGGCGGCCGTCTCCAGGTGGCGCAGCGCGGCAGGCTGCGCACATGTGTACGAGTAGTGCGCCTGCACATCCCCGTGGCCGGCGTCGTCCCAACTCGGCTCTCCCACCGTGGCGGCGCGCAGCTGGCACTGGGCCGCCGCCGAAGGGGTAAACAGTCGGTGCGCCTGCTCGAGCGCGCGCAGTCCGTCGTTCAAGGCTTGCCGTTGGCGGTCGTCGCGCGGCGGCCGTTCGAACCCGACCACCACCTCCAGCGGCAGCCTCAGTTCCAGCGCCAACGCGCCCCCATCGATGGCGACGTCGAGATGCCCTTCGCCGTGCACATGGGTTTGAGCGCCCACGCCGGCACCATGAACGGCCAACCCGAAGAGCGTGTAAAGCTGCGCCGTGTTCTTCGCCAATCCCTTGTAGC
>NZ_DAISXZ010000122.1:0-3123 GCF_036825565.1 Tepidimonas sp. | reverse complement strand
GGGCGGTGGGGTGCGGGCATGTCGATTCCCTTGGCGAGCGGTGGGGTGTGTTCGTCAGATCAGACCGGCGGCGCGCAAAGCCGCCTCGACTGCGGGCTGGTTTGGGGCCGACAGCGGCGTCATCGGCAGGCGCAGCGTCGGGCCACACAGGCCCATGTGCGCCATGGCCCACTTGACGGGGATGGGGTTGGCCTCGACGAAGAGCTGCTTGTGCAGCGGCAACAGTTGCATCTGGATGCGCATGGCGGTGCGGGCGTCGCCCGCGATCGCGGCCATGCACAGCTCGTGCATGAGGCGTGGGGCGACGTTGGCGGTGACGCTGACGTTGCCCTGGCCCCCGCACAGCATCAGCGCCACGGCCGTGGCGTCGTCGCCCGAGTAGAGGGCGAAGTCGGCGGGCTTTTCCCGAATCAGCCACTGGGCGCGTTCGATGTTGCCCGTGGCCTCCTTGATGCCGACAATGCCCGGCACTTCGGCCAGGCGCAGCACCGTCTCGGGTTGCAGATCGGCCACGGTACGGCCCGGCACGTTGTACAGGATGATGGGCAGGTCGCCGGTGGCCTCGGCAATCGCCTTGAAGTGCTGGAACAGGCCCTCCTGCGTGGGTTTGTTGTAGTAGGGCACGACCTGCAACTGGCAGTCGGCGCCCACGCGGCGGGCAAACTCGGCCAGCGCGATCGCCTCGCGCGTGGAATTGGCGCCGCAGCCGGCCATGATGGGCCGCCGCCCGGCGGCCTGCTCCACGGCGACGCGGATGATTTCGCAGTGCTCCTCGACGCTGACCGTGGGCGACTCGCCGGTGGTGCCGACCACGCCGATGCAGTCGGTGCCCTGATCGATGTGCCAGTCGATGAGCTTGCGCAGGGTGTCGTAGTCGACGCGACCGTCCTCATGCATGGGGGTGACGAGGGCGACGATGCTGCCGGTGATGGGCTTCATGGCGTGTGCGCAAATCCAGTGTTGGGTCCAGCGGACATTCTAACCAGCGGCTCGGGCGGTGCTCACCGGGTCAGAGCGGGTAGCGCGGCGGCGCGGCGTTCGCGGCCGGTGCCTCGCGCACGGCCGCGATGCGCTGCACGAAGCGGTCCGGCTGGCTCAGAAAGCCATCCTCGTAGGCGATCACGCGCAGCTCGGCACAGGCGCGCAGCAGCTCGCCCGGGGCCAGCAGAAAATCGGGACGCGATGGCTTGCCGACGGTTTCGTTGCCCTGGGCGAAGGTCTCGTACAGCAGCACGCCGCCGGGTGCGACCGCCTGCACGATGTGCGGCAGCAGGGGGCGCCAGAGGTAGTTGGTCACGACCACTGCGTCAAAACGCTCCTGCGCCAGGGGCCAGGGGGCGCCCTCCAGGTCGGCGGCGAGCGGGCGCAGCGCCGCGCCCAGGTCGGCGAGTGAGGCCAATGCCGCCGTGTCGCGGTCCACCGCGGTGACGTGCCAGCCCCGCGCGACCAGCCAGCGTGCGTGGCGCCCGTGGCCACAGGCTAGATCCAGAGCGCGCCGTGGCCCCCCATCGGGCGCACGGGACTGCAAGAGCGCCTCGAAGCGGGTAATCCAGGGCGAGGGGGGCAAGACGGCGTGCGGCATGGTCAAAAGCAACTCCAGAGCCGATCCGCCAGCGTGAGCAGAAAGTCTGGCTCCAGATACCAGGCGAACACCGCGCCGCACGCCCCCAGGGCCACCCCCCAGCCGGCCAGGCGCAGGACCGGGCTCAAGACCGGACGCGATTGGGGCGACGGGGCGGCGAAGGACATGGCAGGGGCGGGTCCTTGAAGTGAAGACGGTCGAGCGGAGGCCTTGGGTGCGCTGGGGCCGCGAGCGGTCACGGAGTGGCCGGCCCGGTCATGCGCACCGGCCCGCGGCGGATCGGTGCCTCTTGGATGGGCCAGTTGACGACGGCGGCAAAAAGACCCAGCGCGATGGAGATCCACCACACGATATCGTAGCTGCCTGTGCGGTCGTAGAGCAAGCCGCCCAGCCACACCCCCATGAAGCTGCCCACCTGGTGGCTGAAGAACACGAAGCCCCCGAGCATCGACAGGTGCGCGACACCAAAGATTTGCGCCACGATGGCATTGGTCGGCGGTACCGTGGACAGCCACAGCAGCCCCATGGCGGCGGCGAAGGCGTACACGCTCCAAGGCGTTAGCGGCGCGGCCAGAAACAGCGCGATCGCGATCGAGCGCAACAGATAGATGCCGGCGAGGATTTTGCGCTTGGCCAGCCGCTGCCCCAGAACGCCCACCGCATAGGTGCCAAAAACATTGAACAGGCCGATCAGCGCCAGCGCCGTGGACGCCACCTGCGGCGACAGGCCGTGGTCCTTCAGGTAGCTGGGCATGTGCACCCCGATGAACACCACCTGGAAGCCGCAGACGAAATAGCCCGCCATCAACAGCTGGAAGCTGCGGTAGCCGAAGGCCTCGCGCAGCGCCTGGCCGATCGTCTGTTCACGCGCAGCCCCCCGCGCACCACTGGCAAAGTCCGGCTCCCGCAAGCCCCAGGCCAGGGGGGCGATCGCGAGCACGGCGCCGGCGAGCACCAGCAGCGCGTCCTGCCAGCCGAAGGCGGCGATCAGCCAGCCTTCCACCGGCACCATCAAAAACTGCCCGAACGACCCGGCTGCGGCCGCCAGCCCCATGGCCCAGGAGCGCCGCTCGGCCGGGATTTGGCGCCCGATGACCCCGTAAATGATGGCGTAGGTCGTGCCCGCCTGGGCCGCACCGATCAACACCCCGGTGGTCAACGCAAACACCAGCGTCGAGGTGGCGAGTACCATGCCCGCCAGACCCATTGCGTACAGCAGCGCGCCGCCCAGCAACACCCGGTAGGCCCCAAAGCGGTCTGCCAGCATGCCGGCAAAAATGCCGAACACCCCCCAGGCCAGGTTTTGCACCGCCATCGCGAAGGCAAAGGTTTCGCGCGTCCAACCCTGTGCCTGGGTGATGGGTTGCAGCCACAGCCCAAAGCCATGGCGGATACCCATGGAAAAGGTCACGATGAGGGCGCCGCACAGCAGGACCTGGGCAGCGGCGAGTCGACGGACAGCGGTCATCCGCGAACTGTAGCGGATGGTCGTTCTCCCCGCGCGGGGGCATCGATGGCCGGGTGGGGCGGATGGGTTGGGG
>NZ_DAISXZ010000121.1:0-3182 GCF_036825565.1 Tepidimonas sp. | reverse complement strand
CGCACGACCACACCATCTCCATCCTGCCGCAGGTGCTGCGCAACCCGGGTTTCGAGCCGGCAAAGGATTTTGTCGCCGTGGCGGGCTTTGCCACTTTCGTCAACGCGCTGGCCGTCTCGGGCGGCACCCCGGCCAAGACGTACCGCGACTTCGTCGCCTGGGTGCGGCAGCAGGGTGGCAAGGCCAACGTCGGCATCCCCGCCCCGGCGTCGGTACCGCAGTTTCTGGTGCAGTCGCTGGCCAAGCGCCAGCAGCTCGATCTGGTGGCCGTACCCTACCGCGGCAGCGCGCCCATGATGGCCGACATGTTGGGCAATCAGATCCCGGCCGGCGTAGGGTCGGTACCCGACTTCATCGAAAACCACAAGGCCGGCAAGGTGCAGATCGTCGGCGTCATGGGCCGCACGCGGCAGGCCATCCTGCCCGACGTGCCGACGTTTGCCGAGCTGGGCATCCCTGGCTTCGAAGAGGTGCCCTACTACGGCCTGTTCGCCCCGGCCGGCACGCCCAAGGCGGCGCTGGAGCAGGTCAGCGCCGCGCTGGCCAAAGCCCTGGCGCAGCCCGCGGTGCGGGATCGCCTGACGGCGATGGGGTTGACGGTCGGTCACATGAGCGGCGAGCAACTCGCCCAGCGCGAGCGCGCCTACACCGAAGTCTGGGCCCGCATCATCCGCGACAGCGGCTTCCAGCCGCAGTGACACCCCGGGCGCCGCCGTCCCGCGGCGCCCCGATCGATCGCCCCATCAATCGCCCAAAAAGCCGCCAGCGCGGTAGGTCAGCACCAGCGTGTCGCGCCAGCCAAGCACGCCCTCGGTCTGCGGCTGGATGGGGGTGGTCTCGTGGATGACGCGCGCATCGTCTAACAGCAGCACGGACCACGGCTCGGTCAGCGTAAAGCGCTGGCCATTGGGACCATCGGCCTCGAACACGCGGCTCTCGCCCCCCTTGATGCCGTGGCGGCCGACCAGAAAGACCGCCACCAAATCGACGCCATCGCGGTGCGCGCCCTCGGGCGTGGGGCGGCCAATGCCCCCCGTGGTGTCGATGCGAAAGGGGTGCGCCTCCACATACCAGGGCTGCGCGCCTTTGAGGGCGGACACCACGGCTCCGGTGCGCTGCAGCAGCCGCGTCCACGCCGGCTGGGCAACCAGGGCGTCGGTCAATGGGGCAAACCAACGCCGCATGCCCCCGTGCAGGGCGTTGTATTCCACGGGCTGGTAGTGGGGTCTCTCGGGCATGGGACGCACGGCCTCGCCCGCGACGACGAAGCAGCCGTGCCGGCGTCGGCGGTAGCGACCGCCATCCTTGAGGTAGCGATCCGGCGGCAGGTCGTCCCAGGCGGGTTGCAGAGCCGTCAGCGCGGCGGCGTCCAGCCCCAGCCAGGACCGCACCGCCGCCGCGCCAAGCACCGCGTACCCCTGGCGGGCCAGGGTGGCGTCGAGTTGATCGGCGGCGACGGTGGGCGGGTCGAAGTGCGCAATCATGGTGCACCAAGTGTAGCCGGCCCGCTCCGCCGCACTGCGGGTAAACGCTATGGACGTCGCCGCCGCGGCGGCCTATGTTCTGTGTTTGACAAAAATCAAATGCCAACCAGGGCACGCACCATCGCGGACGGACACCCATGACAGCCGCCCACCCCGAATCGACCGACACCGACCCCCATAACACGAACCGCCAGGACACCGAGGCCGGGCGAGAGTCGGTTTTTTCGCTGCCGCTGGCCTCGCTGAGCCCGGGCGATCCGCTGCGCTGGCTGGCCCGTGGCTGGCAGGACTTTCGGGCCTGTCCGCGCATCGGGCTGTTTTACGGCGCGTGCTTTGCGCTGATGGGGCAGGCGCTGTGGCAGACCTTCCAGCATGCGCCAGCCTATGTGCTGGCACTGAGCGCGGGCTTTTTGCTTATGGGACCGTTTTTGGCGCTGGGGCTGTACGACGCCAGCCGCGCGCTGGAGGAAGGGCGCCGCCCCTCGCTGCGCGCGTCGCTGTGGGCGTGGCGGCCCACGCGGTCCACCATGGCCATCTTCGCCGGCGTGCTGCTCATCCTGGAGATGCTGTGGGGCCGCGCCTCGCTGGTGGTGTTTGCGGTGACGATGAACACCATGCCCTCCAGCGCAAACATGCTGGCCGCGCTGCTGAGTCTGGATAACCTGGAGTTTTTGGTCACCTATGTGGTCGTCGGGGCCATCTTCGCGGGGCTGATCTTCGTCAGCAGCGCGATTTCCATCCCGATGATCCTGGACCGGCAGACGGATGCAGTGTCTGCCGCGCTGACGAGTTTTCGCGCCTGTGTGCAAAACCCGGGGGTCATGTTCTTGTGGGGCGCGTGGATCACCGGGCTATGCGTGCTGGCGATGCTACCCGCCTTCTTGGGGCTGCTGGTGGTGGGGCCGGTGCTGGGCCATGCCACCTGGCACGCCTACCGGCACATCGTGCCGGCACCGGCCCGCAGCGACGTCACGCGTTGACGTCCACGACCAGCCGGCCGCGCACGCGCCCGGCCAAGACGTCCTCGGCCGCGGCGATGGCATCGGCCAGGGGAATGGTGCGCGCCATGCGCGTCAGCAGCGCCCGGTCCAGTTCGGCGGCCAGCCGCTGCCACGCCGTGCGGCGACGTGCCAGCGGGGCCATGACGCTGTCGATGCCGTACAGCGTCACCCCGCGCAGGATGAACGGCGCCACCGTGGCCGGAAAGTCCATGCCCTGCGCCAGCCCGCAGGCCGCCACTGCACCGCCATAGCGGGTGCTGGCGCAGGCGTTGGCCAAGGTGTGACTGCCCACCGCATCCACCACACCGATCCAGCGTTCTTTCTGCAGCGGCTTGCCGGGCGCCGCCAGCGTCGCACGGTCGATAACCTCCGCCGCACCCAGGGTTTGCAGATAGTCCGCCTCGTGCGGGCGGCCGGTGGAGGCGACGACACGGTGTCCGGCACGCGCCAGCAACGCAATGGCGACGCTTCCCACGCCGCCGCCTGCGCCGGTCACCAGCACGTCACCGACACCGGGCGCCATGCCCTGCGCCGCCCAGTGGGCTTGCAACGCCATCACGCACAGCATGGCGGTGTAGCCCGCGGTGCCGATGGCCATGGCGTCCCACCCCGTCAAGTGGGCGGGCAGCGGCAACAGCCAGTCGGCCTCGAGGCGCGCCCGCTGCGCCAGCCCACCCCAGTGCACCTCCCCCACGCC
>NZ_DAISXZ010000120.1:0-3254 GCF_036825565.1 Tepidimonas sp. | reverse complement strand
CACCCACCCCACCCCCGAGTCCATCGTCCACGCCGAACGGGCCCGGCTGGATTACCGCGATGCGATGACCTATGGCGACTATCTGCAGCTCGACGCAATCCTGAACGCGCAAAAGCCCCTGTCGCCCGACCACAACGAAATGCTGTTCATCGTCCAGCACCAGACCAGCGAGTTGTGGATGACGCTGATGCTGCACGAGCTGGGGGCGGCCAAGACGGCGATCGCGACGGATCGGCTGCCGGAGGCGTTCAAAATGCTGGCGCGCGTTAGCCGTATCATGGAGCAGCTCGTACACGCGTGGGACGTGCTGGCGACCATGACCCCGCCGGAGTACAGCGCAATCCGCCCCTATCTGGCGCAATCCAGCGGTTTTCAAAGCTACCAGTATCGCTGCATCGAGTTTTCTCTGGGCAACAAGAATGCCGCGATGCTGCGCCCGCACGAACACCGACCCGATCTACTGGCGCAGGTGCAAGCCGTCTACCAAGCGCCGTCGCTGTACGACGAGTCGCTGCGCCTGCTGGCGCGGCGCGGGCTGCCCGTGCCCGCCAGCCACTGCGAGCGGGACTGGACCCAGCCCTACGAGGCCAACGACGCCGTGGAAGCCGCGTGGCTGCAGGTCTACCGCGATCCGCCGCACCACTGGGACCTGTACCAACTGGGCGAGGAGCTGACCGACCTGGAGGATGCGTTCCGGCTGTGGCGCTTTCGGCACCTGACGACCGTGGAGCGGGTCATCGGCTTCAAGCGCGGTACTGGGGGCACCAGCGGCGTGAGCTACTTGCGCAAGATGCTGGACGTGGTGCTGTTCCCCGAAATTTGGAAGCTGCGCACCGACCTGTGAAGCGCCGCGGCCAGCAGCGGCGCGAGCGGCACCGCATTGCTGGCGTGCGGCACGCTGTCGGTGCTCCAGACCTCGCCGACGCCGGCGGCCTTCATCACGGCCAGCGCATCGCCGACGAACAGCGCGTGCGTGACCGCCACGTCCACCGAGGCGGCGCCGGCTGCGCGCAGGGCAGCCGCGGCGCGTGCCACGGTGCGGCCGGTGCTGGCCATGTCGTCCAGAATGACGACCGCGCGGCCGCGCACGTCCAGCGCCGGCAGCGCGACCTCGACGTCGCGGTCGCCGCGGCGCACCTTGCGCGCCACCGCCGCCTGCAGCCGCGCGGCATCGGCGGCCTGGCGCACCCACTGGGCGGATTCCTTGTCCGGCCCGAGCAGCAGCGCGCCGGGGCGGCGCTGCGCCGCCAGCGCGCCAAGCAGCGCCGCGGCGCTGAGCGCGCGCGCCTGGGCCACCGGCACCGCCTCGGCAAGCGTGGCCACCCGGTGCAGGTGCGGATCGACGGTGATCAGCCCGTCGAACGCCGCCGCCAGCCAGCGCCCGACGTGGCGCTGGCTGACCACCTCGCCGGGGCTGAAGGCCGCATCCTGCCGCATGTAGGCCAGATAAGGCGCCACCAGCCACAGCCGCCGCGCGCCCAGCTCGCGCGCCGCCGGCGCGGCCAGCAGCAGCTCGACCAGCTTGTCGTTCGGCTGGTGCAGGCTGCGGTACAACGCCACCTCGGCCGGCAGCTCGGGCGGCAGACGCAGCCGCCACTCGCCGTCCGGAAAGCGGTGGCGCTGCACGAACGCCAGCGTCCACGGCTCGGTGGCGCCCGCGGTGGCGTGCAGCGCCGCGAGCAGCCGCTGCGCCGGCGCGGCCTCGTCGTCGAAGGCAAGCAGCAGCGGCATGGCGGTCAGAACTCCACGTAGACCTGCGGCACCTCGTGCGGCGCGCCGATGGTGTAGCCGCTGGCGCGCGCGCTGGCCGCGCGCGCGAACTCCATGTCGGCCGGGTACTCGGCGTAGACGTGGTAGAGCACGTCGCCGGCGCGCACCGGCTCGCCGAGCTTGCGCATCAGATCCACCCCGGCGCCGGCCACCTTGGGCGCGCCGGCCAGGCGCGCGATGCGCGCGATCTGCAGGTTGTCGATGCCGGTGACGACGCCGTCGCGCGGCGCGGTGACCTCGAAGCGGTGGTGCGCCAGCGACGGGCGCTCGGGGTCGAAGCCGCGCGCGCCTTGCGCCTCGATCAGCGCCATCATCTTCTCCAGCGCGCGGCCGCTGTCGAGGATGTCGCGCGCGATGCCGTAGCCGTCGCCGCCGCGGATGTCGGGGTCGCACTCCAGCAGCCGGCCGGCCAGCCGCAGCGCCTTCTGGCGCAGGTCGATCGGCGCCAGCGGATGGTTTTGCAGCACGCGCATGACGTCGCGCGCCTCCAGCACCGGGCCAATGCCCTGGCCGATCGGCTGGCGCCCGTCGGTGATGACGACGTCGATCGAGATGCCCAGCCGCCGCGCCACGTATTCGAACAGCCGGCGCAGCCGCTGCGCCTCGGGCATCGAGCGCACCTTGGCGGTCGGCCCCACCGGGATGTCCAGCACCAAGTGGTTGGAGCCAGCGGCCACCTTCTTGCTCAGGATCGAGGCCACCATCTGCGCCGGCGAATCCAGCGACAGCGGCCGCTCCACCGCGATCAGCACGTCGTCGGCCGGCGACAGCTGCGCCGTGCCGCCCCAGGCCAGACAGGCGCGGTGCGCGCGCACGATCTCCCGCAGCCGCTCGATCGGCAGCTCCACCTCGGCCAGCACTTCCATGGTGTCGGCGGTGCCGGCCGGCGAGGTGATGGCGCGCGAGGAGGTCTTCGGGCACACCAACCCGTGCGCGGCGACGATCGGCACCACCAGCATCGAGGTGCGGTTGCCGGGGATGCCGCCGATGCAGTGCTTGTCCACCACCAGCCGCTCGCGCCAGTCCAGCCGCTGGCCGGCGGCGATCATGCCTTCGGTGAGGAAGTAGACCTCCTCGCGGTCCAGCTCGCTGGCGTGGGTGGCGACGACGAAGGCCGACAGCTCGATCTTGGAGTAGCGGTGCTCGGCGATGTCGCGCGCGATGGCGTGGAATTCCTCGCGCGTCAGGCGCTCACCGCCGATCTTGCGGTGCAGCGCGGCGATCGAGGCCGGCGGCTCGGCTTGCTCGACGGTGGCCGGGTGGCCCGGCTCCACGCCGAGCTGCGCGAACGCGTCCATCGACAGGCCGATCTCGTCGCACTTGACGATGCGCGGATCCAGCGTCACATGGAGCGTGGCCAGCACCTTGCGGCCGTTGGCGCGCACTGCCACCTTGTTGAGCGCCTGGAAGCCCTCGGCGCGGTAGAGGTCGCAGTCGCGGTGCAGGTAGGCGACGTTCTCGCGCCAGGTGTCGATGGCCACGCG
>NZ_DAISXZ010000119.1:0-3572 GCF_036825565.1 Tepidimonas sp. | reverse complement strand
ATCCGGAAGGCCGCATGAACTGCAAATCTGTGTCCAATCTACTGCGGGCGGTACAGCAAGAGTTGCGCCAGACCCACGCCCAGCAACAGGGCGATGAGCCACAGCACGAAGGCCCTGAAGCCCGGTGCGCGCGCAATGGAAAAAGTGGCCATGAGGGTTGGACGGAGCGTGCCCGGCGCAAAGCGCCCATGCGGACCGCTGGCAAGAGTACCACGGGGCTATGCCACGCACAGGGCCGCAGCGGACGAGCGCGTGCTATCGTTGCGGCATTGCACCATGGACCCGCTGCGCTCGCCTGACTCCTGGCTGCGCTTCCTGCTGATGCTGGGCGCGCTGGCGTTGGCGTGGCCCGCGCACGCGCAGACCCTGCGCGTGGGGCTGTACGAGAACGAACCCAAGCTCTTCACCTCGCCGCACGGCGAGGCCAGCGGGATTTTCCCGGACCTGCTGCGGGCCGTGGCGGCCCAGGAGGGGTGGACGCTGCAGTTCGTTCGCTGCGAGTGGAGCGACTGCCTGGCGCAGTTGGAGCGTGGCGAACTGGATTTGATGCCCGACGTGGCGCAAACCGACGAGCGGCTGCGGCGGTTTGCCTTCCACCAAACGCCGGCGTTGCAGAGCTGGTCACAGCTCTACCGCCGCCCGGGCTTGACCGTCAATACGGTGCTGGACGTGCAGGGTCTGCGCATCGCGGTGCTGCGCGACAGTGTGCAAGAGTCGACCTTGCGCGCCATGTTGAGCGGCTTCGGCATCCAGGCCGAGCTGGTGCCCGTCGCGTCGTTTGAGCAAGCCTTTCAAACGGTGGCGGATGGGCGCGCGGACCTGGCCGCGGTCAACCACTTTTTTGGCAGTTACCAGTCGGGGTGGTATGGGCTGGGCATCACGCCGATCATGTGGAACCCGTCCAAGCTCTTTATCGCTGCGCCCAAAGGGCGCCACGCGGCGGTGCTGGAAACCATCGACCGGCGGCTGCGCGCCTGGCAGGCCGACGACCGATCGCCGTATTTCCAAGCGTTGCGGCGCTGGATCGGGCCACGCGCCGAGGCCGTGCTGCCCGACTGGGTGCCCAAGGCACTGGCTGGTGCGGCATCGTTGGGGGTGGGTCTGGGGGTGGCGGTGGTGTGGTTGCGTCGCCGGGTGCGCAGGGCGGTTGCGGATTTGGAGGCCGCGCACCACAACCTGCGGGCCACGCTGCAGGCTATTCCCGACACCCTGTGCGAAATCGATGCCGAGGGCCGTTGCGCCGCGGTGCACGCCATGTCCCCCGGTGCAGAGGCGGTTCTGGGGCTGCAGTGGACGGGACGCTTTGTGCAGGATCTGCTGCCCCCCGACACGGCGCTGGTGCTTTTGGGGGCGGTGCGGCAAGCCTTGGAGGAGGGTGTCAGCCATGGCTGTGTGCTGGCCGTGCAGACCCCGACCGGCCCGCGCTGGTTCGAGCTGTCCGTTGCCCGCAAGGCATCGGACACGGGCACGCCCACCGCGCTGGTGCTGGCGCGCAACATCACCGATCGCCGCAACGCCGAGGTACGGGTGCACCACGTCTCGCGCCTGTACGCCGCGCTGGGGCAGGCCAACGAGGCGGTCATCCGTGCCGCCCACGCCGACCGCATGATTGCCGGGGTGTGTGAGGCCGCCGTGGCGGTCGGCGGACTGGCGCTGGCATGGGTGGGCTGGATCGACCGCAGCACGCAAACCGTGCGGCCGCAGGCGTGGTACGGTCCGGGGCGGGAAGCGCTGCGCCACCTGGTCCTGCCCCTGCAAGCGCAGGACCCGTCACAGCCCGCCGACCCGGTGGCGAACGCCCTGCAGACGGGGGCCCCCTGCTGGTGCCAAGACTATCTGGCCGATCCGCCGCTCGCGCCGTGGCATGCCGTGGTCCAGGCGCACGGCTGGCGCTCGCTCGCGGCCATTCCACTCCGTCGCGGCGACGGGGTGGAGGGCGTGCTGGTGCTCTACGCACAGGCAATCAACGCCTTCGACGACCAGACCCAGGTCTTGCTGCTGCGCATGGCCAGGGCGTTGGAATACGGGCTGGAAAAGCTGGCGCGAGACGAGGAGCGCCGCCACCTGGTCGTAGAACTGCGCCGGAGCGAGCAGCGCTACCGCCGCATCACCGAATCCATCCGGGACGTCATCTGGACGCTGGACCCACAGACCATGCGCTTCACCTACGTCAGTCCCAGCGTCGAGCGGCTGCGCGGCTACACGCCGCAGGAGGTCATGGCGCAACCCTTCGATGCCGCGCTCCCGCCCGATGTGGCCAGCGAGCTGCGTGTGCATGTCCAGCGCGATCTGAGCGACTTTCGGGCGGGGCGCCTGCGCCCGGAGGACGTCGTGATCCGCGAGCTGCCGCAGCCGCGCAAAGACGGCTCACTGGTTTGGACGGAGGTGGTCGTCAACTATGTCGAAGATCCCCTGACCGGCGCGGTGGAGGCCCATGGCGTTACCCGCGACATCAGCGAGCGCAAGGCGGCCCAGGCCCGCATCGAGCAACTCGCGCATTTCGACCAACTGACCGGCCTGCCCAATCGCACGCAGCTGAACCAATTGCTCGAAAAGCACCTGGCGCTGGCGCAGCGCAACGCACACGCGCTGGCGGTGGTGTTCGTGGATCTGGATCACTTCAAGACCATCAACGACTCCCTGGGCCACGAGGCCGGCGACCAGCTCCTGGTCCAGGTGGCGCAGCGCTTGCTGGGGGTGTGCCGGTTATCGGACATCCCCAGCCGCATGGGCGGGGACGAGTTCGTCGTCATCCTGACCGAAACCGACGCCGCCGGGGCCACCCACTTTGCCCAGCGCCTCATCGAGGCGATGCGCGCGCCCGTGCATGTGGCGCACAGCGAGATCAGCGTCGGGCTGTCCATCGGCGTGGCCCTGTTCCCAGACGATGGGACCGAGGCCGATGTGCTGCTGCGCAAAGCCGACGGGGCCATGTACCAGGCCAAGGCGGCGGGACGCAACGATTTTCGGTTCTTCACCCCGGACCTGCAGGCGCGATCCGATCGGCTGCTCGCCCTGTCCACAGCGCTGGCGCGCGCGGTGGAGCTGGAGCAAATGGCCGTGCATTACCAACCGCTCGTGTCGCTGCGCAGCGGGCGCGTGGTCGCGGCCGAAGCCCTGCTGCGCTGGCACCATCCCGAGTTGGGCGATGTCTCGCCGGCAGAGTTCGTGCCCGTGGCCGAGAACACCGGGCGCATTTTGGAGCTGGGGCGCTGGGTTCTTTCGAGTGCGGCGCGGCACGCCAGTGATTGGCACATGCCCGGGGATGAGTTGACGGTGGCGGTCAACATCTCTGCCGTGCAGTTCCGGCACCGCGACTTTGTCGAGACCGTCCGCGACGTTTTGCAGCGTGAGGGGCTACCCGCGCAGCGCCTGGAGCTGGAGCTGACCGAGTCCATCCCCATGGGCGAGCCCGCTGCGGCCGCCGCTATCCTGGAACGGCTGGCTGAGCTTTCGGTGCGGGTATCCATCGACGACTTCGGGACCGGCTATTCGTCGCTGGGCTACCTAAAAAAGCTGGTGCCCCGCCCGCAATTCTTTTGGACACGAAATTGGGGTAAACAGACGTGTCT
>NZ_DAISXZ010000118.1:0-3600 GCF_036825565.1 Tepidimonas sp. | reverse complement strand
CCCCGCCAGCAGCACGGCCACCCCCAGCGAGAGGGCGATGCGGTCGCGCCACTCCACGGCCAAGGCCGCGGCACCGATGGCGACGATCGCCATCGACCACGGCCAACGCGGTCCGCGCACCGCCTGGGCCGCCAGCACCCCCAACCCGTAACTGCCGATGAAGTAGAGTGCCCACAAATCCAGATCCGGGTGGCGGTTGACGTGCAGCAGCGACACGGCGATGCAGCCGATCAGCAGCGCCAGGGCCAGGACGTTGCGCCGCGGCGCGGGCGCCAGCTGGGTGGCGATCCAGGCCAGCCCAGCCACCAGCGCGTAGAGCTGAAAATCGATGGCCACATACCACGCCCCGGCGGCGATGGCCGGTACCTCGACGATGTCGTGCAGCAGCAGCGCGTGGGCCAACCAGGTGCCCGGCGTGGCCGACTGCAAGCGCAGGTCGTCGGACAGCCAGGGGCGCAGCAGGGTGGCCATCCCCGCCGCCAGCGCCATCGCGACCAGGAATGGCGGCACCAGACGCCGGTAGCGCTGGAGCACCGCGGTCCGCAGCAGCCGCCCATCGGTGGGCCGCAGCAGCGTGCCCGCCGCCAAAAAGCCGCCCACCACCAAAAACACCTGCACCGCCTTGCGGGCGTGGTCGTACAGGGCGTCGGCCAGGGCTGGCGCCTGGGTCCACAGGGCGTCCGACAGGGGGCCGTAGGCCGACAGGTGGTGCCAGACGATGCACTGCGCGGCCAGCACCTTCAGCGCATCGACCAGGGGTTGGCGCGCGCGGGTCATGCCGGGGTGCCAACAGTCAGGAGGGCGTTCGCGTCGAGCCGCAGTCGGCTTTGAAACTGCCGCCGCTCGCCGGTGACCGGATCGTCGAACGCGAGGGACTGGGCCAGCAGTTGCAGCGGTTGCGTGTAGTCCTCGGGGTCGTCGGGGCCGCGCCGGGCAACGGGGTAGAACTGGTCGCCGACGATGGGCAGTCCCAGCGCATGCAGATGCACCCGGAGCTGGTGGCGCTTGCCGGTCACCGGGCGCAGCCGATAGCGGGCGTAGCAGCCGTCCGGGCCCAGGCGTTCCAGCAGCTCGATCCAGGTTTCGCTGTTGGGCGGCAGGGCCTCGTCGGCGGTGGCCTCGCGCATGCGGTAGAAGGCAGCCTCGTCCTCGCGCAGGTGGCTCACGCGGCGCTGCGGCCAAATCAGGTCGTCGCGCCACGGGGCGATGGCCTCGTAGGTCTTGTCCACCCGGCGCTCGCGAAAC
Organism: Tepidimonas sp.; assembly: GCF_036825565.1. GTDB lineage: Bacteria > Pseudomonadota > Gammaproteobacteria > Burkholderiales > Burkholderiaceae_C > Tepidimonas. Next base: position 2,355 of record NZ_DAISXZ010000118.1, on the reverse strand, counting down.
AGCCGCTGGTAGGCATCCCGCTCTGCAGCGCGCACGCTAAACACCACCAGCCCCGCGGTCTCGCGGTCGATGCGGTGCAGCGGGCTGAGCTCGGGCAACCCGAGCGCCTGCTTCAGGCGCACCAGCAGCGTTTCGCGCACGTAGCGCCCGCCGGGCGTGACCGGCAGAAAGTGCGGCTTGTCCACCACCAGCAGGTGCGCGTCGCGAAACAGAATCGCTTCCCGAAACGGGATGCGCGGCTCCTCGGCCAGCGTGCGCCAGTAGTAGACGCGCTGACCGTGCAGGTAGGGGGTGTGCTGATCCAGGGCACGCCCGTCGTCGTCCACCACGTCGCCCGCGCGCAGGCGGGCGCGCCACTCGTCGCGTGGAATGCGCGGCAGCCGCTCGGCCAGAAAATCCAGCAGCGTTGGCCAAGGGCTGTGCCGCAGCCGCGGCAGCGCGACGCAACTGGGCGACACCCCGTCGCGCATGGGAATGTCCGCGTTCTTGGGCAGCCGGGCCATCGCGGGGGGCGGGCGTCAAAACGGGGTGCGGCCCGGCACGCGCGCCAGCACCCGCAGGTCTGGTCCCACCGGTTGGACCGAGGTAAAGGTCAGGGGCCAGCCGTCCTCCAGCCGCGTCAGCGGTCCCAGGTCGGTTAGGCCGATGCCGGTGCCCAGCAGGCGCGGCGCCAGATACAGCAGCAACTCGTCCACCAGCCCCGCGCGCCACCACGAGGCATTGAGTTTGGCCCCGGATTCGATGTGCAGCTCGTTGACCTCCCGCGCGGCCAGATCGGCCAGCACCGCGGCCAGATCCACCGTGGGTGGCCCGCCCGCCGTCTTGGGCGGACCGGGGCGGTCCACCACCGTCACCCCCAGCGCCGCCAGCGCGGCGCGTTGGTCGGTCTGGGCTGCCGCGGTGGCCGGGTCACTGGCGGTGTAGACGATCACCGCTCCCGGCGGTTGCAGGATGCGCGCCGCTGGGTCGATCGCCAGCGCCGAGTCGAGCACCACGCGCAGCGGCTGCCGGGCCGTGGGTACGTGCCGCACGTCCAGCCGCGGGTTGTCGCTGCGCACCGTGCCAACGCCGGTGAGCAGCGCCCCGGCCCGGCGCCGCCAGGCATGGCCGTCGGTCCGCGCGGCCTCGCTGGTGATCCACTGGCTGATGCCGTTGGGGAGTGCGGTGGTGCCGTCCAGCGAGGCGGCCACCTTCATGCGCACCCAGGGGCGGCCGTGGCGCATGCGCTGCCAAAAGCCGATGTTGAGCTCGCGCGTCGCCTGCGCGGCCGGGTGGTCGTCGGGCAGTGGGTCCACCACCACCCCGGCGGCGCGCAGGCGCTGCAGGCCCCTGCCGGCCACGCGGGGGTTGGGGTCTATGGCGGCCACGACCACCCGCACCACGCCGGCGGCGATCAGCGCGTCGCAGCACGGTGGCGTGCGCCCGTGGTGGCTGCAGGGCTCCAGCGTCACATAGGCGGTGGCACCGCGCACGTCGGCACCGGCGGCCTGGGCAGCGCGCAGCGCCATCACCTCGGCGTGGGCTTGGCCCGCGGCCTGGGTGTGACCGTCGAAGGCGCGGCCATCGGGCAGCACCAGACGGCAGGCCACGCGCGGATTGGGGTCCGATAGGCCCACGGCGCGCTCGGCCAGCGCGGTCAGGTCGTCCCAGATCTGGGCCTCATCCATGGCGGCGCGCAAAGACCAGGTCCCACACGCCATGACCCAGGCGCAGGCCGCGTTGCTCGAACTTGGTCAAGGGGCGGTAGTCGGGGCGCGGCGCGTAGCCGGCGAGCGCCGGATCGGTGCTGGTGTTGGCCAACCGCGGTTCGGCCGACAGCACGGCCAGCATCTGTTCGGCGTAGGGCTGCCAGTCGGTGGCACAGTGCACATAGCCACCGGGCTTGAGCCGGCCGGCCAGCAGCGCGACGAACGGCGGTTGGATCAGTCGGCGCTTATGGTGGCGTTTTTTGTGCCAGGGGTCGGGAAAGAAGATGTGCACCCCGTCCAGCGACCCCTCGGGCAGCATGTGGGTGAGGACCTCCACTGCGTCGTGTTGCAGGATGCGGATGTTGTCGATGCCCTGCTCACCGATGCGCTTGAGCAGCGCCCCGACGCCGGGCTCGTGCACCTCGCAGCACAAAAAATTGTCGTCGGGCCGCACGCGCGCGATGTGGGCCGTGGCCTCGCCCATGCCAAAGCCGATTTCCAACACCAGCGACGCACGGCGGCCGAAGGCCGCGTCGGCATCCAGCGGCGCCGGAGCATAGGGCAGCAAATAGCGGGGGCCTAGCATCTGCAGCGCCTTGGCCTGGCCGGTGGTGGTGCGGCCGGCCCGCAGCACGAAGCTGCGAATCGTTTTGGGGTGGGCTACACC
>NZ_DAISXZ010000117.1:0-3622 GCF_036825565.1 Tepidimonas sp. | reverse complement strand
GGGTGGGCGGGCGACGCTGGCGCTGCGCCACGGGGCGCTGGTCTTTCCCGGCGTGTTCGAAGACCCCCGACTGACGTTCGACGAGCTGTCGGCCGACGCCCGCTGGACCGTCGAGGGCCCGGCGATCAAGCTGGACGTCAGCCGCCTGAGCTTTGCCAATGCCGACGCTGCCGGCAGCGGCAGCGTGCGCTGGCGCACGGCCGATCCCGCCCACAGCGCGGCGCGGGACCGCTTTCCCGGGCGCATGACGCTGGACGTGCGCTTGACCCGTGCCGACGGCGCGCGCGTGGCGCGCTACCTGCCGGTCACGGTGGGGGCCGGCGCGCGGCAGTATCTGCAGACCGCTATTCGCGCTGGCCGGGCGAGCAGCGCCACGTTCCGCATCGATGGGGATTTGTGGGACTTTCCCTTTGCCGACGCCCAGCAGGGCACCTTCGAGGTGCGGGCCCAGTTGCACGACGTGGCCTTCGACTACGCTCCGCGGCATCTGCTGCCGGCGGGCAGCGCCCCCTGGCCGGCGCTGGAGCGCGTGGCAGGCGAGCTGCTGATCGAGCGGCGACGCCTGCAGATCCTGCGCGCCGGGGGCAGTGTCGTGGGGCAGCCGGCGCTGCGGGCGCTGCAGGCCGAGGCTGTCATTCCCGACTACATGGCCGACGAACCGCAGTTGCAGGTCAAGGGGCTGGTCCGGGGGGCGGGCGACGATGCGCTGCGTTTCGTGGCCGCATCGCCGCTGCGCGACTTCACCGGCGGGGTGCTCGACACCGCGCGGGCCACCGGTGTGCTGGACGTGGCATTGGATCTGCGCATGCCCCTGAACCACACCGACCGCACCCAGGTGCGCGGACAAGTGCGCTTTGCCGGCAACGATGTGCAGATGCGCCCGGACGTACCCCCCCTGCACGGCGTGCGCGGGGCGCTCGACTTCACCGAACAGGGCTTCGAGGTGGCGCAGGCGAGCGCGCGCGTGCTGGGTGGCGAGCTGCGCTTTAGCGGCGGCCTGGGCCGGCGCGACGGTGCCGCGGTGGTGCGTTTTCAGGGCCAGGGGACGGTCAGCGCCGCCGGGCTGGCGGCCAGCCGCGAATGGGACTGGGCCCGCTGGCTGGGCGAGCGCGCCCAGGGGGCCACACGGTATGCGCTTGGCCTGGCGTTTGGGCCGCAGGGTATGGATCTGCAGTTCGACAGCGATTTGCGGGGCTTGGGGGTGGCGCTGCCAGCGCCGCTGGCCAAGCCGACGGACGCCGCCTGGCGTGTCCAGGTGGCGGTGCAGACCCGACCGCGTCCCGATCCAGCGGCCGACGTCACCCGCGACCTCCTGCGCCTCACCGTCGAGCCCTCGGGCGACGCGGCGCCGCTGCGCGCCGAATACGAGCGCGAACACACTGGCCCGCGCACCGCCGTGCGCCGCGGGCGACTGGCGCTGGGCGCCGAGCTGCCGGACTGGCCCGCCGCCGGCGTGACCGGCGTGGCGCGCCTGCGCGCGCTCGATGCCGATGCGTGGCAGGCCCTGCTGGAGCCGGACCCCGCGCCGGTACCCCTGCGTGCCAGTGGCACCAGCGGCGCCAGCGCGGCGGCGGGGCTGGACTGGCGCGGCAGCGACGCCTACTGGCCCAGCTGGCTGGGGGTCACGCTGGACCGTCTGGTGGTCGGTGGCCGATCGTTCGACGCGCTGACGGCCGGTGGCTCGCGCGAGGGCGATCTGTGGCGGCTGACGGTGGCGGCCCGCCAGTTGGAGGGCTATCTGGAGTACCGGGGCGGCGCGCAGGAGCGGCTGTTGGCTCGGCTGGCGCGGCTGGAGCTGCCGCGCAGCGCCGCGGCCGATGTCGAGCGGCTGGCCAGCCAGCCCCGCTCGGTCCCCGCGCTGGATGTGGAGGTGGACGCCTTCGAGCTGGCCGGCCGTCCGCTGGGGCGGCTGGAGGTCCAGGCGGTCAACCGCGAGGCCGGGCAGGGTGGCGAGGTGCTGCGCGAATGGCGGCTGCAATCGCTGCGCCTGACCGTGCCGGAGGCGCGCTTGAGTGCATCGGGCAACTGGGCCCCCACCGCGGCTGTGACAGGCCCCGGGCAGGCGGCCAGCGCCCGCCGCACCGCCTTGCAGGTGCGGCTGGACATCGGCGACGCGGGCGCGTTGTTGGAGCGCTTTGGTTTCGCCGGCACGCTGCGCGGCGGGCGGGGGCGTCTGGAAGGCACGCTGGGCTGGCTGGGCTCGCCTCTGGGGTTGCACATGCCCAGCCTGTCTGGCGAGCTGTTGCTGGAGGTGCAACGCGGGCAGTTTCTCAAGGCCGACCCGGGCGTCGCCAAACTGCTCGGGGTACTGAGCCTGCAATCCCTGCCGCGGCGGCTGACGCTGGATTTTCGCGATGTCTTCAGCGAGGGGTTCGCGTTCGATTTCGTCCGCGGCAACGCCCGCATCACGCGCGGCGTGGCCAGCACCAACAACCTGCAAATGAAGGGCGTCAGCGCAGCCGTGCTCATTGAAGGTCAGGCCGATCTGGTGCGCGAAACCCAGGACCTGACGGCCGTGGTGGTGCCCGAGCTGAATGCGGGCACCGCCTCGCTGGTGGCGACCATGATCAACCCCGTCACCGGACTGGGCACTTTTTTGGCGCAATGGCTGCTGCGCGAGCCGCTGCAGGCGGCGGCCACGCAGACCTTTCGCATCACCGGCGCGTGGGCCGATCCCCAGGTCGAGCGCGTCCGGCGTACGATACCTTCCTCTGAGCCTTCCGACGTCAACCCGGACCGCACCCCATGAAAGTCGCCGCCATCCAGATGGTGTCGGGCGCCAGCCTCGACCCCAACCTCGCCCAGGCCCACGCGCTGCTGGACCAGGCGCGCCACGCCGGCGCCGAGCTGGCGGTGCTGCCGGAGTACTTTTGTTTGATGGGCCGGCGCGACGCCGACAAGCTGCTGATCGCCGAGCAGCCGGGCCTAGGCACCGTGCAGGATTTCCTGTCCGATACCGCGCGCGAGCTGGGGATGTGGATCGTCGGCGGCACCGTGCCGCTGGCCACCGACGATCCGCAGCGCGCCGCCAACGCCTCGCTGGTCTACGACCCACAGGGCCGCTGCGTGGCGCGCTACGACAAAATCCATTTGTTCCGCTTCCACGACGGCCAGCAGGGCTACGACGAAGCCGCGGTGCTCAAGCCCGGCGCGCAGCCGGTGACCTTCACGCTGACCGACCGCGGTGGCACCGCGTGGCGCGTGGGCCTGAGCGTGTGCTACGACCTGCGCTTTCCGGAGCTCTATCGGCAACTGGCGGCCGATGTGCTGGTGGTGCCGGCGGCCTTCACCCACGTCACCGGCCAGGCGCACTGGGAGGTGCTGCTGCGCGCGCGCGCCATCGAGAACCAGGCCTATGTGATTGCCAGCGCGCAGGGCGGCGTGCACGAGAACGGCCGCCAGACCTGGGGCCAAAGCATGGTGATCGACCCCTGGGGCGTGGTGCTGGCGCAGCAGGCCGCCGGCGCGGGCGTGGTGGTGGCCGAGCTGGACCGCGCCCGGCTGGAGGAAGTGCGCCGCCGCCTGCCGGCACTGCAGCATCGCCGCCTGTGACGCAATGCGCGGGTGGGTGTGCGGGAGGGCTCAGCGCGGCGGCTCGTCTGGCCGGGGTGTATCCGTGGCC
>NZ_DAISXZ010000116.1:0-3759 GCF_036825565.1 Tepidimonas sp. | reverse complement strand
CGCCGCGGCTCATCAGGCCGCGGCGACGGAACGCGGGCCGTTTCAGGCGATCGGGGGTTTGTGCGGCGGGGCCATCGCCGGGGTCGGCGGCAGGTGTGCGTGGGTCAGACCCCAGCGATGCGGGACATGGCTGCCCAGCGTCACCGCCAAGGGCGCCGCCATCGCGGTGTTGTGACAAACGTCACACAGGGTGCATCCTGCGTGGGGGTTCTGGGCCGAGTCGTGAGCGGCAGTCCCGTCCGGCGGAGCGGGCGCCGCGTGCCGTTCGGCATCGTGCGCGGGCGCCTCGGCGTGCATCGCGTGGTGCGAGGTCGTGTGGTCCGGTGGGGTCACGGTTGCGGCCACCGATGGCGTTGGTGCGTGGCAGGGCTGCAGCGCCATGGCGTCCGCCGCCCACAACCGCCAGGGCAGCAGGGCCAGCAGCAACAACACCAGTGTTCGACGCATGGTGGCCATCATAGCGGAGGCATGTGTTCCGTGCTGCCAGGCCCCTGTTCAGCCCCACGCGCCAGGCGCCATTCAACGCGGACGCGGCGGCACCGTGTTGACCGCCAGGGTCAGCAGCGCCGCCGCGACGAAGGCAGCGCCGAGCCACGCCAGCCGCTCGAACCCCAGGACGGGGATGGCCGCGCCGCCGATCGCGGAGCCCAGGGCCGTGCCGATGTAGACCATCGAGGCGTTCAGGCTCAACAGCAGGGGGGCCTGGGTGAATGCCACCTCCGCCAACCGGGACTGCTGGGGGGTCATGAGTCCAAAGCCGCATACGGTCCACACCGCAAAGGCGATGGCCGTCCAGGCCAGGTGCCCGGCCGTCCAGGGGACGGCGATCATGGTCAAGAGCAGACAGGTCAACAGCAGCGCAATCGTGCGACGTGGCCCCAGTTGGTCCGCCGCCCAGCCCCCGCCTAGGGTGCCCATCACGCCCGCCGCGCCGATGCCGGCCAGCAGCGCACTCAGCCCGCCCGGGGTGAGCGGATTGAGCGCGAGCTGCACCGGCCCCATGCAGGCGGTCACAACGAAAATGCCCGTGAAATACAGCAGCGTCAGCAGCAGTGCGAGCACCACGTCGCGCTGGCGCAGCACCGTGCCGATGCCGCGCAGCGAGGTCCCGCCGGCGTCCATGTCGGCACGCAGGCGGCGGTGCAACAGCCAGCCAATCAACAGCGCGGCCACCCCCAAGCTGCCGCCAGCAAGCAAGCCCAGCGCCCCCTGCATCACCCACGCCCGCGGCCAGCGGGCCGTGAGCGCCATCAGCAGCGGCGCCAGCACCGCGTTGGCCAGCGCGTAGACGGTCATGGTCTGTCCCGCGGCGCCGACGCTGACCCCCAGTCCATCGGCCACCGGTCCCAGGTAGCCCGTCATGCCGAAGGCCCCGGTGCCGATCACGAAATTGCAAGCCGCAAACAACCACAGCAGCCCCGGCAGTGGCGCGGCGGGCGCCGGGGCGCGTGGTGGTGGGCCGGAGGAGGGCGCGGGGTTGGCCATGGGGGACATGGTAGTCGGCGGCTGCGGTGTGCCCTGGCACGCGGGTGACGGTGCATTGGTCTCGTACGAGACAGGCCCGTCCTTGGCGAGCAGGCTCTGCGCTGTCTATGCTGCACGCCGGCGGTACGGCTCCACCGAACCGCCCCACGACGGCATGACAAGATCCGAGGAGACTGCCCGATGACCACCGCCGAGTCCGCGACCCATCCCCCCAGCGATGCCCCCGGTGCCGGCGACGACCGGCCACATGCCCACGTTTGGCCGGCGCGTGTGCCGCGGACCATCCAGCCGCCCCAGACCTCGCTCTGGTTCAATCTGGAGGTGAGCGCACGGCGGTACCCGGACAAGGCGGCGACGGTGTTTTTCGACCGGGTGATGACCTATCCGGAGCTGCAGCACCAAGCCGAGCGCGTCGCCGCCTGGCTGGCCGCGCGCGGTGTGCGGCGGGGCGACCGCGTGATCCTCTTCCTGCAGAACTGCCCGCAGTTCATCGTCGCTTACTACGGCATTCTGCGGGCCAATGCGGTGGTGGTGCCGGTCAACCCGATGAACAAGGCCGACGAGCTGGGGCACTACATCACCGATCCGCAAGCCCGCGTGGCCATCGCCGCGGCCGACCTGGCCCCCGCGTTGTGCGCGGCCGACGCCGCCCTCCTGCCCGAGCAGCGCCTGCGCGACCTGCTGGTGCTGCACTACCGCGATGCGATGCTCGACGACGCCTTCGACGGCGGTGCCGTGCCCCCCGCCTGGCGCGAGTGGCTGGCCACGCGCCACCCCTTGCCCACGCTGACGCAAGGCCGCGTGGCGGATTGGGCGCAGGCCGTGGCCTGCACCGATCCCCTGCCGCCGCACGAGGTGGGGGCGGACGATCTGGCCGTCTTGCCCTACACCAGCGGCACCACCGGACTGCCCAAAGGATGCATGCATCCGCACCGCACGCTGATGCACAACGCGGTAGCTGCCGCGGTCTGGACCAATGGCACGGCCGAAAACATCGGACTGCTGGTGGTGCCTATGTTCCACATCACCGGCATGGTGGCCGGCATGCACACCAGCGTTTATTTGGGCGCGACGGCGGTGATCATGCCGCGCTGGGATCGGGATCTGGCGGGCCGGCTCATCTCGCGCTGGCGGGTGACGCACTGGATCAACATCCCCACCATGGTGATCGACCTGTTGGCCAGCCCGCATTTCGACCACTACGACCTGTCCAGCCTGGTGTTCATCGGCGGGGGTGGCGCGGCCATGCCCGCGGCGGTCGCGCAACGCCTGCTCGACCAGTTCGGCCTGCGCTGTGTGGAAGGCTATGGCCTGACCGAGACCGCGGCCCCCTCGCACCACAACCCGCCGGACCGGCCGCAGCCCCAGTGTCTGGGGGTGCCCTTCATCGGCTGCGACGCGCGCGTCGTGGACCCCGACACCCTGCAGGAACTGCCCCCCGGCGAGGCGGGGGAGATCGTCGTGAGCGGCCCCATGGTCTTCGACGGCTACTGGCAGCGCCCGGATGCGACGGCGGCCGTGTTCCTCGAGCACCGGGGGCGGCGCTACTTCCGCACCGGGGACGTGGGCCGGGTGGACGACAACGGCTACTTTTTCATCACCGACCGCCTCAAGCGCATGATCAATGCCAGCGGCTTCAAGGTCTGGCCAGCCGAGGTCGAGGCGCTGATGTTCCGCCACCCCGCGATTGCCGAGGCCTGTGTCATCGGCGTGCCGGACGCCTACCGGGGCGAGACGGTCAAGGCCGTCGTCGTGCTGCGCCAGGCGGCGCGCGGCACCGTCAGCGAGGCCGACATCATCGCCTGGTGCCACGAGCACATGGCCGCGTACAAAGCCCCGCGGCTGGTGGAGTTCGTGGACGTCCTGCCCAAGAGCGGCAGCGGCAAGGTGATGTGGCGGCTGTTGCAGGAAGCGGCGCGGACCGCCGCGCCGGCCGCGGCCTGACGTGCCAGAATCCCCCGGACCATCCCTGACGGAGTTGCCCGTGTTCCAAGCCCTGCTGATCGACAAGACCGACGCCGGATACGGCTGCGCGCTGACCGAATTGGCCGACGACCGTTTGCCCGCCGGCGAGGTGACGGTGCGCGTGTCGCACTCCACCCTCAATTACAAAGACGCCCTGGCCATCACCGGGCGCTCGCCGGTGGTGCGGCGGTTTCCCATGGTGCCGGGCATCGACCTGGCCGGCACGGTGGAGGCCAGCGACGACCCGCGCTTTCAGCCCGGTGACGCCGTGTTGCTCAACGGATGGGGCGTGGGGGAGGTGCACTGGGG
>NZ_DAISXZ010000115.1:0-3807 GCF_036825565.1 Tepidimonas sp. | reverse complement strand
CGTCAGATGTGTATAAGTGACTGCTGCTGGGGGGCGGGGCGGTCCTGTTGGTGATTGCCGCCTGGGGCGTCGTCGCCTTGCCCGATGCCCTGTCGCGCCAGCATGCCGCGACCAAAGCGGGCACGTTGGCGGTGGCGCTGGTGTGCGCGGGCGCTGCGCTTGCGGTGGCCGAGCCGTCTTGGAGCTGGCGCCTGCTGCTGATCATCGGCTTCTTGCTGGCGACTCTGCCCGTTGCCTCCAACCTGCTGGCCCGCGCCGCGGTGCGCGAGGCCGGGCAGGAGGCCGACGCCGCCCGCGCCCCGGTGGTCGGCGGCGATGCGGGGCCCGCGGCGCCCAGGCTGCTGCCCCCCGGCCGCGGCTGACCGCAGCGCCGAAAAGGCCCCGGCGCGCTTCCCTACAATCGGTGGTTTTCGCCCCGTTCTGCCCTGCGGCGGATCGGGCGCCGTGTGCGCCTGTCCCATACCAGACCGATTGCCGTGTTGCTGTTGATCGTCTTACTGCCCTTGCTCGTGGGCACCACTTTGACAGGGTGGCTGGGCGGCCGCTCGCGCCGCTGGACGGCGGTGGCCGCCGCCGCCGTGACCGCTTGCAGTCTGGCCTTGCTGGCCCTGCACGCGCCGGCCGTCTGGAGCGGTGCGGGGGTGTACGAGTTCCATCCCTGGGTAAATGACATTGGGCTGAACGTCGGCTTGCGGCTCGATGGCCTGTCGTTGCTGTTCGCGGGCCTGATCACGGTCATCGGGCTGTTGATCATTCTGTACGCGAGCTACTACCTGTCGCCCGACGATTCGGCGGCCAAGTTCTACGCGGTGATGATGCTCTTCATGGCCGCGATGCTGGGCGTGGTGCTGTCGGACAACCTGCTGCTGCTGGTCGTCTTTTGGGAGCTGACCAGCGTGTCGTCCTTCCTGCTGGTCGGGTACTGGAGCCACCGGCCCGAGGCACGCAGCGGCGCCCGCCAGGCCCTGGCCGTGACCGGCGGCGGCGGGCTGGCCATGCTGGCGGGTTTGGTGATGCTGGGCTGGATCGCCGGCACCTTCGAGCTGAGCGAAATGACCGGCCGTGCGGCCGAGATCCAGGCCGACCCGCTGTTCGTGCCGGCGCTGCTGCTGATCCTGCTCGGGGCGTTCACCAAGAGCGCGCAGTTTCCCTTCCATTTTTGGCTGCCCGACGCCATGGCCGCGCCGACGCCGGTGTCGGCCTATCTGCACTCGGCCACGATGGTCAAGGCCGGCGTGTTCCTGCTCATGCGGATGTACCCCGTGCTCGGCGGCTCGGGCTGGTTCGAGGGCATTGTCACCGCGGTCGGGTTGGCAACCTTGGTGTTTGCCGCCTTCATCGCCGTCTTCAAGCACGATCTGAAGGGGTTGCTGGCTTACTCCACGGTCAGCCACCTGGGGCTGGTGACCTGTCTGGTCGGCCTGGGCTCGCCGCTGGCCGCTGTAGCCGCGGTGTTTCACGTCCTCAACCACGCCACGTTCAAGGCCTCGCTGTTCATGGTAGCCGGCATCGTGGACCACGAGACGCATTCGCGTGACATGCGGCAGTTGGGCGGGCTGTGGGCGTTGATGCCCTGGACGGCGACGCTGTCCTTGGTCGCGGCGGCCTCGATGGCCGGGGTGCCGCTGACCAACGGCTTTTTGTCCAAGGAGATGTTCTTTGCCGAAGCCGTGGCGGGGGCCGGCGCGGCAGGGGTGTGGCTGCCGGCGGCGGTGACGATCGCGGGCATCTGCAGCGTGGCGTATTCGCTGCGCTTCGTGCACGACACGTTCTTCAACGGTCCGCTGGGGGAGGTGCCCAACTGCCATCCCCACGAGCCGCCGCTGGGCATGAAGCTGCCGGTCGTCGTGCTGGTGGCGGTCTGTCTGGCGGTCGGGGTGTTGCCGGCCGCGACCTTCGGGCCCCTGGTGCATGTGGCGGCGACGGCCATGGTCGGGCGCGAGTTGCCAGACTATCACCTCGCGATCTGGCATGGCGTCAATCTGCCGTTGCTCATGAGCATTGTGGCGTTGGTGGGCGGTGGGCTGTTCTACGCCCGGCTGGCCCGGGGTCGGCGGCTGCACCGGATCCAATCCGAAGCCTGGTTTGGGGCTTTGACCGGGCGGCAGATCTTCGAGTCTGCGGTCGATGGGACGTTCGCCCTGGCGGGGCGCGTGTCCGTGGCGCTGGAAAACGGTTCGTTGCAGCGCTATGTGGCGTGGATGTTGGGCGCCGCCATCGTGGTGGCCGCAGCCCCGCTGATGGGGGAACACATCGGCACCGGCGGGCGCGAGCCGTTGCCGGCCAATCCGCTGGCCGTCGTGGTCTGGCTGCTGCTGGCGGCCACCTGTGTGGCGCTGGTGATGACGCACCACCACCGCTTCCAGGCCGTGGTGCTGGTGGGGGTGGTGGGGCTGGTGACCTCGCTGGTGTTCGTGGGGTTGTCGGCGCCCGATCTGGCGCTGACGCAGTTGTCGGTGGAGCTGGTCTCGACGGTGCTGCTGCTCATGGGACTGGCGCTGCTGCCCCAGCACTCCCCGCGCGAATCGTCGAGCAACCGCCGGCTGCGCGACGCCGTGCTGGCGCTGGCGGGGGGCGCGGGGATCGCCTGGATTGCGTGGGTGATGCTGACGCGCGATCACGCCTCGATTGCCTGGTATTTCCTCGAGCAGTCGCTGCCCATGGGGGGAGGCGCCAACGTCGTGAACGTGATCTTGGTCGATTTCCGCGGTTACGACACCTTTGGCGAGATCACGGTGCTGGCCATCGCGGCGATCGGGGTGCTGGCGCTCATGGAAGGGATGCGTACCCACCGCCCGATCGTCGATGCGCAGGGGCGGCGCTGGACCTTCGCGCAGCATCCGCTGCTGCTGCGGGTGGCGGCGTCGGTCGTGCTGCCGGTGGCGATGGTCGTGGCGGTTTATATCTTTATGCGCGGCCACAATATGCCGGGTGGGGGCTTCATTGCCGGTCTGGTGACCGCCGTGGCGCTGGTGCTGCAATTCATGGCGATGGGCCAGGACCGTGCCGAGGCGCTGCTGCGCACCGGGGGAGGGCGGCGGTTCGTGCGCTGGATCGGCTCGGGGCTGACCATCGCCGGGTTGACCGGTGCCGGGGCTTTTGTGTTCGGGCGGCCGTTCCTCACCAGTGCGCATGGCCATCCGCAGGTGCCCCTGCTCGGTGAGCTGCCGCTGGCCAGTGCCGCCCTGTTCGACCTGGGGGTGTATGCGACGGTGGTGGGTGCCACGCTGTTGACCATATCGGTTCTGGGGACGGCCAGCGTGGAGGCGCCTCCGTCCACCCCGCCCCGCGGAGGACGTCAACCATGAGCATTGAGTTTCTCGTGGCCACGGGCGTGGGTCTGGTGACCGCCTGCGGCATCTATCTGCTGCTGCGCGAGCGGACCTTCTCGGTGGTGCTCGGTCTGTCGCTGATCAGCTACGCGGTGAATGTGTTCATCTTCGTCATGGGGCGGCTTTGGACCCATGCGCATCCGATCCTCGTCGGCAACGAGCCCGTGGCGGATCCGCTGCCCCAGGCGCTGGTGCTGACGGCGATCGTGATCGGCTTTGCCACCACCGGCTTCATCGTGGAACTGGCGCTGCGCAGCCACCACGAGAGGGGCAGCGACCATGTGGACGGGGCCGAGCCGGGCGGCAGCCGGGGGACGGCGCCGGACGCGCGTGACGGAGGGACGGCGTGATGGGGGTGGCGTTGCTGGGTTTTTGGGGGCAGCACGCCCCGGTGCTGTCGGTGCTGCTGCCATCCTTCACCGGGATGGCCCTGCTGTTGTTGGGCGATCACGATGGGATGTCCGCGCAAGGGGGG
>NZ_DAISXZ010000114.1:0-3817 GCF_036825565.1 Tepidimonas sp. | reverse complement strand
GCTAAACACTACTTTTTGCAGGGGCAAGGTCAGACAGCAGATCAGACGTTTCTAAGCATTGCACAGTGATAAACATGGACCGCTCGTGAGGCTTGATCACCTGGGAGCTCAACCCTGAGCGCCGGCAAGCCAGCGGCAGCCTGGTGCTGGATAATGTGGTCGAGCTCGGGGTCCGAGCACAGGTGCCGGATTGCGGTGCTTGAAAGGTACGAGGGGTGGTAGAACGGAGCGTGCAGATCCCAAGGGCTCCAGTTTGAGTCCGAAGGCTCCATCCGATCGTTCGTAAGCTCGCGGATCGTTCGTAGACGGGCGTGGAGCGTGACCGCGTGGTGCCGGGAAAAGACGATGCCAATGCCCTGGACATTTTGCGCGTAGCCGGCTGTCCCGAGCGTCAACCACGGACCGAGGTCGTTGCCGGGCCAGTAGACGACCTCCCCTCGGCGGATGTTGAGCTGGCGCAACAGCGTGTCGCTGTCGTTCAGGTAGCCCGCCTCGAGGATACGGGTGGACGGCGAGCGTTGGTCCCAGAGCAGCAGGGCCACGGATGCTAGGGCCACGGCGGCCATGGCACGATGGTGCGGCGCCAACTGCCAGATGCCCCACGCCGCCAGCGCTGGCACGAACCCGTAGACGAGGACAGGATGGGCTTCGATCGCGACGTTCAAGGCCGGCCATATGATTTCGACGGGTTCGCTGGCGCCGAAATGCAGCCAGGCCAATCCGCAGGTCCCCAGGGTAATCAGGGTACCGACCAGTCGGCGGAAGCCTTTCGAGCCATGCGATGCCCACAAGGCTCTGCACGCCTCGGCAAGAGGCGGCAGCAGCAGCGCTGCGTAAGCGGTCAACAGCAACGCGCTGCCCAGCCCCGATCCTGTCGCCAGATAGGTGAACGCTAGCCCGAGGCTGGCAGCACGGCGCCGGGCTGCGGGCTGGGCCGTCACGACATCGAAACAGGCCAACAGCGCCACGACCGTGGCCAGCCAGCCTACGCGCCATAGCTGCGCCTGTGCCATCAGGACGGCCGGGTAGTGCAGCCCCACAACCAGCGCGATCAGCAGACACCACGCCGTGACCAACGCCACCGCTTGGTAGAACCGTCGGCGGCCCGTCGGCGCCAAGCGGCCAGCCAACAGCAGTGCAGCGACCGGCCATAAGTTGCGGTCCAGACTGAGCGACTCGATGTCCTCCGGCAACACGATGGCCGAGGTGTGACGCACGAGGTTTGTCCAGAGCGGATCCATCGGCGCCAACGGTGCCAAGCCAGCGCCAGCCCCGAGCACCAGCGCGGTCAGATCCGCCACAAGCAGCCCCAGCACAAAGCGGTCACGCAGTGCCAGCGCAGCGATGCAGGCGACCGCACCCATGGCCATCAAAGGGTGCAGGATGAGCGCTGTGGCCAACGTCAGCACCGCCAGGGCGCGCTGACCGGCGATCCACCCGGCCAGACCCGCCAGCGCCAGCCCCATCGCGAACGGACGGGCGGTCGCGAAGCTTTCCGAGGTGACGAGAACCGACGCTCCGAGGCCGTAAGAAGGGTTGAGGATCACCACCAAACAAACCGCGATGACCCCGCCGCGCCAGCCCAGCAGCTTGACCGCTAGGGCGAGCAGACCCGCCACCCAAACCACGCCGCCAGCCAGCGCCAGCGCCTTTGCGACGGCAGCCGGCGGCGCCCACAGCAGCAAGGCCGCATACATCTCGTCGAACAGGCTGAAGCCCCCCTGCGAGCCGAAGGCGGACCAGACGTCCTGCGCGTAGGCCTCGGGCATCAGGCGCTGCAGTCCAAGGACGAGGTAAACGCGGGCATCGTGCCAGATGCCGCGGTACGGGTGACTCAGCAGCCAGACGGCCAACGCCAGGGCCAGCCAGCCGGCGCGGTGGAACCAGGGCACGGACGCCACGACGCGGCCGGCCGTGCCTCGCTGACGAAGAGGCGGCATGGGGTTCTCAGGCTGGACGCTGGATGGTGGCCCGATCTCCGCGCTGCTCAATCGTTTCGTGGTATTCGTCGTCGAGGTTGACGGCCCAGATCGCCTCGCGGGTGACGTCGCCCCCAAGGATGGCATCGACGGCGAGCTTGGCCGTCAACATGGAATGATCCTGGTTGTTGTAGCGGTGCATGCCGTTGCGCCCCACCAGCCAGAGATTGGAGATGCCGTCCAACCAGCGGCGCACGATGCCGAAATCGCGGTAACTGCCAAAATAGGCCGGATAGGCCTTTTCCACCCGCACGAGGTGGGTGTCGAGCACGTCGGCAGGGTCGATCAGGTCGATGGAGGCGAGTTCCTGGATCGCGAACCGTTGGAACGCCTCATCGTCCATGGACCACAGGTCGTCGCCGATGTTGCAAAAATATTCCAGCCCAAGCCAGACGGTGCCATTCGGGTCGGCGACGAGGTCTGGGCTCCAGTTGTTGAAGATTTGCAGCCGCCCGAGGCGCACATCCTTTTCCTGGACATAGATCCAGTTGTCCGGTAGCCGCTCGCCGCTGCGGCCTCCCTGGTCTGCAGGGCTGCGCTTGATGCGCCGAACGAGCACCCCCACCGTCATGAAATCGCGATAGAGCAGCCCCTGCGCCACGCGTTGAACCTCCTGCGGCGCGGGAGGATCCATGGCAGCGATCAGATCCTTGACGGGCATCGTCGAAATCACATGGTCCACCTCGACCGTGCGGCGTTGGCCGTCGTGTTCTTCGATTTCGACCGCGGTGATGCGGTTGTCCTGTCGGCGCAGCCGGACCACCCGGGTTTGCAGCAGGATCGTGCCGCCGCCGGCGATGATCTCCTGGGCGGCGCGCTCCCACATCTGCCCGGGACCGAGGCGTGGGTAGAGGAACTGCTCGATGAGGCTGGTGTGCTGGGTGGATGCCGCCGCGTTGCGCAGCAGTCGCCCGGCGGCGTGCTTGAGCGCGGCGGTGACCGACAGCCCTTTGATGCGCTGGGCACCCCACTCGGCGCTGATCTCTTGGCATGGCACACCCCACACTTTTTCGGTGTAATCCTTGAAAAAGGTGCGATAGAGCTCCGCGCCAAAGCGGTTGATGATGAAGTCCTCGAGGTTGCGCTCCGGCCGCGGCAGGGTGCGTGCCCGTGCGTAACTGGCCATGATGCGCGCCACTCGCCGTGCCCCTAGGTTGGACAGGGTGGTCCAGTTGAGTTTGAGGGGGTAGTCGAACAGTCGACGCAGGTAGTAGATCCGCGACAGCCGCGGGCGCACCAGCATGACGTCACCCTGCGCGCGCTCGCCATCGAGCCGCACTTGCCGCGACTGCTGGTGATACTGGATGCGCACGGCTTCGCCATCGCGGCCCACGATCGGCATCAGGCTGCGCCACCAGTCCATCACCCAGTCGGACTTGGAGAAGAAACGGTGTCCGCCCAGATCCATGCGGTTGCCGCGATGGACCACCGTCTTGGAAATGCCGCCGACCTGAGTGTCGGCCTCGATCAGCAGCGGCTTGATGTCGCTGCGGCGGATCAGTTCGAGACCGGCGGTCAGGCCGGCAGGGCCGGCGCCGATCGCCACGATGCGGGCGGAATTTTGCATGGTTGGCCTCCCTGATGCGTTTTTTTGGGGTATCGAAGATGGTGTGAACCCAGATTGTCCATTAGCCATTTTTCGTGATTTTGGCGCAAGCTGTGAGCCTGCGCCCAGGCGCTTGGGTGAGGTCGGTTCTAATGGATACCATTAGACAAACGTGTTTTGGATCAGATGGATAGGTAACGATCATGGCGGGATCGGTGTTACAGGGAGAAGGGTTTGCGGTCAGTTTCAGCCACCGCGAGGTCACTGCCTGGGGTGGTCTGGCCCTGGTCAA
>NZ_DAISXZ010000113.1:0-4305 GCF_036825565.1 Tepidimonas sp. | reverse complement strand
CGCCCGGGGTTCACCCGGGCGCACCCTTCCTCACCGCAGGACGATCAGATCGCGAAGGGGTTGGCGAACGCGAACAGCAGCGCGATGGCCACACCGATCAGGAAGGCCGCGTCGATCAGACCGGCGAGAATGAACATCTTGGTCTGCAGGTCGTTCATCAGCTCGGGCTGACGGGCGGACGACTCGAGGAACTTGCCACCCATGAGGGCGATGCCGATCGACGCACCGATGGCGCCCAGACCGACGATGATGCCGCAAGCCAGAGCAACGAGACCCAGAATGTTTTCCATGATGGTTTCCTTTTGAGGTTGAGAGGAAGGTTTAGGGGGAAACGAACTCAGTGCGCATCATGTGCCTGCCCCAGGTAGATCAGGGCCAGCATCATGAAAATGAACGCCTGCAGGGTGATCACCAGGATGTGGAAGATGGCCCACACCGTACCGGCGATCAGGTGCCCGACGAAGAGCAGCCCACCGCTGAACGACAGCGCAGCGAAACCGCCGAGCAGCGCGATCAGCATGAAGACCAGCTCACCCGCGAACATGTTGCCAAACAACCGCATGCCGTGGGAGACGGTCTTCGCCACGAACTCGATCATTTGCATCAGGAAGTTCACCACGCCCAGCAGCAGCGCCCAGAACGGGTTTTTGCTGGTGCCAAACGGCGCCGTCACCAGCTCGTGCGTCCAACCGCCCAAACCTTTGATTTTGATGTTGTAGAACAGACACATCAGCAGCACCGACACCGACAGACCCAGGGTCGTCGATAGATCGGCCGTCGGCACAACACGCAGATAGTCCTTGAAGCCCAGCGCCGGCCCGGCCGAGTGCCATAGCGCCGGCAGCAGATCCACCGGCAGCAGGTCCATGGCGTTCATGAAGAAGATCCACACGAACACGGTCAGCGCCATCGGCGCGATGACCTTGCGGCTGGCGGCGTTGTGGATCACCCCCTTGGCCTGGGCCTCGACCATCTCGACCAAGATCTCGACGGCGGCTTGAAAGCGCCCCGGCACGCCAGCGGTGGCGCGACGCGCCCCCAGCCACAGCAGCCACACGCCCAGCAGCCCCATCAGCACGGAGAACACCACCGAGTCGATGTTGATCACCGAAAAGTCGACAATGAAGTCCTGCTTCTTGTTGGTCAGGTGCATCAGGTGATGCCGGATGTACTCACCTGCGGTCGGCCCTTGTCCTTCAGCTGCCATTCGTCAACCCATTCCCGTTCTTGAACAAACCGATCGGTCCCGCGCCGCCGGCCGCACGATCCACGCCAGCCAATACGACTTGAGAACCACCACCAGCCCGACCACGAGGCCCAGCCAGCTCAGACCCGGAATCCAGTGCGGCGCCGACGCCAGCATCGCCAGCACCAGCAGCACCTTGACCCCTTCCCACCACAACCAACCCGCCAGCGACGCCCGCGCCACCCCAGGGAATGCCGCGCCCAGCCAACGCGCCAACGCGCCCGACGTCACCCCCCAAGCCATGACCGCCGACGGCAGCACAGCGCACAACGCGCCATACGCCACCGAAGCCACCAGGGACCAACGCCCATCGCCCGCGACGAGCACCCCCACAGCCGCCACCGCCGACACCAGCAGCGCCAGCGCCGCTTGCCACGCCACGACCCGCCACACGGACAGCGCCGGGTGCCGCTGCCGCCACAGACGCGCTTCTTCGGGCGTCAGGGGCTTGAAGTCGGCGGCATCGCCCCCAACTGCGTCCTCGTCGGCCCAGCGCCCTTCGGCACCTTCGGCCCCCTTGACCAACCGCGGACGTGGGGGCACTGTCACCGACGACGGCCGGGACGCAGCGGGAGGGACGGACCGGTCTGCTGACACCGCCAAACCTGAGATTATCGACACCTCGAATGACGCACGCCTGACAGCGAACGTGGCACCTGCGCAGCTTTTGGCCACGCTGGCAAAGCTCTTTATTATACGGATTAACCCCAATTATCGTTTCGTTGCGCATGTCCGACGCCCAACCCCTGCTCCAGTTTCCGTGCCGCTTCCCGATCAAGGTAATGGGCGCGCACGTCGACGGCTTCGTCAGCGCCGTGGCGCATGTCGCGCGACAGTTCGACCCCGACTTCGACGAAGCGAGCGTCGAGCAGCGCGTCAGCCGCAGCGGCCGCTACCTGGGTCTGACCATCACGGTGCAGGTGACATCGCGCGCGCAGCTCGACGAGCTGTACCGCACGCTGACCACCCACCCGATGGTGCGGGTGGTGCTGTGAGCGCGACCCTGCGCGATCTGGGGCGGGCCGATTACGACGCCACCTATGCGGCCATGCGCGCCTTCACCGAAGGACGCGGGCCGCACACCCCGGACGAAATCTGGCTCTGCGAACACCCCCCCGTCTTCACCCAGGGGCTGGCGGGCCGCGCAGAACATCTGTTGCATCCGGGCGACATCCCGGTCGTGGCCACCAACCGCGGCGGCCAGGTCACCTATCACGGCCCTGGCCAGGTGGTGGCCTACCCGCTGATCGACCTGCGCCGCGCCGGCTACTTCGTCAAGGAGTATGTGTACCAGTTGGAGGAAGCCGTCATCCGCACGCTGGCCGCCTGGGGCGTCACGGGGCACCGGGTGGCCGGGGCCCCCGGCATCTATGTGCGCCTGGACGACCCCCATGCCCACGCCGCGCTGGTGGGGCCGCGCCCGGGCGGCAACCCGTTCGCGGGGCTGGGCAAGATCAGCGCCCTCGGCATCAAGGTGCACCGGCACTGCACCTACCACGGGGTGGCGCTCAACGTCGCGATGGACCTGAGCCCCTTCTCCCGTATCAACCCCTGCGGCTACGCCGGCTTGCGCACGGTGGACCTTGCTACCATCGGTGTTGACGTGCCGTTGGCCGATGTGCGCGCCGAGCTGGCGCAGCAGCTTTTGCGGTTGCTCGCGCCCCGCCCATGACGCCACCTGCCGCCACCCATGACACCGGTAACGACACCGCCACGGATGCCGCCACCGACGCCGCGCCTTCGCGGCCAGGACCCCCGATGAACGCCGAAACCTCCACGCCCCCTGCCGCCGGCTACGACCCGACCGCCAAGCAAAAGAGTGCGGCCAAGACCGCCCGCATCCCCATCAAGGTCGAGTCCGCCCCCGCGCTCAAGAAACCGGACTGGATTCGGGTCAAGGCCGGCAGCCCCAGCACGCGCTTCTACGAAATCAAGGACATCCTGCGCGCCAACAAACTGGTCACCGTGTGCGAGGAAGCCTCCTGCCCCAACATCGGTGAGTGCTTTGGCAAGGGCACAGCCACCTTCATGATCATGGGCGACAAGTGCACCCGGCGCTGCCCGTTCTGCGACGTGGGCCACGGCCGCCCGGACCCCCTCGACCCCGACGAGCCCGAGAACCTGGCGCGCACCATCGCCGCGCTGAAACTGCAGTATGTCGTCATCACCAGCGTGGACCGCGACGACCTGCGCGACGGCGGCGCGAGGCATTTCGTCGCCTGCATCCAGCGCGTGCGCGCGCTCTCGCCCGCCACGCGCATCGAAATCTTGGTGCCCGACTTCCGCGGCCGCGACGACCGGGCGCTGGAAATCCTGAAGGCGGCGCCGCCGGATGTCATGAACCACAACCTGGAGACCGTGCCGCGACTCTACAAGCAGGCGCGCCCCGGCTCGGATTACGCGTTCAGCCTCAACCTGCTCAAAAAATTCAAGGCCCTGTTCCCCCATGTGCCGACCAAGAGCGGGCTGATGGTCGGCCTGGGCGAGACGGACGAGGAAATCCTGGACGTCATGCGCGACATGCGCGCGCACGGCATCGACATGCTGACAATCGGCCAGTATCTGGCCCCCAGCAGGCACCACCTGCCGGTGCGGCGCTACGTGCTCCCGGACACGTTCAAGATGTTCGAGGAACAGGCGTACGCGATGGGCTTTACGCACGCCGCTGTGGGCGCCATGGTGCGCAGCAGCTACCACGCCGACCAGCAGGCCCACGCCGCTGGCGTGGGTGGCTGACCCCCACGCCCCGGGCATCAACGGCCGGCAGGCCGTCCCGTCTCGATGATGGTCACATCGACCCGGCGGTTTTTGGCGCGCCCCTCGGCCGTGGCGTTGTCGGCAACCGGCTCGCGCTTGCCACGGCCTTCGGTGCGCACCTTGTCGGCCGGGATACCCTTGCTGACCAAGTAGGCCTTGACCGCCTCGGCGCGGCGCAGCGACAGGCGGTCGTTGTAGGCATCGGAACCGACGCTGTCGGTGTGGCCCACCGCAATCGCGACGTCCAGTGCCCCGCCCGCAATTCTTTTGGACACGAAATTGGGGTAAACAGACGTGTCTGA
>NZ_DAISXZ010000112.1:0-4431 GCF_036825565.1 Tepidimonas sp. | reverse complement strand
GGGGCGGCAGGGGTGGTCAGGCCAACTCGGCCGCCAGATCGCGCAGCAAGCGTGCAAAGGCCTGCACCGCCAGCTCGATGTCGTCGCTGGTGGTGGATTCCAGCGGGTTGTGGCTGATGCCGCCGTTTTCGCCGCGCACGAACAGCATGGCCTGGGGCAGGCGGCGGTGCAGCATCATCGCGTCGTGGCCGGCGCCACTGGGCAGGTGGTGCAGGGGCAGCCCCAGGGCGGCGACGGCACGCTCCCAGCGGGCTTGCCAGGCAGGGTCGCTCGGGGCGGCGCTGGCGCGCAGCGTCTCGCGCAGCGTCAGCGCCAGGCCGCGCTGCGCGGCGATTGCATGGGCGGTTTCCAGTACCGCTTGCGCCAGGGTGTCGCGGGCGGCGTCCGTGGGGGCGCGCAGGTCCAGGCTGAAACGGCACCGCCCCGGCACCACGTTGATCGAACCCGCGGGTACCTCCAAGATGCCCACCGTGCCGACCGTGCCCGGGTGCTCACGGGCCAACCGTTCGACAGCCAGCGTCAGCTCGGCGGCGCCCGCCGCGGCGTCGCGCCGCTGCGTCATCGGGGAGGTGTCGGCGTGGCAGGCCACGCCGGCGTATTCGCCCAGCCAGCGCACGCTGCCGTTGATGCCGGTGACGATGCCCAGCGGCCGGTTGGCCTCCGACAGCACCGGCCCCTGCTCGATGTGGACTTCCACGAAGCCCAGGTAGCGCCCCGGGTCGCGCGCGCAGGCGTCGATGGCGGCCAGGGTGCCGGGCAGGCCCGCGCGGCGCATGGCCTCGGCCATGGGGATGCCGTCCGCGTCCGTCAGGTCCAGCCAGGCGGGGTCGAACGCTCCCACCAGCGGGGCCGAGCCCAGAAAGGTGGCCGGGTAGCGCTGGCCTTCCTCTTCGGCGAAGGCCACCACCTCGATGCCGAAGGGCAGGCGCTCGCCACGCGCGTGCAGCGCCTGCACCGCCGCCAGCGGCACCGCAATGCCCAGCCGGCCGTCGTGGGGGCCGGCGCGGCGCACCGTGTCGTAATGGCTGCCGGTCAATAACCACGGGGCATCGGGCCGCTGCCCGGCGTAGCGCCCCACCACATTGCCCACGGCGTCGGTGTCCACCGTGTCGCAGCCCGCCGCACGCATCCACCCCGCAATGTCGGCCGCGCAGGCGCGGTGCGCCGCGCTCAGATAGGTCACGGTCAGGTGTTCCGGGTGTTCGCTGTGGCGCGCCAAGGCCGCCAGTTGGTCCCATACCGCATGGCCGGCGGTGGGCTCCCAGCCCAGCTTGTCGTGCAGGCGGATTTCCGCGATGCGGTGGATCTGCCGCAGGCACTCGCGCCGCTCGTCGTCTGGGTGCGCGTGCAGCCGGCGCTCGAAGGCGGCGATGATCTGCGCGCGCGACAACCCCCGGCCGCGCGGTCCGCGCACCGCCAGAATGAACGGCCAGCCAAAGCGGGCCCGGTACCCGGCGTTGAGCCGCTGCAGCGTCGCGTATTCCTCGGGCGTGCAGTGCGTCAGGCCGGCGCGGCTTTGCTCATTGGTGGATTCGGCCGTCAGTGTGCCGGCCACCATGGCCTTGCCGGCCAGCTCCGGGTGGGAGCGGATGAGCGCCGGTTGCGCCTGCACATCGGCCCTTTCCACGACGTCGGCGCAGGCGGCGACCAGAGCCGCAGGAGTGGCGAACGGCCGGCGCGCCAGCGCCGAGCGCACGATCCACGGCGAATGCTCGTACAGCCCGTCCAGCCGTGCGCACGCCTCGTCCAGAGGGGCGGCATTCAGGGCGTCGAGGGCGGGGATGCCGGTCGTCATGCCGTGCCCTCCAAAGCGGCGGGGTAGGGGTGGGTGTCGCGCCAGTGGCGGGCGATGTCCACACGCCGCGCCACCCAGACGTGCGGATGCCGCTGCACATGGTCCAAAAAGCGCTGCAGTGCTCCGATGCGGCCCGGGCGCCCAAGCAGTCGGCAGTGCATGCCGACGCTCATCATCTGCGGGCGGTCCAGTCCGTCCGGATCGCCCTCGGCATACAGCGCGTCGAAGGTGTCGCGCAAATAGTGGAAGAACGGATCGGCGTGCGAATAGCCCTGCGGCAGCGAAAACCGCATGTCGTTGCAGTCCAGCGTGTACGGCACCACCAGGTGCGGCACCACGGTACCGTCGCTGCGGCGCACGCGCATCCAGAACGGCAGGTCGTCGCCGTAGTAGTCGCTGTCGTACAGAAAGCCGCCGTGGTCCACCACCAGCCGCCGTGTGTTCGGGCTGTCGCGCCCGGCGTACCAGCCCAGCGGGAGCTCACCGGTCAGGGCGGTCTGGATGGCCACCGCCTGCGCCAAGTGGGCGCGCTCGGTGGCCTCGTCCACCTGCTGGTAGTGTATTCACTTGAGGCCGTGGCAGGCGATTTCGTGGCCGGCGGCCCGGCAGGCGGCCGCCACCTCGGGGTGGCGCTGCAGTGCGCTGGCCACGCCAAATACGGTCAGCGACAGACCGCGGGATTCGAACTCGCGCAGAATGCGCCAGACCCCCACGCGCGAGCCGTACTCGTAGATGCTCTCCATGCTCAGGTGGCGGTCGGGGTAGGCGGCCGGCGCGAACATTTCGGACAAAAACGTCTCGCTGGCCGCGTCGCCGTGCAGCACGCAGTTCTCGCCGCCTTCTTCGTAATTGAGGACGAATTGCACGGCGATGCGCGCGCCCCCCGGCCAGCGCGCGTGCGGCGGGCGGCGGCCATAGCCGATCAGGTCGCGCGGATAGGGGGCGGTGCTGTCGTACACGGTGGGCATGGGTCGGGCGGGGGTCAGGTCAGCGCGAGCGCCAAATCGGCGCTGGGCCGGGGGTGGTCGAACGACAGGCCGGCCACCACGTGTTCCAGGTGCTCGGCCATCAGGCGCGCGGCACGCTCGCCGTCACCCGCAGCCAGCGCGTCCACGATGGCCACGTGCTCGTCGCTGGAGTGGCGGGCGGCCGGGTCGTTTTGGTACATCAGCGTGATGAGCGCGCTGCGCGAGAGCAGCTCGCCCAGTATCTCTGCCAGGACCCGATTGCCCGACAGTTCGGCCAGCCGCAGGTGGAAGTCGCCCAGCAACTGGTTGCGGCCCGCG
The DNA here is from genome assembly GCF_036825565.1 of Tepidimonas sp. GTDB lineage: Bacteria > Pseudomonadota > Gammaproteobacteria > Burkholderiales > Burkholderiaceae_C > Tepidimonas. Next base: position 1,350 of record NZ_DAISXZ010000112.1, on the reverse strand, counting down.
ACGTCGTGCCGGGCAATGGCGTCCTGCTCGGCCCGCAGATGCTCGCGCAGGGTGTGCAGATCGGCGGCGCCGAGCCGTCCCGCCAGCCCGCGCACCAGGTCCACCTCCAGCGTGCGGCGCACGGCCAGCAGTTGGCGCGCCTCGTCCGCCGAGGGGGCGGCGACGAAGGCACCGCGCGCCGGCTCCAGCCGTACCAAGCGGTTTTGCGCCAACTGGTGCAGGGCCTGCCGCACCAGCGTGCGCGAGACGCCAAAGTGCGCCGCCAGACGCAGTTCGGGCAGTTTGGTGCCCGGCAGCAGCCGGTGCTCGACGATGGCGCGCGTCAGCGCATCGACGATGTCGCGGGTGCTGGTGTGGGCCATGGGCGCATCATAGCCACAAAGCCCGCAATCTGTATACACTTTGGTGCACAACACAACCCGATCTGGAGGCGCCATGGGCCTGAGCACGCACGTCCTCGACACCATGCACGGCTGCCCGGCCGCTGGCATGGCGGTTTCCCTGTTCGCCACGGGCGCGGGCGAGCCCCGGCTGATCAAGCGCGTGGTGCTCAACGCCGATGGGCGCAACCCGGACGGCCCGTTGCTCGCCACGGGCGAGCTGAGCGCCGGCACCTACCGGCTGGTGTTCGAGGTGGCGGACTACTTTCGGTCCCGCCAGGTGGCGCTGCCGCAGCCGCCGTTTCTGGACCGCGTGGCGCTGGATTTTGGGGTGGCCGATCCGCAGGCGCACTACCACGTGCCCCTGCTGGTCAGCCCCTGGAGCTATGCCACCTACCGCGGCAGTTGAACGGGTTGGGCCGCCGCGTCCTCGCCTTGCGCGACGCGGGTGGCGGCGCTGCCCGCCGGCGCCTTGCGTGCCGCCGTCGTGGGCGCTTGGCGCGTTTTGGCCGCACCCGCCGGGCGGCTGGCCGCGGGGCTCGTGGTGGGCTGGGCCGCCCGTGCCGGTGGCGGGGGCATGCGGTCGAGCTGGCCTTCGGTCAGCGTGTCGAGCTGGAAGGTGCCGCTCTTGTCCCACAGCCAGGTGTCGGTGTAGCTGACGCTCCCCAGACGCTGGGGGGCGGGGAAGGGGGCCGCCGCCCGCACCAGCCGTTCGATTTCGGCCTTGACGTGCGGCACATGGTCCGGCGCGCGCATCCATTCGAACCGCCGCAGTTCGCCGCGCGGGCCGATGTCCAGCCGCATCACGCCCACGGCCTGGATCAGCGGGGGCAGCTTGCCGCGAAACACCCGGTCGCCATAGTGTTCGTACAGGTGCTGGGCGCCGTCGCGGCGGTAGTCGCGCTCGTTCGCCGCGAGCGAGACCTTGCCCGTGAACGGGGGCTCGGGCGCCGGCGCCGGGCTGTGTCTT
>NZ_DAISXZ010000111.1:0-4471 GCF_036825565.1 Tepidimonas sp. | reverse complement strand
GGAACGCTGTCCGCGATGGCAATGGAATCACTGTCCGCCATCAGTGGAATGCGCAACTTCAGCATGGACATCACGCGCGAGCCCGATCCCAAGGGCGACCGCGTGCACGTCGTGCTGTCGGGCAAGTTCCTGCCCTACAAGCAGTACTGACCGCCGCCGGCGATCGGGCATGATCGCGGCATGTCCCCGCGCGACCGTGCCCGCGAGTGCCTTGCCATCGCCCTGCTTTTCCTGCGCCTGGGCCTGACCAGCTTTGGCGGTCCGGTGGCGCACCTGGAGGTCTTCCGGCGCGAATTCGTGCAGCGCCGCGCCTGGCTGGATGCGCGGGCCTACGGTGATCTGGTCGCGCTGTGCCAGGTGCTGCCCGGACCGGCCAGCAGCCAGGTGGGCATGGCGCTGGGGCTGTTGCGCGAGGGCTACGCGGGGGCCTTGGCAGCCTGGATCGGCTTCACCTTGCCCTCGGCCATCGCAATGGCCGCGCTGGCCCTGTGGCTGGCGGGCCCAGCCCCCGGCGCGCGCGTGCCTCCGGGTCTGCTGCAGGGCCTGATGCTGGCCGCCGTCGCCGTGGTGGCTCATGCCGTTTGGGGCATGGCGCGCAGCTACGCCCCCGGCGGCCGGCGGTTGGCCTGGGCCGCGACCGTGGGCGTTGCCGCCTGGGTGTGGCCCAGCGCCTGGGCCCAGCCGGTGCTGATCGCCCTCAGCGCCGGCTTTGGCGCGTGGGCCTTCCGCCAGGGATGGGCACCCCCTGCCAGCCCCTTGGCCGTGGACATCGGGCGCCGGGCGGGCGCCGTCTGGCTGGGCCTGTTCGGCGCGGGCCTGGCCGTTCTGCCCATGCTGGCGGCTTGGCCCCCTGGCGGGTGGTGGCCCGTGGCTGATGCGTTCTACCGCATCGGGGCGCTCATCTTCGGCGGGGGTCATGTGGTGCTGCCGCTGATCCAGGCGGAAGTGGTGGGCCCTGGCTGGATCGGCGCAGAGACCTTTCTGGCCGGCTATGGCGCGGTACAAGCCATGCCGGGACCCATGCTGACCATCGCCAGCTATGTGGGCGCCGCCCTGACGCCACCCCTGGGCGGCTGGACCGGCGCCACCGTGGCCCTGCTGGCCATCTACGCCCCGGCTTTTCTGGTGCTCGCCGGCACCCTGCCCGGCTGGACCCGTTGGTGCCAGTCTCCGCGGCTGCGGCCCATGCTGGAGGGCGTGCACGCGGGCGTGGCCGGGCTGCTGGCCGCCGCCCTCGCCCACGCGGCCCACGCCGCCATCCATGGGGTCGCGACGGCCGTGGCCGCAGCCGCCGCCCTGGCGCTGCTGCGCAGCGGCCGGGTGCCGGTGTGGGCGCTGGTGGGGGTGTACGCGGCGGGCGGTTGGATGCTGGGCGGGCACTGATCCCCTCACCGCCGCCAAAACGCCCGCGTGAACAGCACCAGCACGCTCAGCAGCTCCAGCCGCCCGAGCAGCATCGCAAAGCTCAGCACCCACAACTGAAACGGCGACAACCCGCCGTAGTTGCCGGCGGGGCCGACCTCGCCCAGGCCGGGGCCGATGTTATTGACCGTCGCCACCACCGCCGAGAGGGCCGTCACCAGATCCAGTCCTGACAACAGCAGCAGAAACGTCAGCCCCATGGTCGCGGCGCCGTAGATGAGCATGAAGCCCAGCACCGCCGCCATCACCTGCGCCGGCACGGCCTGCCCCCCCAGCGTGACCGGATTGACCACATGCGGGTGGATGATGCGCACCAGCTCGCGCCGCGCCTGCTTGACCAGCAGCACCATGCGCACCATCTTGATCCCGCCGCCGGTGGACCCGGCGCACGACACGAAGGTCCCCAAAAACAACAGGAACACGGGGATGAACACCGGCCACTGCATATAGTCCGTCGTGGCGTAGCCGGTGGTCGTGGCCAGCGACAGCACATGGAAGGCCGCCTGCCGCACGGCCGTCGGCCCGTCGGCGTACACCCCTTCGGCCAGCAGCATCAGCGTCACCAGCGCGATGGAGGCTGCCAGCACGATGGCGTAGGTGCGGATTTCGCGGTCGTTCCACAGCGGGCGCAGCGTCATCCCGCGCAGGACCATGAAGTAACGCAGAAAGCTGATGCCCGCCAGCGCCATGAACACCACGGCCACCCACTCCACCGCGGCGGACTGGAAGTGGCCGATGCTGGCGTCGTAGGACGAAAACCCCGCCAAGCCCATGGTCGAGCACATGTGCATGAAGGCATCGGCCCAGCCCATGCCGGCCCGGCGGTAGGCCAGCAGGCACAGCACCGAAAAACCGAAGTACACCCCCCACAGTCCGCGCGCGGTCTCGGCGATGCGGGGGGTCAGACGGGCATCCTTCATGGGGCCGGGCGTCTCGGCCTTGTACAGCTGCATGCCCCCCAGGCCCAGCATGGGCAGCACCGCCACCACCAGCAGCATCACGCCCAGGCCGCCCACGTACTGCAAAAAGCAACGCCAGATGTTGATCGACACTGGCAAGCGCTCCAGCCCGGACAGCGCCGTGGCGCCGGTGGCGGTCAGCGCGCTCATGGCCTCGAAATAGGCGTGGTGCCAAGTGATGCCGGGCACCATCAGCATCAGCGGCACGGCGGAGTACGCCGGCAGCACCAGCCAAACCAGATTGACCAGCAAAAAGCCGTCGCGCGGCATCAGCTCGCGCCGGCGCGAGCGCGTGATCAGCCACAGCACCGCGCCGCTGGCCAGGGTCAGCCCCGCGCACGCGGCCCACTGCAGCTCGTGCGTCAGATCGTCGTGGAACCAGGCCCACGCCATCGGCACCCCGAAGGCCACGGCAAAGGCCATCAGCACATGCGAAAAGACGTAGAGCGCGGGGCCGAGGGATTGCATGCGTGCGGATGAGCGGTGCGGGCCGCGGGCGTCAGCCGAAGAAGGTCGCCCCGACCTGGAACAGCTTTTCCACCTCGCGCACCAGGCGCTTGTGGGGGATGAAGATGACGATGTGGTCGTCGGTGCGGATCAGCGTGTCGTGGTGCGGCATCAGCACCTCGGCATCGCGCCCCTCGCCGCGCACGATGGCGCCGATGCGTGCGCCCTTGGGCAGGCGGATTTCCTCCACCCGCCGGCCGACCAGGCGGGACGTCTTGACGTCGCCGCGTGCCACGCCCTCCAGCGCCTCGGCGGCGCCGCGGCGCAGGCTGTGCACCGCCACCACGTCGCCGCGGCGCACATGCGCCAGCAGCTCGCCGATCACCGTCTGCGCGGGCGACACCGCGATGTCGATGGCGCTGCCCTGCATCATCTCGGCATACGCGCGGCGGTTGATCAGGGCCATCACCCGGCGCGCGCCCAGCCGCTTGGCCAGCATGGCCGACATGATGTTGTCCTCGTCGTCGTTGGTCAGCGCGAGGAAGAGGTCCATGTCAGCGACGTTTTCCTCCTCCAGCAACGCTTCGTCCACGCTGTCGCCCTGCAGCACCAGCGTGCTGGAGGGCAGTTGGCTGGCCAGGTACTCGCAGCGCCGGGGGTTGCTCTCGATGATCTTGACCTGACATTGCCCGACCAGGGAGCGGGCCAGCCGCAGCCCGACCTTGCCCCCGCCGGCGATCATCACCCGCTGCACCGGCTGGTCGATGTTGTGGATGGCCGCCAACACCCAGCGGATGCGGTCGCTGGCGGCCAGAACGAATACCTCGTCCCCCGGCAGGATGCGGGTCTGCGCGGTCGCCTCCACCTCGGCGTCCAGCCGGTAGAGGGCGACCACGCGCATCTCGGCCTGCGGGAAACGGTCGCGAAACTCCCCGATCGTGTGGCCAACCAACGCCCCACCGGCCGCCGCGCGCACGACGATCAGGCACACCCGCCCCTGGGCAAACTCCACCACCTGCAGCGCCTCGGGGTAGTCGATGAGCTGGTGGATGTAGCGCATCACCGACTCTTCCGGGCAGATCACGTGATCGACCGCAAAGCCGCTCTTGCCGAGCAAGGCGCCGCCCGCCTCGAATTCCGGCGAGCGCAGCCGGGCGATGGTCGTCGGCACCTGGAACACGTCGTGCGCCACCTTGCACACCACCAGGTTGGATTCGTCCAGCGCCGCGCAGGCGATGACCATGTCGGCATCCTTGGCGCCGGCCTCGGCCAGCACCGAGGGCTGGATGCCGTTGCCGACCACGCCGCGCAGGTCGAGCCGCTCCTCCAGCGCCCGCACGCGCGCGGGGTCCTGATCGATCACCGTGATGTCGTTCTGCTCGGACACCAGGCTCTCGGCCACGCTCTCCCCCACCCGCCCGGCGCCGAAGATGATGATGTTCATGGCACCCGTATCATACGCCGCGCCCGCGGAAGTTATGTATCGTTCTTTCTGTAAATTCAATCCCGAGTGAGTCTGGCGCCATGACTTCCAGAAAGGCGTGTATCCCCCATGGCGATGCGTGCCGAAACGAATCCTTTGGAAGCCGCCTATGCCGCCCTGCTTGAAAACGGCCTCGACGGTGCCGGCGAGGCCCTGCGCA
>NZ_DAISXZ010000110.1:0-4483 GCF_036825565.1 Tepidimonas sp. | reverse complement strand
TGCCAGCAGGTATCCACGGCGGCTGGGTATTATGTGATCATCCGGGATGCGACAGGTAGGCTGCGACGCTACCGGTCAATCGGCGCCGCACAAGGTGAGAGTCCGCCCTGCACTGACTGACCGGCGTTCATTGCCGGGGCCATTGCGTCCACAACAACCCGCAGGATTGCCCGGGATTGCTCAATCGTTGAGAGAGTGGGTTGGATTCCGGTCGCGTCTGCACCACCAATACTGAAGCCCCAACTGTTATCAGTTGGGGCTTTTTCTTGTCTATTTGCGCCAGCTCCCGCGTGTTGTTGGGGGTTCCTGCGGAAGCCTGCGGACTACGCCGGTCAGCCTCTCAGCCCGTTCCGGGCCACATTCCACTCTCTCCTGGCCATTCCTCGCTCCGACCTCGCTCCCCGGAACTGGCCAGAAGTCCGCAAAGGCCACAAGTCAGCGCCATACAGATCAAAGGGTTACGCGCGGACGAATCAAGCGGTTGGATTGCAGCATCGGGGAGCAAAGGAAACCGCTTTGGTTGTGTTTTGTCGGTACATATTGACAACTACCGACGTAATACAACATCATGGCAGCATGGAAACTTCGCACCAGACCATTCTTGATCTCGCCGCCCAGCGCGGCCTCATACGCCCGCGAGATCTCGACGCGCTGGGTCTGCCCAGTGTCGCCCTCACGCGGCTGGTTCGGCAGGGCCTGCTCGTCCGCGTGGGTCGCGGTCTGTACGCCCGTCCCGATCGCCGCGTATCCGAGCATGGCACGCTGGCCGAGGTGGCCCGCAAACACCCGCAAGCCATCGTCTGCCTGCTGTCGGCACTGCGGGTGCACGACCTCACCACGCAGTCGCCATTCGAGGTCTGGCTCGCCATTCCGAACAAGGCGCGTGCACCGAAGATGGACTATCCGCCGCTGCGCATCGTGCGCTTCTCGGGCGCTGCGCTGACTGATGGGATTGAAGAGCACCGGATCGATGGCGTGACCGTGCGCGTGACCAACGTCGCCCGCACCGTGGCCGACTGCTTCAAGTTCCGCAACAAGATCGGCCTCGATGTCGCGATGGAAGCCCTGCAGGAAGCCTGGCGAGCCAAGCGCGTGAGCATGGACGATCTCTGGCGCTATGCCACGCTTTGCAGAGTGGCCAATGTGATGCGCCCCTACATGGAAAGCCTGTCATGAACCAGCGCAACACGGCTGCTTCGGTGCGGGCCCGCCTGCTCACCCGCGCCCGCGAGACCCGACAAGACTTCAATCTGGTCTTGACCCGCTACGCCCTTGAGCGGCTGCTGTACCGACTCAGCGTCTCGCCCCATGCTGACCAGTTCCTGCTGAAAGGCGCGCTGCTGTTCGACTTGTGGTTCGACATCCCGCACCGGCCGACGCGGGATGCGGACTTTCTGGGTTTTGGTTCGGCCGAGTTGCCGCACCTCGAGGCCGTCTTCAAGGACGTCTGCGCGATGGAGACTGACGACGGTGTTACGTTTCGACCGGACACCGTTCAAGCGGCGGAGATCCGCAAGGAGGCCAACTACGCCGGCGTGCGCGTCACCTTGCTCGGACTGATCGATGGAGCACGCTGTCCTATTCAGGTCGACATCGGTTTCGGCGATGCCGTCACGCCAGGGCCGGAAGATGTCGAGTACCCCGTGATGCTGTCGGAGTTTGCGGCGCCGAAACTGCGCGTCTATCCGCGCTACACCGTGGTGGCAGAAAAGCTGGAGGCGTTGGCCTCGCTGGGTATCGCCAACAGCCGGATGAAGGATTACTTCGACCTTTGGATCTTGTCGCGGTACAGCGAATTTGACGGCGACACACTGCGACGCGCGATTCGGGCAACCTTCGATCGACGCAAAACGACGTTGCCCCCGGACGTCCCCTTTGGCCTGACGGATGGTTTTGCGCAAGATGCGCAAAAGCAGACGCAGTGGCAGGCGTTTCTAGGAAAGAACAGACTCGAAGCGCTGCGCTTGGAGGACGTCGTGGCATCGCTTCGAGATTTTCTGCTTCCAGTCATCGCGGCAGCGAACGCTGAAGCCGACTACCCGCAACACTGGCCGGCTGGCGGACCCTGGTCATCAATGGTGGGGTAAAACGAGTCAAAGCCCGACGCGTGCTCGCTGCTCATCCCACAGCGCCGGCGGATCAACCGCTAGATCGAACAACGTGATGTGGTTCGGCAGTGTGTCATCGAGGATGGCAGCTACGATGTCGGGCGCCAACGTGGTCAGGTTGACCATGCGGCTGACGTAACTGTTGTCGATCCCCTCCCGCGTGGCGATCTCCTTCAAGGACTTCGCCTCTCCTGACTCCAGCATCGCCAGCCAGCGGTGGCCCCTGGCCAGCGCCAGTTGGATGGAGGTCGGTGCTACGTCCCACGGTCTAACCGGCGCGGTTTCGCCGTTTGGCAAGGTGACCAGCTTGCGGCCGCTGCGGCGTTTGATCTGGATCGGCACGGACAAGGTCAGCCTGCCGTCGCTGGTCTGCAGGATGTCGGGCTCGCCGGTCTTCTGGATGCGGATGTCGCTTGTATGTTCACCCATGATCAGTGCGGTAGAGTTTGGGCGCTGGTGAGGCGGCCAGAGCGGGCCGTGCAGTTTGGTTGGCGCTGGGGCCTGCGAGCCCGTGCATGAGTACACAGCGCACGGCCGCCGTCCTGGTCTTCCTCCAAACCCGAACGGTTAGGCGCGCCAGCCTGAGCGCGCATGCACAAGCAAGGGATCTGAAGACCATGTCTGCTTCCTCTGTGGTGGTGGTGGGCATCGACGTGGCCAAGGCGCATGTCGATGTGGCGGTGCTGGGCGCTGAGCTCGATGTGCGGCGATTGCCCAACGATGCCGAGGGCCACTCGGCGCTGGCTGCGGCGCTTGAGCCCCTGGGTGTGGCGCTGGTGGTGATGGAGGCCAGCGGCGGCTACGAGGCCGAGCTGGCCTGCGCGCTGCAGGCCGCAGGCCTGCCGCTGGCGGTGGTCAACCCACGCCAGGCGCGCGACTTTGCCAAGGCAATGGGTTGCCTGGCCAAGACCGATGCGATCGATGCGCGCATGCTGGCGCAGTATGGCGAGGTCTTGCTGCGCCGCGGCCAGCTGCAGCGGCTGCTGCGGCCGCTGCCCGAGCCGCAGCAGCAATGGCTGGCCGCGCTGGTGACCCGGCGGCGCCAGCTGTTGGCCATGCTCCTGAGCGAGCGCCAGCGGCTGCAGATCACGCCCAAGGGGCTGCATCCCAGCATCCAGGCCGTCATGGCCACCATCCAGGCGCAGCTGGACGACATCGATGCGCAGATGCGGCACCACGTGCGCCAGCACTTTGCCCAGCTCGATGCACTGTTGCAGTCGGCCGGCGGCATCGGCCCGGTGGCCAGCGCCACGCTGCTGGCTGAGCTGCCCGAGCTGGGCCGCCTCAACCGGCGTCAGATCGCTGCCCTGGCAGGCGTGGCTCCCATGGCCCACGACTCCGGTACCCTGCGGGGCCGACGACGCATCCAGGGCGGCCGCTTCGAGGTGCGCCGCGTGCTGTACATGGCCGCACTGGCCGCCAGCCGCCGCAACCCGGTCATCAAGGCCTTCTATGAGCGCCTCATCGCCGCCGGCAAGCGTCCCAAGGTCGCACTGGTGGCCTGCATGCGCAAGCTGCTGACCATCCTCAACGCCATGGTCAGAACCGGCCAGCCTTGGAATCCCTCCCTTCATGCCAACTAATAGCTCCAGGCCAAACCCTGCAGGCTCTTGACAAGGGTGACGGTTACTTGTTTGTACAATCCCTGCCGTCACTGGGGAGTAGCCGCTCTGCGACCGCCAGAGGCCTGCGTCAACATGCTTGGCATCTTTGCCATGGCGCAGGCGGTTTCCGGACTTGGCAAGACCTTTGACCAGGGTGCCTCCGACTCGGCCGGGGATGCGCCGTGGTCGTTCGTCTTTGCTCCGGCCGGGAACTGTCCATGGAATCTCTCTTCGTCTCGACGGGCGTCGTCGCCCTGGCCGAAATCGGCGACAAAACGCAGCTGCTCGCCTTCCTGCTGGCGGCCCGCTTCAAAAAGCCGCTGCCGATCATCCTGGGCATCCTGGTCGCGACGGTGGCCAACCACGGCCTGGCCGGTGCGCTGGGTGCCTGGATCACCGCCACCGTCAGCCCCCAGGTGCTGCGCTGGGTGCTGGGCTTGTCGTTCATCGCGATGGCCGTCTGGACGCTGATCCCCGACGAAATCGAGGAGGACGAGGTATCGATCGCGCGGCGCTTCGGCGTCTTTGGGGCCACGTTGGTGACCTTCTTCCTGGCCGAGATGGGCGACAAGACGCAGATTGCCACCGTGGCGATGGCGGTGCACTACGCCGCGCCGCTGATGGTGGTCATCGGCACCACGCTGGGCATGTTGATCGCCGACGTGCCGGCGGTATTCGTGGGTGACAAGCTGGCCAACCGCATTCCGATGCGGCTGGTGCATGGGGTGGCGGCCGCCATTTTTGCCGGGCTGGGGGTGCTGACGCTGATGG
>NZ_DAISXZ010000109.1:0-4578 GCF_036825565.1 Tepidimonas sp. | reverse complement strand
TCCGGAAGGCTGCATGAACTGCAAATCTGTGTCCAATCTACTGCGGGCGGTACAGGATTTGTTCCAAAAGCGACCCCATAATCATCCGGGACATGACAGTTCCGGTGCTGCGACTGCTGGTGCAACAGAGCAATTGCTTCATCGTCGTCGAGCGCGGGCGGGCGATGAACAATATGAACACCGAGCGACAACTCCAGCAGAGTGGCGAGTTGCGCCAAGGCAGCAATTTCGGCAAGGGCCAGATGGTAGCTGCTGATTATTCGATCACACCGGAAATCATCTTCGACCAGAAAGGTACCCAGAACATTGGGGCGACTATCGGGGGTTGGGCTGGCCTGATCGCCGGCGGCATCCGAAAAAACGAGGCGGCAACCGTGCTGTTGCTGACCGATAACCGCTCGGGCGTACAGGTATCCGCGGCAGAGGGGAGTTCTTCCAACACCGATTTTTCACTCGGCGGTTTCGCCATCGGCGGTGGCCTAGGGGCGGGCCTGGGGGGTTACACCAACACCCCACAAGGCAAGGTAATCGTGGCCGCGTTCGTCAACGCGTACAACCAGATGATCCAGGCGCTGCGAAATTACGCCGCGCAGTCCATGGGAGATCGAGGTCTGGGAACAGGCGGACGACTGCAGGTGGACGGCGCAGCACCAGCGACCCCGGCCCCGGCAGCCGCGCCTCGCACCGCAGGTGCCTTGAGCTTGCTTGACGCCCAACGCAAACTGGCACAACTGGGGTACGACATTGGAACCCCCGACGGGAAGATGGGCAACCGAACACGGGCCGCCCTGCGCGCCTTCCAGGCCAGCCGCAACCTACCACAAACGGGTCAGTTGGACGCCGCGACGCAGGCCGAACTGGCCAAGTAACGTCGACGAGTCAGCGCGCAGCGCCGCGGCTCACCCACAACACCCCGGCCAGCACCAGCGCGGTGCCGGCCACGATCCAGCCGTTGAACGGCTCGCCCAACACCAGCACGCCCAACGCGATGGTGGACAGCGGGCCGATCATGCCGGTTTGCGCCGTCAGGCCCGGGCCGATGCGCTCGATGGCCATCATCACCATGACCACGGGCGCCGCGGTGCACAACACGGCATTCGCCACCGACAACGCAATGACGGGCGGCGCCACCCACGCCGCCGACAGCGGGCGCAGCAGCGCGAATTGCAGCAGGCACAGCAGACAGGCCACCGTGGTGGCCCAGCCCACCAGCCGCAGCGAGCCCAGCCGCTGCACCATCTGGCCGCTGTAGACCAGATAGACCGCGTAGCTGACGGCGCTGCCCAGCACCAGCGCGGCGCCGGTCACCGTGGACCAGCCGTCGAACCGCACCTCGTGGCCAAAGACGAGCAGCACGCCGGCATAGCTCAGCGCCATGGCGCCGGCTTGACGTCCGGTGATGGGACGTCGGTACAAGACCCAGCCCAGCAGCAGCACCAGCGTGGGGTTCAGGTACAGAATCAGCCGCTCCAGACTGGCGCTGATGTACTGCAGGCCCCAAAAATCCAGAAAACTGGCCGCATAATAGCCCGTGAACCCCAGCCAGACGATGCCGCGCCAGTCGGCCCGCGTCAGCGGCACGACCGGCTGGCGCTGGCGAAACGTCGCCCACCACAGCATCGCCAAAAACAGCGGCAACGCAAACAGCATGCGGTACATGATCAGCGTCACCGCGTCCACCCCGTAGCGGTACGCCAACTTGACGATGATCGCCTTGCCGCTGAATGCGATGGCGCCGCCCGCCGCCAGCAGCAGGCCGACGCGGCGCGCGGCAGGGGATGGCGAGGGGGGCGACATCAGGGCTCCAACGGCTGCAGGCTGCGCAGCCAGTGCGGTGCGGGCAAGCGCCAGCGGCGGCGGATGGCGTCGGCCCGGGCGGCCAGCTCCTCGCGCGCGGGGCGTTGCGGGGTGCGCTGGGCCAACACCACGGTGTTGCCCTCGGCCGTGGGCTTGAAGACCCACAGCGCCTCGCGACCAAAGGCTTGTTCCAGCGCGGCGAGCGACCGCTCGAAGCTGGCGCGCCGGCCAAACAGGTTGACGGTGAGTGCGCCGTCGTCGGTCAGCAGCGCGCGGCAGTCCGCATAGAACGCCGCGCTGTCCAGCACGGGGGCGCCCGCGTCGTGGTCGTACAGATCCACGGCGAGCGCATCCACCGTGCCCTGCCAGGGCGAATGGCGCACCCAGTCCGCCGCATCGCCCACCACCACGCGCAGGCGCGGGCCATCCGCCGGCAGGCGAAACCAGGTGCGGGAGGCCACGACGACCTGGGGATTGAGCTCCACGGCCGTGGTGTCCATGCCCAGCCGCCGATGGCAGAACTTGGTGATGGCCGCCGCCCCCAGACCCAATTGCAGGGCGCGGCGCGCGGCGACGCTGTCCGGCTCGACGAAAAGCAGCCAGGCCATCATGCGCTGCACATACTCCAGCGCCAGGTCGTTGGGCCGGTCCAGGCGCATGCTGCCCTGGATCCACGGCGTGCTGCCCAGGTGCAGGTGGCGCAGCGGCCCCTCCTCGGAAAAGGTGACGCTGGGCAGCGGCGGCGCGGCGCGGGAATGGGCTGGCGTCATCGTGCGTCGGTCGGTTGCGGCGGGGCATGCACCGGGATGCCGTGGCGGGCCAACACCTCGGCCCACGCGGCAGTCGTGCGTGCGAGACTCCAACTCGCGTAGGCGGGGCTGGTGGACGGCAGGCGCTCCACCGGCACGCCCAGCGCACGGGTGTGGCGCGCGTGGTGCCAGCTCGCGCCGCCGTTGTGGGCGATGGCCCGCAACGCTGCCACGCATCGCTGGTGGGGCCAGGCCGGCAGCGGCAGGACCCACAGGGCGCCCAGGATCTTCCAGAACTGGTTCTGTGGATACGCGTAGTACTGCTGCGCCTGCAGCGAGGCCACGCGGGAAAAGCTGCCCAGCACCAGCCGCCGGGTCCCCGGGCCGAGCACCGGCGGCAGCCCCTGCAGACGCGGTGCAGTGCTCATGCCGCCGCCCCCGGGGCTGGGCCGAGCATGGCCCCCAGCCGGGGCAGCGCCGCGCAGGCATTGGCCCAGGTGGCGGCGGCCAGGGCCGCAGGGGGCAGGCCGCGCAGCCGCGCGATCTCGGCCCCAATGCGCGGCAGCTCCGCCGGCGTGTTTCGGCCCTGGGGGCGGCCCGCGGCACGCTCAGCGGCCGTCACATACAGCCACTGGGGCGGAATGTCGGGGGCGTCCGTCTCCAGCACCAGCGCCTGCAGCGGCAGCGTGACCGCCAGCTCGCGCAGGCGCCGCGCGGTGTCGAACGTCACCGCGCCCCCGAATCCCAGACGCCAGCCCAGCGCCACGAAGGCCTGCGCCTGCTGCAGGCTGCCGCTGAAGGCGTGGGCAATCCCACCGCTGACCGGGCGACCGCTGGCGGCCTGGGCGCGCAGGCCCGCCAACAGCGCATCGGCCGAACGCCGCACATGCAGAATCACCGGCAGGCCAAAGCGCTGCGCCAGCCCCAATTGCGCGCGATAGAAGTGCTGCTGGCGCGCGCGCATGGGCTCGGTGCACAGCTCGGGCACGAAAAAATCCAAGCCGATCTCGCCCACCGCCACCAGCCGGGGGTCGTCGCGCGCATCGGCCAGCGCCTGCTCCAGCCGGCACAGGTCGTCGTCGGTGGCCTGCGGCACATAGAGCGGGTGGATGCCCAGGGCGTAGGCGTCCCCCGTTTGATGGGCCAGCGCACGCACCGCGGCAAAGTCGCGCGCCTGCACGGCCGGCAGCACACAGCACGCCACACCCGCCGCCCGGGCCCGCGCGCGCTCGGCCAGCGCATCGGGGCCGAATTCGGGCGCATCGAGGTGGCAGTGGGTGTCGATCCACATGGGATCCCGATTATGGTTCAGCGCGCCTGCGGCCACCGGTGCCAGAATGCCGGCATGAACCGTCGTCACCTGACCATTCTGACCGGGGCCTCGCGCGGGCTGGGCCGCTCCATGGCCGAGCAGTTGCTGGGCCCGGATCGGCTGCTGCTGACCATCGAACGCCGGCCCGACCCGACGCTGGCCACGCTGGCCGTGCGCAGCGGCGCCCACCTGGAGCAGTGGAGCCAGGATCTGGCCGAGCCGGCCGAGGCCGCCGAGCGGCTGGCCCGCTGGCTCGACACGCTGGCGCCGGCCACGCTGGCCAGCGCGACGCTGATCAACAACGCCGCCGTGCTGCCACCGATCGGTCCGCTGCAGTCCAGCCCGGCCGAGGCGCTGTCGCGCGCCCTGCGCGTGGGGCTGGAAGCGCCCATGCACCTGACGGCCACCTTTTTGCGTGCCACCGACCACTGGGTGCAGGCGCAGGACTGGGATGGCCCGCGGCGGGTGCTCAACATCTCCTCGGGTCTGGGGCGCTACGCGATGGCGGGGCAGTCCATCTACTGTGCGGTCAAGGCCGGGCTGGACCACTTCAGCCGCTGCACGGCGCTGGACGAGGCCCGCCGCCCCCGCGGGGCACGCATCGTCTCGCTGGCGCCCGGGGTCATCGACACGGACATGCAGGTGCAGATGCGCGCCGGGGATCCGGCGGGCTTTCCGGACCGGGATCGCTTCGTGCAGCTGCACGCCCAAGGGCAGCTC
>NZ_DAISXZ010000108.1:0-4705 GCF_036825565.1 Tepidimonas sp. | reverse complement strand
GTAGGCGTAAGCCAACAGATTTACAGTCTGCCCCCTTTAGCCACTCGGGCACCCCTCCGGCGAGAGCCTCAGATTATGCCACGTTTTGCGGCACGCTTTCGACCTCCGGGGAAAATTGTTGCAGCACCGCGGCGCACCAGTGCGCGATACGGCCGGCGGTGTCGGTGCCGGCGCGGATGCTGTTGATGGACCGCTGGCTCAGGTGGCGCGCGCAGGCGATGTCGGCCGTCAGTCGCCCCCCGTCGCGCAACGCGCGCACGGCGGCGTGGGCCTGCGCCCCGCAGGCCACCACCCAGCGCAGGCCGGCCAGTTCGGCGGCCAGCCGCTCCAAATTGGCCGGCTGCAGCACTTCGGCCACCGTGGGCACCGAGCGGCCGGTGAGCGCCGGGTATTCGACCTGCGGCCACACGTTGGTGACGACGTAGGCGGCGCGATGCGGCGAGGCAAACCGCCGTGGGTCGCGGCGGTGCAGCTCCGCGAGCACACGCGCGAGGTTGGCGCCGGTGCCGGCCGCGCAGGGGTAGCCGCGCTGTGCCTCGAAGCGGCCCGGACAGATGAAGACGAAGCCGGTGGTGGCGCCAGGACAGGGCTGGTGGTAAACCGTGAGGCCCGGCGCGGCCGCAAGCGGCGCCATCAGCGTCGCCCCGCTCATGCGTCGAACAGCGCGGCCAGCGCCGCGCCAGGGTCGTCGGCGCGCATGAACGCCTCACCGACCAGGAAGGCCGGCACGCCGGCGTCGCGCAGGCGGTGCACGTCGTCGCGCTTGGCGATGCCGCTTTCGGCCACCAGCAACCGCCCCGGCCCCAGCTGCGGCAGCAGGTCCAGCGTCGTCTGCAGCGAGACCTGGAAGGTGCGCAGGTCGCGGTTGTTGACGCCGATGAGCGGCGTGCGCAGGCGCTGCGCGCGCTGCAGCTCCGCCGCGTCGTGCACCTCCACCAACACCGCCATGCCGAGCTCCAGCGCGATCGCCTCGAAGTCGGCCATCTGCGCGTCGTCCAGGCAGGCCGCGATCAGCAGGATGGCGTCCGCCCCTAACGCGCGCGCCTCCCACACCTGGTAGGGATCGACGAGGAAGTCCTTGCGCAACGCCGGCAACGGCGCCGCCGCGCGCGCCTGGCGCAAGTCGTCCGGGTGGCCCTGGAAGTACGGCACGTCGGTCAGCACCGACAGGCAGGCCGCGCCGTGGCGCGCATAGCTGGCGGCGATCGTCGCCGGGTCGAAGTCGGCGCGCAGTACGCCCTTGGAGGGGCTGGCTTTCTTGACTTCGGCGATGACGGCGGCGCGCCCGGCGGCCTGCGCGGCGCGCAGCGCGCCGATGAAGTCGCGCGGCGGGTCGGCGCGCCGGCTGGCTTCGGCGCGCGCGCGCACGGCAGCCAGGGGCGTGCGCGCGGATGCGACGGCCACCTCCTCGCGCTTGGTGGCGCAGATGCGCTGCAGGATGTCGCTCATGCGGCCGTCTCCGCGCCCAGCCGGTGCGCAGCCATGACGAATTGCTCCAGCTTGGACTTGGCCGCGCCACAGGCGAGCGCCGCGCGGGCGCGGGCGATGCCGGCTTCGATCGAATCGACGACGTCGGCGGCGTAGAGCGCCACGCCGGCGTTGAAGACGACGATGTCAGCCGCCGGGCCGGGCTCACCGTCCAGCACCGCCAGCAGCTTGGCGCGCGATTCCTCGGGCGTGCTCACCTGGAAGGCCCGGTGGCTGGCCATGGCCAGCCCAAAGTCCTCGGGGTGGATGTCGTACTCGATGATCTCGCCGTCCTTGAGCTCGCCGACCATGGTCGCGGCGCCCAGGCTGACCTCGTCCATACCGTCCTTGCCATAGACGACCAGCGCGTGCTGGGTGCCCAGGCGCTGGAGTGCTCGCACTTGGATGCCGACCAGATCGGCGTGGAAGACCCCCATCAGGATGTTGGGGGCGCCGGCCGGGTTGGTCAGCGGGCCAAGGATGTTGAAGAGGGTTTTGACGCCCATCTCCCGCCGTACGGGGGCGACATTCTTCATGGCCGGGTGGTGGTTGGGCGCGAACATGAAGCCGATGCCGACCTCGCGGATGCACTGCGCGATGGCGGCCGGCGGCAGGTTGATGTTGACGCCCAGACTTTCCAGCACATCGGCGCTGCCGGACTTGCTGCTGACGCTGCGCCCGCCGTGCTTGCTGACCTTGGCGCCCGCCGCGGCCGCGACGAACATGGCGCCGGTGGAGATGTTGAAGGTGTGCGCGCCGTCACCGCCGGTGCCGACGATGTCGACCAGGTGGGTGGTGTCCTCCACATGGACCTTGGTGGAGAACTCCCGCATCACCTGGGCGGCGGCGGTGATCTCGCCAATCGTTTCCTTCTTGACGCGCAAACCGGTGATGATGGCGGCGGTCATCAGCGGGGAGATTTCGCCGCTCATGATCAGCCGCATCAGGTGCAGCATCTCGTCGTGGAAGATCTCGCGGTGTTCGATGACGCGTTGCAGCGCCTCCTGCGGCGTGATGACGTGTCGGTGGGGCATGGGGGTCTCCTGGAGGACGGATCGGCGAAAGGGTCAGGGGGACTGCAGGAAGTTGCGCAGCAGGGCGTGGCCGTGCTCGGTCAGGATGCTTTCGGGGTGGAACTGCACGCCTTGCACCGGCAAATCCCGGTGGCGCACGCCCATGATCTCGCCGTCGTCGCACCAGGCGGTGATGGCCAGCTGCGGCGGCAGCGTGGCGCGCTCGATGGCCAGCGAGTGGTAGCGGTTGACGGTGTACTGGCGCGGCAGGCCGGCAAACACGCCCTCCTGCGTGGTGGTGATGAGGCTGGTCTTGCCGTGCATCAGCTCGCGCGCGAGCACGATGCGCCCACCGAACGCCGCGCCGATGCTCTGGTGCCCCAGGCACACGCCCAGGATCGGCACGCGGCCGGCAAAGTGGCGGATCGCCGCCACCGAGATGCCCGCTTCCGCCGGAGAGCACGGCCCCGGCGAAATCACCAGCCGGTCCGGCGCGCGCTCGGCGATGCCCTCCAGCGTGATCTCGTCGTTGCGGAACACTTCTACCTCGGCGCCCAGCTCGCCAAAGTACTGCACCAGGTTGTAGGTGAACGAGTCGTAGTTGTCCACCATCAGCAGCTTGATGCGGCTCATTCCAGCCCCTCCTCGACCAGTTCGCTGGCGCGCAACAGGGCGCGGGCCTTGTGCTCGGTTTCCTTCCACTCCAGCTCCGGGACGGAGTCGGCCACCACACCGGCAGCGGCCTGTACATAGAGTGTGCCGTCGTGCACGACGCCGGTTCGGATGGCGATGGCCAGATCCATGTCGCCCGCCCAGCTCAGGTAGCCGACCGCGCCGCCGTAGATGCCGCGCTTGGTCGGCTCCAGCCGGTCGATCAGTTCCATGGCATGCACTTTGGGCGCGCCGGTGAGCGTGCCGGCCGGGAAGGTGGCACGCAGCACGTCCATGCTGGTCAGACCCGGGCGCAGCAGCCCCTCGACATTGCTGACGATGTGCATGACGTGGCTGTAGCGCTCCACCGCAAAGGCCTCGGTCACCTTGACGGTGCCGATCTGCGCGATGCGGCCGATGTCGTTGCGCGCCAGGTCGATCAGCATCACATGCTCGGCGCGCTCCTTAGGATCGGCCAGCAAGTCCTGCTCGGCGGCCTTGTCCTTTTCGGGTGTGGCGCCGCGCGGCCGCGTACCGGCCAGGGGCCGGATGGTGGCCTTCACCCCTTCGTCGGTGCGCTCCTGGCGCACCAGGATTTCGGGCGAGGCACCCACCACATGCAGGTCGCTGCCGCGCGCATCGGCCCCGGCTAGGTTGTAGTAGTACATGTACGGGCTGGGGTTGAGTGAGCGCAGCGCGCGGTACAGGCTCAGCGGGCTGTGCCGGAAGGGCTTGTGGATGCGCTGGCCGATCACGATCTGCATGAAATCGCCCTGCTGGATCAAGGCCTTGGCCTCGTCGACGGCCGCCAAGAGATCGGCTTTGCCGCGCTCGCGCTGCTCGGGGTAGGCATCGCCGGCCTTTACGGACGGGGCGCTGACCGAGTAGCGCAAGCGGTCCTTGAGCTCGCGCAGGCGGCGCTTGGCGCTGGCGTAGGCCTCGGGCTGGGCGGGATCGGCATAGACGATCAGATACAGCTTGCCCGAGAGGTTGTCGATGACGGCCAGCTCCTCGGTCTGCAGCAACAGGATGTCGGGCAGATCGAGCGGATCCGGCGGGCAGGTGCCGGCGAGTTTGCGCTCGATGTGGCGCACGGTGTCGTAGCCGAAATAGCCCGCCAGCCCGCCGCAAAACCGCGGCAGCCCGGGGCTGAGCGCCACGCGAAAGCGCTGCTGGTAGGCGGCAATGGCATCCAGCGGGTTGCCGCCCAGCGTCTCGACGACGGTGCCGTCGCGCACGACCTCGGTCCGCGCGGCTTCGCCGAAGCCATAGGCACGCAGCCACGTGCGCGCCGGCAGGCCGATGAAGCTGTAGCGGCCGAAGCGCTCGCCGCCGACGACGGACTCCAGCAAAAAGCTGTTGCGGCCACCGTGGGTGGCGTGGGCCAGCTTGAGGTAGAGAGACAGGGGGGTTTCCAGATCGGCGAAGGCTTCGGCGATCAGCGGGATGCGGTTGTAGCCTTCGGCGGCGAGGCTGCGGAATTCCAGTTCGGTGATCACGGCAACGGGGCTCCTGGCGGGGCGGGCCGGCGGACGGTCCCGGGCGGGATGGCCGGCACGGCTTGGGGTCCAACG
>NZ_DAISXZ010000107.1:0-4763 GCF_036825565.1 Tepidimonas sp. | reverse complement strand
CGCCCGGATCGACTTGCCCTCGGCCAGCGCAGCCTACCTGAGCAATCCGCCCCCACCCTATCCGCCCCTGAGCCGGCGCTTGGGCGAACAGGGCAAGGTGGTCGTGCGCGTGCGCATCGAAGCCGACGGCACGGCCTCGGCCGCCGAAGTCCGCACCTCCAGCGGCTTCGAGCGGCTGGACCAGGCCGCGTTGCAAACCGTCTTGCGCTGGAAATATGTCCCCGGCAAACGCAACGGCGTGCCGGAAGCCATGTGGTATCTGATCCCGATTCAATTCGTCCTGGAGTGACCCGCGATGGAAACCAACCTCACCCCCGCCGCCTTTGGCTTGGCTCACCTGTGGGCCCAGGGCGATGGCGTCATCCGCACCATTGCGGTGCTGCTGTTGCTGATGTCCGTGGCCTCCTGGGTCGTCATCGTGCTCAAGGCGCTGGATTTGCGCCGACACCGCACCCAGGCCCGACAGGTCGAGGCCTTCTGGCACAGCCGCGACTTCGCCGACGGGCTGGCCCGGCTGGGCGATGGCAGCGACAACCCGTTTTATCTGCTGGCCACGCAGGGCCACGAGGCAGCGGCGCACATCCGCGGGCTAGACGGGGAGCGCGCCCCGCAACTGCACGACGGCTTCGACGTCAGCGAGTGGGTCACGCGCGCCCTGCGCCACGCCATCGACGACTTCGTCGCCCGGCTGCAGGCGGGCCTATGGATTCTGGCGTCGGTGGGCTCGACCGCCCCGTTCGTGGGACTGTTCGGGACCGTCTGGGGCATCTATCACGCGCTGATCGGCATCGGCACCAGCGGCTCGGCGGCCCTGGACCAGGTGGCCGGCCCCATCGGCGAGGCGCTGATCATGACCGCGCTGGGCCTGGCCGTCGCCATCCCCGCCGTACTCGGCTACAACGCGCTCGTGCGCGGCCACAAGGCCTTGGTGCACCGGGTCAACCGCTTTGCGCACGAGCTGCACGCCTACTTCGTGACCGGGGCGCGGGTTGGGGGCGCGGCGGACGACGGCAAGGTGCGCCCCCTGCGCAGCGACGGCCGCTGACCGCACCCACGACGGAGAGCAACCATGGCGTTTTCGATCAACGACCCGGACGACGGCGAGCTGCTCAGCGAAATCAACATGATTCCGCTGATCGATGTGATGCTGGTGCTGCTGATCGTGTTTCTGATCACGATCCCGGTGATGAAGCATGCGGTACCGGTGGACCTGCCGAAAGCGGCGGCGCAAAAGCAGGCCCCCACCCCCGAGGCCGTGCGGCTGACGATCGACGCCGACGGCCGCTACCTGTGGAACGATGCGCCGGTGAGCGACGCGGAACTGGCGACGCGGCTGGCCGAAGCCGCCGTCCAGGACCCGCAGCCCCCGCTGCAACTGCACGGGGACCGCGCGGTACGCTACGAGCGGGTGGCGCTGGCGCTGGCGGCCGCCCAGCGCGCCGGGCTGCACAGCATCGGTTTCGTCACCGAGCAGCCGTGAACGCGCCGCGCGCCGCGGCGCGGGGTCACAGCCCGAGCGCGGCGATCCCGGCGCGAGCGATCTGGGCGTCCTCGCTCGACTTGACCCCGCTGACGCCGACGGCGCCAATCACCTGGCCCTCGTGGACAATCGGCACGCCACCTTCCAGCAGACCCTCCAGCGTGGGCGCGGACAAAAAGGACGTGCGCCCTTGGTTGATGACGTCCTCGTAGACCTTACTCTCACGCCGACCCAGGGCCGCCGTTCGGGCCTTGGCGGGTGCGATGTGGGCCGAAATGGGGGCCGCGCCATCCAGACGCTGCAGCCACAACAAATGACCGCCCTCGTCCACGATGGCGATGGTGACCGCCCAGTGGTTTTTCAGGGCCTCCGCTTCGGCGGCGGCGGCGATGGCCTTGACGTCGGCGAGTTCGAGCACGGCGCGGGTTTTCATGAACTTCTCTTGAGCAAAAGATTCGAGATACTGGCAAACTTACCGCACTGTCCCTTGTCCTTCTTACCACAGGAGTGATCGATCCACGAGCCTGACCACTGTCTCCACGCGCCCGGGCACCGCCGTCGCCGGCGGCGAGCGCCAGCGCGTGCTGCGCAACACCTACTGGCTGCTGGCATTGAGCCTGGTGCCCACGGTGCTGGGCGCCTGGATCGGGGTGAGCACCGGCATCACGGCGGCCCTATCCGGCGGCGTCGGGGTGCTGGTGTTCCTGGCGGGCGCCTTCGGCTTCATGTTCGCCATCGAGCGCACCAAGCATTCGGCCACGGGCGTGGCCATGTTGCTGGCCTTTACTTTCTTCATGGGGCTGATGCTGTCGCGCCTGCTGGCCGCGGTACTGGGCTTCGGCAACGGGGCGCAGCTCATCATGACGGCTTTCGGTGGCACGGCCGGGGTGTTTTTCGTGATGGCTAACCTGGCCTCGATCGTCAAGCGCGACCTCGACGGCCTGGCCAAATGGCTGTTCTTTGGCGCCATCGTGCTGCTGATCGGCGGGCTGGTCAATGTCTTCGTCGGCAGCACGGCGTTCATGGCGGCCCTGTCGGTCATGGCCATCGGCATCTTCAGCGCCTTTTTGCTGGTCGACCTCAAGCGCATCATCGATGGCGGCGAGACCAACTACATCACCGCGACGCTGTCACTGTACCTGAGCCTGTTCAACATCTTCCAAAGCCTGCTCGCACTGCTGGGCGTCTTTGGCGGCGAACGGGACTGATCGACGGAACGGATCGGCCCGAGGCCGGGCCGCCTCCACTGCACCAAGCGGGTCAAAAGCGTTGGCTTTGGCCCGCTTTTTGGTGCATGGATGGGGTAGCCAGCCCCTCCCCGGTGGCCGACAATCCCGACCATGCGCTTGCTCACCGTCGCGTCCACGCCGCCCGTGCCGGCCCCAGCGCCACCCGCCCGGTCAGGGCGCGTGCGGGCCGTGGCAGCCTTACTCGCCTGCGCGGCCCTGCTGGGGGGGTGTGACATGCTCGGCGTCGATACGCCCGCCAAGCAGGCGGCGCGCCGCGAGGCCGACGGGCGCGCGATCGGTGCGGGCTGCCGCCACACCCAGCGCAGCCTGGAAGACTGTTACGCCGCCAATCCGCGGGCGGCCAAGGCGGCGATCTTTGCCGGCTGGCGCGAAATGGACGAGTACATGCGGGAAAACAACATCCCCGCGATGCCCGCCGCTCCGGCGGCCCCGGTTCAACCGACCGAATCCACCGGCCCGAGCGAGGAGGTCGTCGCCCCCTCTGCCGCCAAACCGTCGGCGCCACCCGCTCCGGCCACCTCGCCGCCCTCCGCCCCTACCACCCCCAACGCTAATCGCTGACCGCGCGCGTGGCCCGTGCATGGCCACGGCGGCCAATCCTCAGCACTCGTCCGACCGGTCGAACACCGCGATGCTTTCGACGTGCGCCGTGTGGGGAAACATGTTGACCACGCCCGCCGCCGTGCACCGATAACCCGCCTGATGCACGAGCAGCCCCGCATCGCGGGCCAGTGTGGCGGGATTGCAACTGACATACACGATGCGCCGCGGGGGACGCCACGGCGCGCCGCTCAGGGTGGGCACCGCCTGCGCCCCGGCCAACGCAGCCTGGTGCAGATCGGCCAGCGCCTTGGCCAGCGCAAACGCGCCTTCGCGCGGCGGGTCCACCAGCCAGCGATCGGCCACGCCGTCGGCCACCAGTTGCGCCGTCGTCATCTCGAACAGGTTGCGCGTGACGAACGTGGTCGGCGCCAGCCCCCCGCGCCGGTCCTGGTTGCGCTGCCAGTTTTCGCGCGAACGCGCCACCAGGGCCTCGCTGCCCTCGATGCCCAACACCTCGCCCGCCTGGGTCGCCAGCGGCAGTGTGAAGTTGCCCAACCCGCAAAACCAGTCGATGACGCGCTCGTCGCGGCCCGCCTGCAACAGCCGCAGCGCGCGCGCAACCAGCACGCGGTTGATGTGCGGATTGACCTGGGTGAAATCGGTGGGCCGAAACGGCATGACCAGACCGAACTCCGGCAGACCATACGACAGCTCGGGCGTGCCGTCGTCCGCGTCCAGCCGGTGCACACTGTCCGGTCCCTTGGGCTGCAGCCACCATTGCACGGCAGCATCGGCGTGCTCGCGGGCAAAGTCGCGCAGGCGCTGCCGGTCCGCATCGGACAGGGGCTCCAGGTGGCGCAGCACCAGCGCGGTCACGCCGTCCCCGCAGGCCAGCTCGATTTGCGGACAGGTCTCGCGCGCGTCCATGCCCATGAGCAGGCCGCGCAACGGCCGCAGCAAAGCGCTCACGTGCGGGGGCAGGACGGCGCACGAGTCCATGTCCGCCACGTAGCGGCTCTTGCGCTCGTGAAAACCGATCAGCACCTCGCCCTTTTTGGCGACATAGCGCACCGACAGGCGGGCACGCCAACGGTACCCCCAGGCGGGTCCGGCAATCGGGCGCAGCACCTGCTGCGGCCGCACCTTGCCCAGCCGCCACAGGTTGTTCTCCAGCACGCGCTGCTTGATGGCCACCTGCGCCAGCGGCTCCAGATGCTGCATCTTGCAGCCGCCGCAGGCCCCAGCGTGCAGGCCGAAGTGCGGGCACCGCGGGACGACGCGCAGGGGCGAGGCGCGATGCAGGGTGCGCAGCTCGGCGGCTTCCCACTGGTTCTTGCGGCGGGTGACCTGCACCTCCACCCATTCGCCGGGCAGCGCGCCCTCAACGAAAACCACCTTGCCATCGGGCCGGCGCGCAATGCCTTGGGCCTCCAGGTCAAGGGCCTGAATGCCCAGCGCATCGGCGGGTATGCCCGGGGGACGGGGGGAGG
>NZ_DAISXZ010000106.1:0-5100 GCF_036825565.1 Tepidimonas sp. | reverse complement strand
GCCACCTTGTCGGTGCGCTCCCAGGTGAATTCCGGCTCGTCGCGGCCGAAGTGGCCGTAGGCGGCGGTCTTGCCGTAGATCGGGCGCAGCAGGTCCAGCATCTGGATGATGCCCTTGGGCCGCAGGTCGAACACCTCGTTGACAATGCGAGCGATCTGCTCGTCCGGGATGACGCCCGTGCCCTCGGTGTAGACGGTGACGTTGATCGGCCGTGCCACGCCGATGGCGTAGCTGACCTGGATCTGGCACTGGCGCGCCAGCCCCGCGGCGACGATGTTCTTGGCCACGTAGCGCGCGGCGTAGGCGGCGGAGCGGTCGACCTTGGTCGGGTCCTTGCCGCTGAAGGCGCCGCCGCCGTGCGGGCAGGCGCCGCCGTAGGTGTCGACAATGATCTTGCGCCCGGTCAGGCCGCAGTCACCCTGCGGGCCGCCGATGACGAAGCGACCCGTCGGGTTGATGAGGTAGCGGGTGTTGTGCAGCCACTCCTTGGGCAACACGGGCTTGATGATCTCCTCGATGCAGGCCTCGATGAACGCCGGCTTCATGTGCTTGCCGTCGCTCATCTCGGGGCTGTGCTGGCTGGACAGCACCACGGTGTCGATGCTGTGCGGGCGGCCGTCGACGTAGCGCATCGTGATCTGGCTCTTGGCGTCGGGGCGAAGGAAGGGCAGGCGCCCGTCCTTGCGCAGCTGCGCCTGGCGCTCGACGATGCGGTGCGCGTAGTAGATCGGCGCGGGCATCAGCTCGGGCGTCTCGTCGCAGGCGTAGCCGAACATCAGGCCCTGGTCGCCGGCGCCGGTGTTGAGGTAGTCGTCGCTGGCGTGGTCGACGCCCTGCGCGATGTCGTTGCTCTGCTTGTCGTAGGCCACCAGCACCGCGCAGCCCTTGTAGTCGATGCCGTACTCGGTGTTGTCGTAGCCGATGCGCTTGATGGTGTCGCGCGCGACCTGGATGTAGTCCACGTGCGCGTTGGTGGTGATCTCGCCGGCCAGCACGACGAGCCCCGTGTTGCACAGCGTCTCGGCCGCCACGCGGCTGCGCGGGTCCTGCTCGAAAATCGCATCCAGGATGGCGTCCGAGATCTGGTCGGCCACCTTGTCCGGGTGGCCTTCGGACACCGATTCGCTGGTGAAGAGGAAGTCGTTCGCCATGGCTATACACTCCTGTCGATGGGTTGCCGGCGTTTCGCCGGCCCCAAACGGGCGTGTTGGCGAACGCTTTAGCGGCATTTGTGAATCGCCCGCAAGTAGTTCGGTAACTCGGCGATGGGGCGAAGTGTAGCCGAAGCCGGCCTGTGCCGGGGAATCCGGGCGGGGTATGGGGGTAGAGGGCCGGGTGCAATCTCCGGAATCCATGCGCATCGATTCCGGAATTTTCGGCCATTCAATCCGATCTTTACGATATCATCGCCCGATGTTTCCGCCCGCTTTGTACCCTCGTTGGGTAGAGCCGCGCCTGATCGAGGCCATGCAAGACACGCCGGTGGTGCTGCTGGCCGGTCCGCGCCAGTCGGGCAAGACCACGCTGGTGCGACAGATTGCGCAGAGGGCGGGTCTGCGGTATCTGACCCTGGACGATGCCGTGACGCTGCTTTCGGCGCGGGAGGACCCGGTGGGCCTGATCCGTGGTTTGGATCGTGCGGTGATCGACGAGGTGCAGCGTGCGCCGCAGTTGCTGCTCGCGCTGAAGAAGAGTGTGGACGAGGACCGCCGCGCCGGCCGGTTCGTGCTGACAGGGTCTGCCAACCTGATGGCGCTGCCCACGGTGGCGGATTCGCTCGCCGGCCGTATGGAGACCCTGCATCTGCTGCCGCTGGCGCAGGGGGAGATCGAGCGACGCACCGACAACTGGATCGACCAAGTGTTTGCGGGCCGCCTGCTGCGGGCGGACCGGCCGGCGCTGGGGGCCGACTTGACCGAGCGCGTGCTGCGGGGCGGGTATCCGGAGGCGGTGGCGCGTGCAACACCGCGCCGGCGCGCGGCATGGGCGCGGCAGTATTTGCAGGCCATCCTGCAGCGCGACGTGCGCGAGGTGGCCAGCATCGACAAGCTGGACCAATTGCCCCGCTTTTTGCGGGCGCTGGCGCAGATGGCGGGGCAAATGTGCAACCACACCCGCCTGGGTGCCGAGGTGGGCCTGGACGGCAAGACGGCGGCCCGTTACCTGGGCGTGTTCGAGCAGCTCTACCTCCTGCGACGGGTGGATGTGTGGGCGCGCAATGGCCTGAGCCGGATCGTCAAGACGCCGAAGCTGCAGTTCACGGACGCCGGCTTGCTGGCCGCGCTGCTGGATCTGACCCCGGAAGCGGTGCAGCGGGACCGGGTCCCGTACGGGCATGTCCTGGAAACCTTTGTCTTTGCCGAATTGCTCAAGCTGGCCAGCGTGGCGCAGGGGCAATACCGGCTGCTGTATTACCGGGACGCGGACAAGGTCGAAGTGGATGTGGTGATCGAGGATGCCGCCGGCCACGTCGTGGGCGTGGAGGTGAAGGCGGCGGCGACCGTGGGCGAGCGGGATTGGCGCGGCTTGACCAAGCTGCGGACGGTGGCAGGGGAGCGGTTTCGGATGGGCGTGCTGCTTTATGACGGGGCCGAAACCCTGCCCATGGGGGACGGCCTGTGGGCTCTGCCGCTGTCCAGCCTGTGGGGGAGCACGCCGTGAGGGCCTGGTTCGCGGTGCTGTCCCGCTGGCCCCTCCTGGCCCTGCACGCCCTGGGCTGGTGCGCGGGCTGGGGGGCGTGGTTGGCGTCGCCCACCTACCGCCGCCGGTGGTGGGCGCACACCCGGCAGGCTGGCTTGAGCGGGCGCGCGCGCTGGGCATCGATCGGGGCGGCCGGGAAGCAGGTGGCGGAGCTGCCGCGTCTGTGGTTTGGGCCGCCCGTGCCCGTCGGTTGGGAGGGGGCGGCGCACATCGAGGCGGCGCTGGCCCAGCGGCGCGGCGTGCTGTTTTTGACGCCGCACCTGGGGTGCTTCGAGGTCACGCCGCGCGCCTATGCCGAGCGGTTTGGCGTGCCGCACGCCGCGCCGATCACCGTGCTGTACCGGCCTTCGCGCCACGCGGCGTTGGATGCGCTGCTGCGGCAGGCGCGGCAGCGCCCGGGCATGGCCGCGGCACCCACGACGCTCGCCGGGGTGCGGCAGCTCATGCAGGCCCTGCGCCGTGGCGAGGCCGTGGGCCTGCTGCCCGACCAGGTGCCGCCGCAGGGGCTGGGCGTGTGGGCGCCGTTTTTTGGCCGGCCGGCCTACACCATGACGCTGGCGGCGCGGCTGGCGCAGCAGCCCGGGGTGCAGGTGCTGCTCGCGTGGGGGCAACGGCTGCCGTGGGGCCGCGGCTATGTGGTGCATGTGCAGCCGTGGGCGCAGGCGATGGACGAGCCGCTGGCCACCGACCCGGCGCAGGCGGCGGCCCAGATCAACCGGGCGATGGAGCTGCTGATTCGCCGCTGCCCCGAACAATACCTGTGGGGCTACGCGCGCTACAAGTCACCCCGTGCGCTCGGGTGATGGGAGAAACCCGCCGATCAACGCCAGCACCTGCGCCGGTTGCTCGTGCAGCAGCCAGTGCGAGGCTTGCGGCAGCCGTTCGATGTGCAGGTCCGGCACCCAGTCGCTCAGCCCGTCCAGCAGGCCGGGCAGCAGGGCCTGGTCCTGCAGGCCCCAGACGACCCGCGTCGGCACCCGTACGCGCAGCAGCTCATCGGGCAGCTCCACCCCCGCCGCGCCGGGGTCGTCCGCAGTGGGTGGCCGCAAGGGCGAGGCGACGTAGTAGTTCAGCCCGCCTTGCAACCCCATCGCCCACACGGCCTCGTACTGCGCCTGCAGGGCTGGCGTCAGCCAGGCCGAGGTGTCCGACATGCCCCGAAAGAACGCCCACAGCCGGGCATAGCCGTTGGCCGACAGGCGTTGCGCCGCGTCGGGCCGGGCCAGAAAGTTCATGTAGGCGCTGGCGGCCTGTTGCGCGGGGGAGTGGCGCAGGTCGCGCCAGAACGCGCCCGGATGGGGCGAGTTCAGGATGATCAGCCGTTGCAGCCGCTGTGGTTGCAGCGCGGCCAGGTTCCACGCCACGGCGCCGCCCCAGTCGTGGGCGACCACGGCGGCGACGCGGCCGGGGGTGGGGCCCGCAGCGGTGACGGCGTCGATCAGCGCGGCGATGTCCTGCATCAGGTGACGAGCCCGGTAAGCCTCGGCCGTGGCTGGGGCGCTGGAGCGCTCGTAGCCGCGCAGATTGGGCGCGATGCAGCGCCAGCCGCCATGCTCTGGCTTGGCAAACCGCACCAGCGCCTCGTCCCAGACGAAGGCGGCCTCCGGGAAGCCGTGCAAAAACAGCAGTACGGGCCGGCCGGTCTGGCCGGCGGCACGCACGCTCAGGGTGATGCCGTGCGGCAGCGGGAGCGAGAAGGTTTCGATCATGGGCGCGGGCTCCGGGGTGGGCCCCGCCGCGCCAGGAGTCAGGTGGTTGAGGCCGCGGCCGCGGGGTGCGACCAGTCCCACAGCCGCAGGGCCACCTCGTCCACGCCCTGGCGCTTGAGGGCGGAGAACAGCATCGCATCGCCCCCAGCGGTCTGCAGTCGCGCAATCGACAGCGCCTTGGCCTGTTCCTGCCGCGAAAGCTTGTCCGCCTTGGTCAACAGAACCAGAAAATCCAACCCCTGCTCGACGCGCGGGCGGATGATGTCCAGCAGCGCCTCATCCAGCTCCGTCAGGCCCAGCCGCGCGTCGCACAGCATCACCACCGCGCGGAGATTGGGCCGGCTGACCAGGTAATTGGCCATGACCTGCTGCCAGCGCCGCTTGGCCGCCTGCGGCACGGCAGCGTAGCCGTAGCCGGGCAAATCCGCCAATACCGCGTCGGTGGCGCCCTGCTTGCCCAGGGCGAAGAGCACGATGCTTTGCGTGCGGCCCGGCATCTTGGAGGCGAAAGCCAGTTGCCGCTGCTGCGCGAGGGTGTTGATGCAGGTGGATTTGCCGGCGTTGGAGCGACCGACGAAAGCGATCTCGGGCGCGGCCAGGGGGGGCAGGTGCTGCAGTTGCGGAGCTTCGGTTAGGAAGCGGGCCGTGTGCAGCCAGGCGCGTGCCTGGGCCGCGGCCGTGGGGGAGGGGG
>NZ_DAISXZ010000105.1:0-5521 GCF_036825565.1 Tepidimonas sp. | reverse complement strand
CTGCCATGACCGTTTCCACCCCCCACCGCGTTGCCATTGCTGGTGCCAGCGGCCGCATGGGCCGCATGCTGATCGAGGCCGTGCAAGCCGCCGACGACTGCGTGCTGTCTGCCGCACTCGACCGTTCCGACAGTCCCGCTCTGGGGCAAGACGCGGCCGCCTTTTTGGGGCAACCTGCGGGCGTGGCCATCGGGGCCGACGTGGATGCTGCCGTGGCCGCCAGCGATGTGTTGATCGACTTCACCCGCCCCGAGGGCACCCTGGCCCACCTGGCCGCGTGCGTGCGCCACGGCACGGCCATGGTCATCGGCACCACCGGGTTTACCGAGGCGCAAAAGGCCGCCATCGCCGAGGCCTCGCAGCGCATCCCCATCGTGCTGGCGCCCAACATGAGTGTCGGCGTCAACGTCACGTTCAAGCTGCTGGAGATGGCAGCGCGCGCCCTGGCCACCGGATACGACATCGAAATTGTCGAGGCCCACCACCGCCACAAGGTGGACGCCCCCAGCGGCACGGCCCTGAAGATGGGTGAAGTCATCGCCCAGGCCCTGGGGCGGGACCTCAAGGACTGTGCCGTCTACGAGCGCCATGGCCACACCGGCGAGCGCGACCCGTCCACCATTGGTTTTTCCACCGTGCGCGGCGGCGACGTGGTCGGCGACCACACTGTCCTGTTCCTTGGCAGCGGCGAGCGCATCGAGATCACGCACAAGTCCAGCAGCCGCGCCACTTACGCGCAGGGCAGCCTGCGCGCGGTGCGCTTCCTGGCCGGCCGCTCCAGCGGCCTGTACGACATGTTCGACGTGCTCGGGCTGCGCTGACGGTGGACGTGAGCCGGCTCGGGCCAACCCGTGACGAGGAGGCAAGCACGATGACGATCCAGACCCGCACCATCGAATACACGCACGGCGGCGTCACCTTCGAGGGGATGCTGGCGTGGGACGATGCCTACAGTGCGCCGCGCCCGGCGGTGGCCGTGGCGCACGCCTGGGCCGGGCGCGGCCCGTTCGAGGACGGCAAAGCGCGCGCGCTGGCCGGGCTCGGCTACGTCGGCTTTGCGATGGACGTCTACGGCCAAGGCAAACGGGGGCGCAGCAAAGAGGAAAACGCCGCGCTGATGACCCCGCTGGTGCAGGATCGGCCCCTGCTGCAGGCGCGCTTGGGCGCGGCGCTGCAGACGCTGGCCGCCCAGCCGGAGGTGGACCGCGAGCGGCTGGCGGCGATCGGCTTTTGCTTCGGGGGGCTGAGCGTGCTGGACATGGCGCGCTGCGGCCTGCCGCTGCGCGGCGTGGTCAGCTTTCACGGTCTGTTCACGCCGCCCGGCAACACGGCGGGTCGGCGCATCACCGCCAAGGTGCTGGCGCTGCACGGCTGGGACGACCCGATGGCCACGCCCGAAGCGGTGCTGGCGTTCGCCAAGGAAATGACCGAGGCCGGCGCCGACTGGCAGCTGCACGCCTACGGCGGCACGATGCACGCCTTCACCAACCCGGAGGCCAACGATCCCGGCTTCGGCACGGTCTACAGCGCCCGGGCCGACGCGCGCTCGTGGGTGGCGATGTGCGAGTTCCTGGCCGAGGCGCTGGGCTGATCCGCCCGCCGGGGCGCCATCGATACAATCCTTGACGATCCTCGCCTGCGGCCCGGCCGCGGCCGCCCCGTGCAGCGGGGGCGGCGCGGCCGGACGCGTTGATGCCGTCCGCCATGCAAGACACCTACTCCCCCCGCGACGTCGAGGCCGCCGCCCAGGCCCACTGGGCCGCGCGCGACGCCTACCGCGTCACCGAAGACGCGACCAAGCCCAAGTTCTACGCCTGCTCCATGCTGCCCTACCCCAGCGGCAAGCTGCACATGGGCCATGTGCGCAACTACACCATCAACGACATGATGGCGCGCCAGCTGCGCATGAAGGGCTGGAACGTCCTCATGCCGATGGGCTGGGATGCCTTCGGCCTGCCGGCCGAGAACGCCGCGATCAAGAACGGCGTACCGCCGGCCCGCTGGACCTACGACAACATTGCTTACATGAAGCGGCAGATGCAGGCCATGGGCTTGGCCATCGACTGGAGCCGCGAGATCGCCACCTGCAGCCCCGACTACTACAAGTGGAACCAGTGGCTGTTCCTGAAAATGCTGGAAAAGGGCATCGCCTACCGCAAGACACAGGTGGTCAACTGGGACCCGGTGGACCAGACCGTGCTGGCCAACGAGCAGGTGATCGACGGGCGCGGCTGGCGCACCGGCGCGCTGGTGGAAAAGCGCGAGATCCCCGGCTACTACCTGGCGATCACCCAGTACGCGCAGGAGCTGCTGTCGGCGGTGGCCAGCCCGGACGCCCCGAACTTCCTGGCTGGCTGGCCCGAGCGTGTGCGGCTGATGCAGGAAAACTGGATCGGCAAGAGCGAGGGTGTGCGCTTTGCCTTCCCGCATGACATCCGCGACGAGCGCGGGGGGCTGATCCAGGACGGGCGGCTGTGGGTGTTCACCACCCGCGCCGACACCATCATGGGCGTGACCTTCTGCGCCGTGGCGCCGGAGCACCCGCTGGCGGCGCACGCGGCGCGCGGCCATCCCGAGCTGGCCGCGTTCATCGAGCGCTGCAAGCTCGGCGGCACCACCGAGGCCGAGCTGGCGCTCAAAGAAAAGGAGGGCATGCCGACCGGCCTGACCCTGACGCATCCGCTGACCGGCGAGGCGGTGCCGGTGTGGGTCGGCAACTACGTGCTGATGGGCTACGGCGACGGCGCGGTGATGGGCGTGCCGGCGCACGACGAGCGCGACTTCGCGTTTGCGAAGAAGTATGGCCTGCCGATCAAGCCGGTCATCGCGGTGGAGGGGCAGACGTTCTCGCCCGATGCCTGGGCCGAGTGGTACGCCGACAAGCAGCGCGGCCGCTGTGTCGACTCCGGGCCGCTGGACGGCCTGCCGTACCCGGCCGCCGTAGACAAGGTGGCCGAGCTGCTGGCCGCCAAGGGGCTCGGCGAGAAAAAAGTCACCTGGCGCTTGCGTGACTGGGGCATCAGTCGTCAGCGCTACTGGGGCACGCCGATCCCGATCATCCACTGCGACGACTGCGGCCCGGTGCCGGTGCCGTACGAAGACCTGCCGGTGGTGCTGCCGCAAGACCTGATCCCCGACGGCAGCGGCAACCCGCTGGCCAAGTGCGAGGCGTTCCTGAAGGTCGATTGCCCCCGCTGCGGCAAGCCCGCGCGGCGCGAGACCGACACCATGGACACCTTCGTCGATTCGTCCTGGTACTTCATGCGCTACTGTGACCCGGCCAACGCCGATGCGATGGTAGCCGATGGGACCCGCTACTGGATGCCGATGGACCAATACATCGGCGGCATCGAGCACGCCATCCTGCACCTGCTGTACGCGCGCTTCTGGACCAAGGTGATGCGCGATCTGGGGCTGGTGCAGGTGGACGAGCCGTTCCAGCGCCTGCTCACGCAGGGCATGGTGCTCAACCACATCTACAGCCGGCGCACCGCCAAGGGGGCCAAGGAGTACTTCTGGCCGCACGATGTCGAACATGTGCTGGATGAGGGCGGCAAGATCGTCGGCGCGCGCCTCAAGCGCGACGTGCCCAGCGCCGATGGCGTGCTGCCGGCCGGCACGCCGATCGACTACGAGGGCGTGGGCACGATGTCCAAGTCCAAGAACAACGGCGTCGATCCGCAGGACCTGATCGAGAAGTACGGTGCCGATACTGCGCGCCTGTACACCATGTTCACCGCGCCGCCGGAAGCGACGCTGGAGTGGAACGACGCCGCGGTCGAGGGCAGCTACCGCTTCCTCAAGCGCGTCTGGACGTTTGGCCAGCGGCTCGCGCAAGCCGATTGGGCTGGGGCGACACAGGCTGCGCAGGGTGCGGCATCGCTGGCCGATGTGGCCTATGGCAAGCGCGCCAAGGCGCTGCGCCACGAGATCCACACCGTGCTCAAACAGGTGGACTATGACTATCAGCGTATGCAGTACAACACCGTGGTGTCGGGCTGCATGAAGATGCTCAATGCGCTGGAGGCGTTCGACCCGGCAGACGAGCCCGGCGGCGGTGTGGCGCTGATCGAGGGCTTTGGCATTCTGCTGCGCTGCCTGTACCCGGCCACGCCGCACCTGACGCACGCCCTGTGGCAGTCGCTGGGCTATGCCGGCACGCTGGGCGACCTGCTGGATGCACCGTGGCCGCAGGTGGACGAGGCGGCGCTGCGCCGCGACGAGGTGGAGTTGGTGCTGCAGATCAACGGCAAGCTGCGTGGCAGCCTGACCGTGCCGGCGGAAGCCGACCGCGCGGCCATTGAGGCGGCAGCGCTGGCCTCGCCAGAATTTGCCCGATTCAGCGACGGTCAGCCCGCCCGCAAAGTGGTGGTGGTGCCGGGCCGTCTGGTCAACGTGGTGGTCTGAGCGTGACGACGCGGCGTGCCTGGATGCGCGGGCTGGCGGTCGGGGCCTTGGCGGTCACGGCCCTGGCGGGCTGCGGCTTCCAGCTGCGGGGTACGGGCCTGCGCTTTGCATTCCGCACGCTGCGGCTACAGGCAGCGGCCGACACCGATGTCATCGACAGCCTGCGCGCCCAGCTCCAGGCGGCCGGTGTGGCCGTGCTCGGGGCATCCCAGCCCGCATCACCGGCCGTGGCTGGCGTCACGCCCATGGCGGCCGACGTGATCCTGCAGGTGCTGCAGGACCAGCGCGAGCGCGTGGTGGTCAGCACCACGGCCGCCGGTCAGGTGCGCGAGCTGGCGCTGCGGCGGCGCTTTCGCTTTGTGCTACGCACGCCGGCCGGGCGCGAGCTGATCCCGCCCACCGAGCTGCTGCAAGAGCGCGAGCTGAGTTTCTCCGAGACGGTGGTGCTGGGCAAGGAGGCCGAAGAGGCGCTGCTGTTCGACGACATGCGCGCGGCCGTCGTGCGCCAGCTGCTGGTGCGGTTGGCGGCCGTGGCGTCGCTGAACTGAGGGCGACCCGGATATCTGGCCAAGTCCGTCCAGGACCGGTCAGGCCGCCATGTGATTTCCGCCCCCTGCAGCCCGTCGGCGGTCTCCCAGACGAGGCCGACTTCCAGCCCGGTGCTGTCGCGCCAGAAGAACAGCGGCGTGGACCGGCCGCAGTGGGCGAACGCCTTGACCTGGTGCGCGGCAAGCCTCGGCCTTCAGGCCGGGGAAGGATAGCGCGAACGCCGTAGGCGTCCTTTGGGCGGTCAGTGTGGCGTCTGCTGCTGTTCGATGTACTGGCGGATGATCTCGATGGGTGCACCGCCGCAACTGCCAGCGAAGTAGGACGGCGACCACAGGGCACCGCCCCACAGCTTCTTGCGGATGCTCGGGTAGTTCTTTTTGCGGATCATGCGGCTGGACACGCCCTTCAGGCTGTTCACCAGCGCCGAGACGGCGACCTTGGGCGGGTAGTTCACCAGCAGGTGGACGTGATCGTCCTCACCGTCGAACTCCACCAGTTCCGCCTCGAAGTCGGCGCAGACGCTGGAGAAGATGTTACGCAGGTCGTCGAGGATTTCCTTGGTAAA
>NZ_DAISXZ010000104.1:0-5733 GCF_036825565.1 Tepidimonas sp. | reverse complement strand
CGGCCCGCTGGGGCGTGGCGTTTGCCGCCTTGCGTGTCGATGCCCGGCCCGCCCTGGTGGGCGGGGGCTTCGGCTGGCACCGGTTTTATCTGCACGGATTCGGCGATGTGTGGGGCTGGGCCCACGCGATCCCGACCGCACTGGGGCTGTGGGGGGTCGATCGGGTTCTGACCTACGGGCAGGACGATCAGTTGTCGTGGGTGCTGCTGCCGTTCCTGGGCGTTGGCCTAGTGGCCGCGTGTCTGTCGGCCATCGTGTATGCGCTGCAGCCACCGCAGCGCTGGAATGCGCGCCACAACCCGACCGGGCCGGCCGACGCCCGCGCCGGCGACACGAACTGGCTGACCGTGATCGCGGTGGTGCTGTCGCTGATGGTGGGCGCCACCGCGCTGATGGCCGGTCTGGCGTTTAGCTTCCAGCGCTACTTCGAGTACCAGATCGAAGAAGGCCTGCGCATCAGCCAGTGAACTGCGCCATCACCAGCATCCAGCCACTTAGGGTCAGCATCCCCAGCGCGGTAGACAGCCCCGTAGCAGCGGTCACTTCGGTCTGCGCCACACGGTAACGCTGCGCGAACAAAAAGACATTGGCGCCGATCGATACGCCGGCGGCAACCACCAGCACCGTCAACGGCAAGCCGCGCAGACCCCACAGCCACGCGGAGGCGGCGACCAGCACCGGCATGACCAGGTTTTTGGCCAGGGCAACGGACAGCGCCTCGCGCCAGTGGCCGCGCCAGGGCGTGCGGGCCAGGCTCACGCCCACCAGCACCAGGGCCAATGGCCCGAAGGCCTGACCGAGCAGGTGCAAGGGCTTGTCCACCACGGCAGGCAAGGTCGCTCCCGACAGCCCCCACAGCAGCCCACAGGCGATCGGCAAAGGGATGGGGTGGATGACCGATCCGCGCACCGCCGACAGGGCCGTACGCCACACCCGCCCGGGCGGCATCGGCCCGCCCTGCGCGCGGCTGCGGGCATCGGCCAGCTCCAGCGCCACCGAGGCGATGGTCAGCAGCACGAGGGCGTGCACCGCAATCAGGGTCAGCAGCGTGACCACGCCTGCCTGCCCGTAGGCCAGACCGATCA
Organism: Tepidimonas sp.; assembly: GCF_036825565.1. Taxonomy (GTDB): domain Bacteria; phylum Pseudomonadota; class Gammaproteobacteria; order Burkholderiales; family Burkholderiaceae_C; genus Tepidimonas. The sequence goes on along the minus strand of NZ_DAISXZ010000104.1, from coordinate 4,648 downwards.
GGGCGATGCCGATCATGACCAGATTGGAAAACGTCCCGCCCAGCGCCAGCACGATGCCGCGCGGGTGGAAGCCGCGCCAGGCGATCTGCAGTGCAAACCAGGGCAGCACGGCGCTGAAATAGGCCGCCACCGGGCGCCAGTCCAGCGACTCCAGCCACACCTGACTCATGGTGCGGAACAGCAACGCGGGGATCAGCAGCAGGAAAACGAGGTTGGACAGATCCTTGACCGCGCCGGCGCCCACCCAGCCGCGCCGGCCCGCGATCACCCCAACTGCGATCAGCAGGAAGACGGGGGTCAAGGACTGAAAGACGGGGTGGTCGGCAAGGGTCACGGCGCTCAGTGTAGACAGACACCGCAGGAACAGCTGCCGCGGGGGTGACCCGACGGCGCCGCGGTCTGGGGCGGCTCAGTCGATGCCGGGCTTGAGCCAGTCAGCGAAAGTGCGCCGCAGCTTGGCGACTTTCGGGGCTGCCACCGCCAGGCAGTAGCCGTGGTAGGGGTGGCGGGCGAAAAAGTCCTGGTGATACGTCTCGGCCGGCCAGTAGTGGCGCAGCGGCTCGACCTCGGTCACGATGGGGGCACCGAAGGTGCCCTCTGCCTCCAGCTGGGCAATCACGCTGTGTGCCATCTCAGCCTGCTCAGGCGTGGTCCAGTAGATGCCGCTGCGGTACTGCGTGCCAATATCGGCCCCTTGGCGGTTGGGGCTGGTGGGGTCGTGAGTGGCGAAGAAGATGGCGAGCAGTTCGCGCACACCAATGACGGACGGGTCGTAAGTCAGCTTGACCACCTCGGCACAGCCGGTGGCGCCGGTGCAGACCTCCTCGTAGGTGGGCTGTTCGGCCTGGCCGTTGCTGTAGCCGGATTCCACGTCCAGCACGCCGCGCACCTGCTCGAACACGGCCTCGGTGCACCAAAAACACCCACCGGCCAGGACCAAAGTCTCCGTCGTCATGGCGCAGATTCTGCTACGGTCGCGGATACTATGACTCTATCGCTGGATTTTTTGGCCCTGCCGCTGTTGACGGCCTCGGCCCTGTTGCTGTTGAGCCTGGTGGCCGGGCTGTTTTCGGCGCGGCTGGGCTTTTCGTTCTTGCTGGTGTTTCTGGTCGCGGGCATGCTGCTGGGGGAGAACGGGCCCGGCGGCGTGGTGTTCGAGGATTTTCGGCTGGCGTTTTGGGTGGGCAACGTGGCGCTGGCCGTCATCCTGCTGGATGGGGGGCTGCGCACGCGCTACGCGACATTTCGCACGGGTCTGCGCCCGTCGCTGCTGCTGGCCACGGCCGGCGTGGCCGTCAGCGCCGCGCTGACCGGTCTGGGGGCCTGGCTGCTGCTCGACCTGGACTGGCGGCTGGCGCTGCTGCTGGGCGCCATCGTGGGCTCCACGGACGCCGCGGCCGTGTTCGCGCTGCTGCAGACGTCGGGGGTGCGGCTCAACGAGCGCGTGGCCTCGACACTGGAAATCGAGTCGGGTCTGAACGACCCGATGGCCGTGTTTCTAACCCTGGCGCTGATCGGGCTGGCCATGACGCCGAACACCGGGGCCGCCCGCCTGGGCTGGGCGCCGCTGCTGGCGCTGGTGCAGCAGTTTGGCTGGGGTCTGATGCTGGGCGGTGGCCTGGGCTGGGCGCTGGCGGACGGTCTGCGGCTGCTGGCCCGGCTCACCCGGCCCGGCAGCGGCGTGCGCGCACTGCTGCTGCTGTCGGCGGGGATGGCGGTGTTCGCGTTGACGACCTGGGTCGGCGGTTCGGGGTTCCTCGCGGTCTACATCTTCGGGCTGGTGGTGGGCAACCGCGCCCGCGGCTCGGTGGCGCCGGCGCTGCAGGCCATGGATGGCTACGCCTGGATGGCGCAGGCGGGTATGTTCCTGCTGCTGGGCCTGCTGGTCACCCCGACCGAGGCGCTGGGCACCCTGCTGCCAGCGCTGGGCGTCGCGGCGGTGCTGATGCTGGTGGCCCGGCCGCTGGCCGTGTGGCTGTGCCTGCTGCCCTTTCGCTTTCCCCCGCGGGAGGTGGCGTTCATCGCCTGGGTGGGCCTGCGCGGGGCGGTGCCCATCGTGCTGGCGGTGTTCCCCGTGATGGCGGGGGTAGACGGGGCCAAGACCTTCTTCAACATCGCCTTCGTGGTGGTGCTGGCGTCGCTGCTGCTGCAGGGCGCCACCCTGCCCTGGGCCGCGCGGCGCACCGGCGTCGCGCTGCCGGACCGCGACGATCCGGTCGCCGCCCGGCAGGTGTACGGCGATTTCGAGGTGCCGGCGAACACCCCCATGGCGGCGCTGTGCCGCTTCTACGGCTGGCCGCCCGTGGAGGACGAACAGCTCACCGTGGGCGAGTGGTTTGGCCGCGCCTGCGAGCATGCGCCAGTCGAGGGCGATCAACGGCGCTGGGGGCCGGCCGAGCTGAGTGTGCGCCGTGTGCAAGGCGGCACGATCGAGCGCATCGGCATCCGCCTGGAAGAAACGGGGGATGCGGGCGGCGAGGGCGGCGAGGGCGGGCGGGACGCGACGCCCTAACGAGTCCTGCTTTTGCTTGACATCTGAAATATTCCCCAACTGTCGCAAAAAAACCGACACCACGGGTTTTCAGACGGTGCTACCTTCGCGCCCATGCCGATTGCCCCGCCCGATCCGACCGCTACGCGCCGCCTGTGGGACATCTCGCCCCCGGTGGACCTCCATGCGCCCGTCTTCCCCGGCGATACCCCCTACCAGCAGCGGTGGGTGGCCACCATCGGCCCGGGCTGCCCGGTCAACGTCAGTGCGGTCACGACCACGCCGCACGTGGGCGCCCACGCAGACGCACCACTGCACTACGACCCCGATGGCACCCCCATCGGCGCCGTGGACCTGACCCCTTACCTGGGCCCATGCCGCGTGGTCCACGCCATCGGCTGCGGACCCTTGGTGACGTGGGCGCATGTGGCCCATGCCCTGCCGGATGACGCCCCCTGCCCGGCCCGGCTGCTGGTGCGTACCTATGCGCGGATGCCGCAAGAGGCCTTTGACGACGCGCTGCCGGGTTTCGACCCCGCCCTGCTGGAGCACCTGGCCGACCGCGGCGTGTGCCTGGTGGGCACGGACAGCGCCAGCGTGGACCCCGCTGCCAGCAAGACGCTGGACGCGCACCAGGTGCTGCGCCGGCGCGGCCTGCGCGTGCTGGAAAACCTGTGCCTGGACGACGTGCCCGAAGGCGACTACGAGCTGATCGCCCTGCCCCTGAAGTGGATGCGCGCTGACGCCAGCCCAGTGCGGGCCGTGCTGCGCGCCCTGGTCTGACCCGTCGGAGACTCGCACGTCGCCCCAAAAAGGATCGTCCCATGCCCTGCCCCACCCTCGACGACTGCCGCGCGCTGGATGCGGCCGACCCGCTGCGCCCCTTGCGCGACCAGTTCGATCTGCCGCCCGGCGTCATTTACCTGGACGGCAACTCCCTCGGTGTCCTGCCGCGCGAGACCGCCGCCCGCGTGCAGGCCGTCGTGACGGACGAATGGGGCCAGGGGCTGATCCGCAGCTGGAACACGGCCGGCTGGTTCACCCTGCCGCAGCGGGTGGGTGACCTGATCGGCCGCCTGATCGGCGCCGGCCCCGGCGAAACGGTGGCCACGGACAGCACCTCGATCAACCTGTTCAAGGTCTTGAGCCTGGCCGTGCATCTGCAACACCGGCGCGGCGACGGCCGGCGCGTGTTGGTCAGCGAGCGCAGCAACTTCCCCACCGACCTGTATGTGGCCGAGGCGCTGTGCCGCGATCGCGGCTGGACCCTGCGGCTGATCGATGGCGACCCGCAGACGGCGCTGCCCGCCGCGCTGGGGCCGGACGTCGGCATCGTGATGCTGACGCATGTGAACTACCGCACCGGCGCGATGCACGACATGGCCGCGGTGACGGCCGCCGCGCACGCCGCCGGCGCGCTGATGGTGTGGGACCTGGCGCACAGCGCGGGCGCGGTGCCGGTGGACCTGAACGCGGCGCAGGCCGACTTTGCCGTGGGCTGCGGCTACAAATATCTCAACGGCGGGCCGGGCGCGCCGGCGTTCGCGTGGGTGCATCCGCGCCTGAGCGCGGCCTTGGGCCCGGACGACTGGTCGACGCTGGCCGGCTGGTGGGGGCATGCGGCGCCCTTTGCCTTCACGCCCGATTTCCAGCCCGCACCGGGCGTGCAGCGCCTGCTGTGCGGCACGCAGCCCATCATCAGCCTGTCGGCGCTGGAGGTGGGGGTGCGCACCGTCCTCGCTGCCGAACCGCTGGGCGGCATGGCGGCGCTGCGGCACAAGTCGTTGGCGCTGACCGACCTGTTCATCACGCTGGTGGAGTCGCGCTGCGCCGGGCACGGGCTGACGCTGGTCACGCCGCGCGAGCCGCAGCGGCGCGGCTCGCAGGTCTGCCTCACCCGCGCCGAGGGGGCCTACGCCATCGTGCAGGCGCTGATCGCGCGCGGGGTGATCGGCGACTTCCGCGCCGGTGACGCGTGGCAGCCGGACATTCTGCGCTTTGGCTTCACGCCCCTGTACCTGGGGTTCGAGGACGTCTGGCACGCCGTCGAGCACCTGCGGGATGTGCTGCAGACGCAAGCCTGGCGCGACCCAGCCTTCCAGCGCGCCCAGGCCGTTACCTGACCCCGCCCCACGGATCCGCCACCATGACGCCCAC
>NZ_DAISXZ010000103.1:0-6005 GCF_036825565.1 Tepidimonas sp. | reverse complement strand
CCGAGGCTGCGGTGGCGTCCTTGAGCTTGGGGCTGCATCTACCCAAACGCGAGCTGCGCTCCACCAACACGCCCACCGCCGAGCGGTTGGCCGCCCCCTTGAGGAGGTCGCCTTCCCAGTGCCCGGGGAAAGCCCGCTCGTTGGCCTCGGGCGGACGCAGGTGAATGCTCACAGCGTCGGGCAGCTGGCCCCGCCGGTCCTGGCCTCGCGAGCGCGGCATGCGCTTGCTTTGCGCACGCTACCTTCCCCGCCACTGCCGGGCGGTGCTCTGCACGGCCTTCGCGGGGACTGGATCAAGATTGGAGGATTGGAGGCGACTTCCGTGTCGCAATCCAAAAGCTCCAAACAGAAGCCGAGCACAGACGCTGAACAGCGCGCAATCTCCATTTCGGAACAATGGGCTGGGCCGCTGCCGCCCCCTGCCGCGCTGGAGCTTTTTGAACGCATTGCCCGGGGGCAGCCGAGCGCTTGCTGCAAATGGCCGAGCAGGAGCAAAAGCACCGCCACGCGCTTGAATCAGCTGCCATACAGACGCAGCAAGAAACCGTGCGCTTGACGGCGCGCGACAACATCGTCGGAATGGTGCTGGGTTTTTTGGCGTTGGCCGGCAGCTTGGCTGCCGCAGTCTGGGCGGCCGCGACCGGTGCCCCATGGCAAGTCGCACTCGGCCTCATCGGCTTGCCCATAACGATTGTCGTGGTCGAGTTGGTGCGCCGCAAGCGCTGAACTTCAGCATCAAGACACCAGCTACCGAACCCAGCCAGGCATCACCGGCAGTCGGATGTTTGGTGCCGCTTGTCTGACTCGAACAGACGACCTACCGCTTACAAGGCGGGTGCTCTACCAACTGAGCTAAAGCGGCTGAGCGGGCGACCTGTGCGCAGGGTAGCCCGTCGGGCAGGGCTCCATTGTAGCCCTGCCGGCGATCACTTGATCCGGGTCAGCGTCGGGCGCTTGGCGCCACGCGCCGCGTGGCCATCCCCATCGCCGCCGTCGTGCGCGGTCTCGGCGGGGGCGTCGGCCGGGGTGTCGGTCGGCTGGCGTGCCTCGTCGCTGGCCACCACCTGCAGCCGCTGGGACGGCGCATCGGCCGAGGCCGGCTGCGGGGCGGGGAAGGCCATGCCCTGCCCGTTCTCGCGCGCGTAAATGGCGATCACATGGTCCACCGGTACCACCACGTCGCGCGGCACCCCGCCGAAGCGGGCCTTGAACTCGACCACGTCATTGCCCAGCCGCAGGCCGCTGGTGGCGTCGAAGCTGACGTTGAGGACGATTTGACCGTCGCGCACGAACTCGCGCGGCACCTGCACGCGCTCGTCCACCGCGACCACGATGTAGGGCGTGAAGCCCCCGTCCGTGCACCATTCGTGCAGGGCACGGATGAGGTACGGGCGCGTGGAGGGCAGATCGGTGTCCATCACTTGCGCATGACCTTTTCGGATGGGGTCAGTGCCTCGATGTAGGCCGGCCGCGAGAAGATGCGCTCGGCGTACTTCAGCAGCGGGGCGGCATTCTTGTTCAGCTCGATGCCGTAGTGGTCCAGGCGCCAAAGCAGCGGGGCGATCGCCACGTCCAGCATGGAGAAGTTGTCCCCCAGCATGAACTTGTTCTTCAGGAACACGGGGGCCAACTGGGTCAGGCGGTCGCGAATGTGGGCCTTGGCCTTTTCGATCTGTTTGTCGGTCGGCTTGGGCGTGCGCTGCTCCAGCACCGAGACGTGCGAGAACAGCTCCTTCTCGAAGTTGAGCAGGAACAGCCGCACGCGCGCACGGTCCACCGGGTCGCCCGGCATGAGCTGCGGATGCGGGAAGCGCTCGTCGATGTACTCGTTGATGATGTTGGATTCGTACAGGATCAGGTCGCGCTCGACCAGGATCGGCACCTGGCCGTAGGGGTTCATGACCGCGATGTCCTCGGGCTTGTTGTACAGATCCACGTCGCGGATCTCGAAATCCATGCCCTTCTCGAACAGCACGAAACGGCAACGGTGCGAATACGGGCAGGTGGTGCCCGAGTACAGAACCATCATGGTGTGTTCGCTCCTCGACAAAAGAAAACAGTGGATGGCCGCCTGCCGGCTGGCTCACCCACTGCGCGGACCGCGCGCTGGCACGCGGTCAGATGGGGATTACTTGACGTCCTTCCAGTAGGCGGCGTTCAAGCGCCAGGCGATGACGGTGAACACGCCCAGGAAGATCAGCACCCACACACCAAGGCGGATGCGGTCATTCTTGGCGGGCTCGCCCATCCATTCCAGGAACGCGACCAGCTCGGCGACGGTGCGGTCGTATTCCGCCTCGGTCAGCTTTCCGGGCTTGACGACTTCCCACCCGCGGAAGACTTCCACCTCGTGGCCGTGGCTGGAGACCTTCTCGAACACCGGCTTGCGCTCGCCCTGCAGCTCCCACAACGGGTGGGGCATGCCGATGTTGTGGAAGGCGACGTTGTTCCAGCCCGTGGGGCGGTTGGGGTCGCGGTAGTAGCCGCGCAGCAGCGTGTACAGATAGTCGGTGCCGCTGTAGCTCAGTTGCGCGGCGCGCGAGCGGGCCACCAGCGACAGATCCGGCGGTTGCGCGCCGAACCAGGCCTTGGCCTGCTTGGGGTCGATCGCGGCGATCATCTGGTCACCCACCTTTTCGGAGGTGAACATCAGGTTCTCGCGGATTTGCTTTTCCGTCAGGCCGATTTCGGTCAGCCGGTTGTAGCGCACGAACGACGCCGAGTGGCAGCTCAGGCAGTAGTTGGTGAAGATCTTGGCGCCGTTTTGCAGCGCAGCCAGATCGTTGGTCAGGCGCGGGGCCTTGTCCATCGGGAAGCCTGCGCCTGCGGCATGCAGCGCACCGGACGCCCCGAACATCGCACCGAGGGCCACCAGACCCGTGGCAATCCATCGCTTCATGGGATTCGACTCCTCGAGTTTCAGTGGGCCTGGAAGTTGACGCGGGACGGAACGGGCTTGAACTCGCCCAGGCGGCTCCACCACGGCATCAGCAGGAAGAAGCCGAAGTAGAACAGCGTGCCCACCTGCGAGACGCGCTCACCCACCGGCGACGGCGGCAGCACGCCGAGGTAGCCCAGAATCAGGAAGTTGACGACGAATAGCGCGTACAGGTACTTGTTCCAGCTCGGGCGGTAGCGGATCGACTTGACCGGGCTGTGGTCCAGCCAGGGCAGAAAGAACAGGATGATGACCGAGCCACCCATCACGACCACGCCCCAGAACTTGGCGTCGATGCTGAGCATCAGCGCGGAAAGCACCACCGCGCCTCCGAGCAGGCCGCCCTTGCCCACCGGGCCCATGGACGACTTGATCGCCCCCAGCACCGCCGCGATCAGCACCACCGCGACGAGCACGTACATCATCTCGGTCGTGGTCGCGCGCAGCATCGAGTAGAACGGCGTGAAATACCACACCGGCGCGATGTGCGGCGGCGTCACCATCGGATCGGCCGGAATGAAATTGTTGTACTCGAGGAAGTAGCCGCCCAGCTCCGGCGCGAAGAACACGATCGCCGAGAACGCCATCAGGAACACCGACACGCCCAGAATGTCGTGCACGGTGTAGTACGGATGGAAAGGAATGCCATCCAGCGGCTTGCCGTCCGGACCCTTGGTGGCCTTGATCTCGATGCCGTCGGGGTTGTTGGAGCCCACCTCGTGCAGCGCGATGATGTGCGCCACCACCAGACCCAGCAGCACCAGCGGCACGGCGATGACGTGGAAGCTGAAGAAGCGGTTGAGCGTCGCATCGCTGACGACGAAGTCACCACGGATGAGGATGGCCAGATCGGGACCGATGAAGGGGATGGCGGAGAACAGGTTGACGATCACCTGCGCACCCCAGTACGACATCTGGCCCCAGGGCAGCAGATAACCCATGAAAGCTTCGGCCATGAGCGCGAGGAAGATCGCGCAGCCGAAGATCCAGACCAGCTCGCGCGGCTTGCGGTAGGAGCCGTAGATCAGGCCGCGGAACATGTGCAGATACACCACGATGAAGAACGCCGAAGCGCCCGTGGAGTGCATGTAGCGGATCAGCCAGCCCCACGGCACGTCACGCATGATGTATTCGACCGAGGCGAAGGCCACGGGGACGCCTGCCGCATTGAGCGAGGCGTCCGGCTTGTAGTGCATGACGAGGAAGATGCCGGTGACGATCTGGATCACCAGCACCAGCAGGGCCAGCGAGCCGAAGAAGTACCAGAAGTTGAAATTCTTCGGCGCGTAGTACTCGGACAGGTGCTCCTTGTAGAGCTTCGACAACGGGAAGCGGTTGTCGATCCAGGTCAGGAGCTGCTCGCCGCGCGACGCGTTGGGGGGGGCTTCCTTGAATTCGGCCATGGTGGTTCCCTAGTGCGTGGATTCGGTGCAAACGCGGCGGATCAGGCCTTGGGCGGGTCTTCGCCGATCAGCACGACCGTGTCCGAGACGTAGTGGTGCGGCGGCACTTCGAGGTTATCCGGCGCCGGCTTGTTCTTGAACACCCGGCCCGCCATGTCGAAGGTGGAGCCGTGGCAGGGGCACAGGAAGCCGCCTTTCCAGTCGTCCGGCAGCGACGGCTGCGCGCCGGGCTGCAGCTTGTCCACGGGCGAACAGCCCAGGTGCGTGCAAATGCCCACCGCAACGAGGATTTCCGGCTTGATCGAGCGGTGGCGGTTCTTTGCATACGGCGGCGTCGGGTACGCGTTGCGGTCGGACGCGGGGTCGGCCAGCTGGGACTCGACCTGTTCCAGCGACGCAAGTTGCTCCGGCGTGCGACGCATCACCCAAACCGGCTTGCCCCGCCATTCGACGACGACCTTCTCGCCAGGCTGGAGCTTGGACACGTCGACCTCCACCGAGGCGCCGGCGGCCTTGGCGCGCTCGGACGGCGAGAACGAACGGACGAAGGGGACCGCAACGGCAGCGACGCCCGCGCCACCCACGGCACACGAGGTGACCAGCCAGGTCCGGCGGTCTTGGTCTAGGTTGGCTTCGCTCATGGGGGAGGTCTTTCTGAAAGGCTGGAGCAAGACGGAACGCGCGCACCGCCACCGGGCGGCCTGCGCACAAAAGCCACCGAGTATTGTAAGGGATCGCCGTTCGGACAAACCCTGATCGGTGACGTCTGCAGATCAAACCCCCGCCGTCGCCCGCTGCGCGCGCATGGCCCAGGCCGACTCCAGCGCCGCCAGAAGGCTGGAGGGATCGGCCAGCCCCCGTCCTGCCAGGTCGAACGCCGTCCCGTGGTCGGGGCTGGTGCGCACGAACGGCAGGCCCAGCGTGGTGTTGACGCCCCGCTCGAGGCCGAGGTACTTCACCGGGATGAGGCCCTGATCGTGGTACATGGCGACGACTACGTCGAACTCCCCGGCCCGGGCGCGCATGAACACGGTATCCGGGGGGTGCGGGCCGGTGACCGCCCACCCGGCGGCCTGCGCACGCGCGATGGCCGGGCCGATGGCGTCGATCTCCTCCCGGCCGAACAACCCGCCCTCGCCCGCGTGCGGATTGAGGCCCGCGACGGCGATGCGGCAACGCGGCCAGCCCAGCAGCCCGCAAAAATGGTCGTGGGTGATGCGCAGCGTCTCCCACACGGCCGCCTCGGTGACGGCCTCGATCGCCGCGCGCAAGGGGATGTGGATGCTGACGAGCACGGTGCGCAACACATCGTTGGACAGCATCATGCGCACCGGCAGCTCGGCCGACGGCAAACCGCGCGCCTGCGCAGCGATGCGCTGCAGCAGCTCGGTGTGGCCGGGCACATCGACGCCGGCGGCGGCCAGCGCCGCCTTGTGCAGGGGAGCCGTAACGATGGCGCTGACCTCCCCACGCAGCGCGGCCTGGGCGGCGGCGATGACGGCATCGGCGGCCGCCCGCCCCGCCACGGCGCTGACCTCGCCAAAAGGCGGCAGCGCCGGGATCGACACCACGGGCCACACGGGCAAGCACCGCGGCGGCACACGCCCCGCCTGCGCCGGCCCGTCTAGCACGGCGATCGGCAGCAGCCCCCCGCCCACCTGCGC
>NZ_DAISXZ010000102.1:0-6280 GCF_036825565.1 Tepidimonas sp. | reverse complement strand
CCCGATTGAGTGGGTGAACAAGCGCAAGCTGCGCGTGAAGGACTCGATCAACACCGTGTGGTGGTTCAGCAAGACCGAGTGGCCGAAGTCGGACATCACGAAGGTTCTGGCCCCGTACAGCGACCGGATGAAAAAGCTGATCGAGGACCCGGACAAGTTCTACACGCCCAAGGTCCGCCCCTCTGGGCACGACATCGGGAAAGGCTTCGCCAAGGACAACGGCGGAGCGATCCCGCCGAACCTGCTACAAATCTCCAACTCCGAGTCCAACGGTCAGTACCTGTCAGGCTGCAAGGCAGTAGGCATCAAGGGACACCCCGCGCGCTTCCCGGCGAAGCTGCCGGAGTTCTTCATTCGGATGCTCACGGAGCCGGGCGACCTCGTTGTGGACATCTTCGGGGGCTCGAACACTACGGGGCAGGTAGCAGAGGCGGAGGGACGGCGCTGGATGGCCTTCGAGGCGCTGCCGGAGTACGTCGCTGCATCGTCGTTTCGCTTCCTCGACAAGAGCGTGAGCCCGGAGCTGATGCAGGCCCTGTACGACCGGATTGTGGCGGGCGAGTCCGTGAGCATCGAGGACTTCCGCAGGCAGGCCGAACTCGCGTTGTGATCGGAACGCGGGAGCCGGAAAGAAGAAAGCCGCCCGAGGGCGGCTTTTTTCATCGTCACACAGGGCCTTACCTCATCGCATCCCATCACTTCGGGAAAGGCGGGTTTTTAGGCGGGTGTGCCGTCAAAACCCTGCGGGAAGGCCAGTATAACTGGCAAAATTGGCGGAGAGAGGGGGATTCGAACCCCCGAGGGGCTGTTAACCCCTACACGCTTTCCAGGCGTGCGACTTAAACCACTCATCCATCTCTCCGCGGGAGCCCCGCATTGTAGCACCGACGCTCAGGCGCTCTTGACGGTGCCGACCATCTTCATGGCCGAGCCAATCAGCGCCGAGACCTCGCTCATCGTGCTCGGGACGATGAGGGTCGTGTCGGCATCGTGCGCCACGCGGGCGTAGGCCTCCACCGCCTTTTCGGCGACCTTGAGCTGCACCGCCTGTTCACCACCCGGCTGGCGGATGGCGGCGGCGATGCGTTCGATGGCCTGCGCGGTCGCTTCGGCCACCTCGCGGATGGCGGCGGCCTCGCCCTGCGCCTGGTTGATCGCGGCCTGCTTCTCGCCCTCGCTCTTGGCGATGAAGGCGGCGCGCTCGCCCTCCGCGAGGTTGATCTGCTCCTGCCGCTTGCCCTCGGAGGCGGCGATCAGCGCGCGCTTTTCGCGCTCGGCGGTGATCTGCGCCTGCATCGCGCGCAGGATCTCCGCCGGCGGCGTCAGGTCCTTGATCTCGTAGCGCAGCACCTTCACGCCCCAGTTCAGCGCCGCCTCGTCGATGGCGTTGACGACCTGGGCGTTGATCATCTCGCGCTCTTCGAAGGTCTTGTCCAGCTCCAGCCGGCCGATGACGCTTCGCAGCGTCGTCTGCGCCAGCTGCGTGATCGCCAGCACGTAGTTGGAGGAGCCGTAGCTCGCCCGCATCGGGTCGGTGACCTGGAAGTAGAGGATGCCGTCGACCTTGAGCTGGGTGTTGTCCTTGGTGATGCAGATCTGCTCCGGCACATCCAGTGGGATCTCCTTCAGGCTATGCCGGTAGGCCACCTTCTCGATGAACGGCACGACGAAGTTCAGACCCGGAGCCAGCGTTCTGTCGTAGCGGCCGAGCCGCTCGACCACCCAGGCGGTCTGCTGCGGCACGACCTTGATCGACTTGACGACGAAGACGAGCGCGACGATGACGACGACGATGGCGATTTCCATGGGAGAGGCTTTCGATCGAAGGGAAGGGTAGGGGGGCTGAAGAGGGGCGGCTTTCAGGAAGGATCCACCGGCTCGATGACGAGCCGATTGCCCTGCACCGCGCGGATGCGGTGGGGACCGGGACGGCGCTGGCCGTGCGCACTCGAGGCCACCGCCAGCCAATCGGCACCGCGGTAGCGCACCAGCGCGGTGCCGTCGGGCTGCCACGCCGGCACCTGCACGGTCTGGCCGACGTCGAGCACGACGTCCGGGTTGGCCTGGGGGCTAGGGGCGCGGCGGCGCAGCCGCACCCACGCCCAGCCGCCCACCGTCAGCAGCGCGCACAGCCCCGCGGCCAGCAGTTGGCCGCTGAAGGCCAGCCCCGCATACACGGCCAGGGCCCCGGCGGCTGCGGCCAGCGCCAGCATCAGCAGAAAGAAGGTGCCGCTGGCGAGTTCGGCGGCCACCAGCAGTCCGGCCAGCACCCACCACAGCGTCGCGTCATCCATCGTTCACCCCTTTGGCCTACACTCGCGGACCATGAAATTCCGCTTCCCGATCGTCATCATCGACGAAGATTACCGCTCCGACAACACGTCGGGTCTGGGCATCCGCGCGCTGGCGCAGGCGATCGAGGCCGAAGGCTTCGAGGTCGTCGGCGTCACCAGCTACGGCGACCTGAGCCAATTCGCCCAGCAGCAAAGCCGCGCCAGCGCGTTCATCCTGTCGATCGACGACGAGGAGGTGACCGGCAACCCCGAGCAGGATCCGGCGGTGCTCAACCTGCGCGCCTTCATCCAGGAGGTTCGGCGCAAGAATGCCGAGGTGCCCATCTACGTCTATGGCGAGACGCGCACCAGCCGCCACCTGCCCAACGACATCCTGCGCGAGCTGCACGGCTTCATCCACATGTTCGAGGACACGCCGGAGTTCGTCGCGCGCCACATCATCCGCGAGGCCAAGGCCTACCTGGAGTACATCCAGCCGCCGTTCTTCAAGGCGCTGCTGGACTATGCCGAGGATGGCTCCTACTCCTGGCACTGCCCGGGTCACTCGGGCGGGGTGGCGTTCCTCAAGACCCCGGTCGGGCAGATGTTCCACCAGTTCTTTGGCGAGAACATGCTGCGCGCCGACGTCTGCAACGCGGTGGAGGAGCTGGGCCAGCTGCTGGACCACAACGGCGCCATCGGCGAGAGCGAACGCAACGCCGCGCGCATCTTCAACGCCGACCACTGCTTCTTCGTCACCAACGGCACCAGCACCAGCAACAAGATGGTCTGGCACCACACGGTGGCGCCGGGCGATGTGGTGGTGGTGGACCGCAACTGCCATAAGTCGATCCTGCACTCGATCATCATGACGGGGGCCATCCCCGTCTTTCTCAAGCCCACGCGCAACCATTACGGCATCATCGGGCCGATTCAGCAAAGCGAATTCACCCGCGAGGCCATCGAGGCCAAGATCGCAGCCAACCCCCTGCTCAGCGGTGTGGACCCCAAGGCGGTGAAGCCGCGCATCCTTACGCTCACGCAGTCCACCTACGACGGCGTGCTATACAACACCGAGACCATCAAGCAGATGCTGGATGGCTACGTGGACAACCTGCACTTCGACGAGGCGTGGTTGCCGCACGCGGCCTTCCACCCCTTTTACGGCACCTTCCACGCGATGGGCCGCAAGCGCGGTCGGCCCCAGCATTCGGTGGTCTATTCCACGCAGTCCATCCACAAACTGCTGGCAGGCATCAGCCAGGCCAGCCACGTGCTGGTGCAGGACTCGCAGACGCAAAAGTTGGATCGCCACCTGTTCAACGAAGCGTACCTGATGCACACCTCCACCAGCCCGCAGTACAGCATCATCGCCAGTTGCGACGTGGCGGCGGCCATGATGGAGCCGCCTGGTGGTACCGCGCTGGTGGAGGAAAGCATTGCCGAGTCGCTGGACTTTCGCCGCGCGATGCGCAAGGTGGACGCCGAGTTCGGCGACACCGATTGGTGGTTCCAGGTCTGGGGGCCGGAGGAACTGGCTGAGGAGGGCATCGGCCGCGCCAGCGACTGGGTGCTCAAACGCACCGATGCCGATGGCGTGCAGACGGCCGACGGCGAGGACGCCTGGCACGGCTTCGGCGACATGGCGCCAGGCTTCAACATGCTGGACCCGATCAAGGCCACCATCATCACGCCGGGCCTCAACCTCAAAGGGGACTTCGCCCCCACCGGGATTCCGGCGAGCATCGTCACCAAGTTCCTGGCCGAGCACGGCGTGGTGGTGGAAAAGACCGGGCTGTACTCGTTCTTCATCATGTTCACCATCGGCATCACCAAGGGCCGCTGGAACACGCTGCTGACCGCGCTGCAGCAGTTCAAGGACGACTACGACCGCAACCAACCGATGTGGCGCGTGATGCCGGAGTTCTGCCGCAAGCAGCCGCGCTACGAGCGCATGGGCCTGCGTGATCTGTGCCAGTTCGTGCACGAGATGTATGCCAAATACGACGTCGCCCGGCTAACCACCGAGATTTACCTGAGCGACCTGACCCCGGCCATGAAGCCGAGTGACGCCTTCGCGCAGATCGCCCACCGCAACACCGAGCGCGTGCCTATCGACGAGCTGGAGGGGCGCATCACCACGGCGCTGATCACGCCCTATCCGCCCGGCATTCCGCTGCTCATCCCCGGCGAGGTGTTTAACCGCAGGATCGTGGACTACCTGAAGTTCTCGCGCGAGTTCAACGAGCGCTGCCCGGGTTTCGAGACGGACATCCACGGCCTGGCCATCGAGGAGACGTTCGACGGCGGCAAACGCTACTACGCCGACTGCGTGCGCGTCGCGTCCGCTTGAGGCAGGTCAAGGCCCGAGCGCGCTCGCGCGGGCCTTGACGTCGCCTTGCGGTAAGATGCAGGCGTCGATCTTTCAACCCCCAAGCGCGAATCACCATGTTCCCCGAATACCGCGGCCTGATCACCAAGCTCAAGACCAGCGATCACCACTTCACCCGCCTGTTCGACAAGCACAACGAGCTGGATGAGCGCATCCAGCGCATGGAGCAGGGCATTGAGCCCGGCACGCACGAGCAGATCGAGACGCTGAAGAAGGAAAAGCTGCTGCTCAAGGATCAGTTGTACGACATCCTGCGCAAGGCAGCCGCCTGAGTCTCCCGAATAGCCGCCCATGCACGGGCGGCCTCAACCGCTGCTGTCGCCAATCACGCGGCGCGCACCATTGAAGCGGTCGCGCCAGTAGCGGTCCTCCAGGCGCTCCATGCGCACATGGGCGCCGGAGCGGGGCGAATGAATGAACCGCCCCTGCCCGACGTAAATGCCCACGTGGCTGAACGGCTCGCCCAGGGTGTTGAAAAACACCAAATCCCCGGGGGCCAAGGCCTCCGTCTCGATGGGCAGCGTCGCCTGCGCCTGTTCCGCCGCGCGCCTCGGCAACAGGATGCCGGCGCTCTCGCGATAGGTGATCTGCACGAAGCCGCTGCAATCCACCCCCTGGTCAAACCCGGTGCCGCCGCGCTGGTAAGGCACTCCGACGTAAGCCATGGCGTACACCAAGGCGGCCGATCGGCGGCCGTGAGCATCGTCGGTCAGCGCAGGCCGTGCAGGCGCAGCCCCATCCCTCAGCACCCCCCGCGCGGTGAGAAGATCCATGATAGGATCGCCGGCCTTTGCGGTCAGCGGCAGCGCGAGCGCCAATGCAATCCCCCACGCCCGGCGGCGCAGGGCTTGGGGAACGATCGGCTGGGCCGTGGCATGTTGCGGCATCACGGCGCACACATTAGGGCAGGACGGCAGCCGACGTCAACGGGGCCGCTTCGTCCCACGGGTGTTTTGGGGACCAAAGAACGCATGTTGTTGGATGCAAACGACTGCCAGCTCGTGCTGGTGGACTATCAGGCCAGGTTGATGCCGGCCATCGCGCGGGGCGACGAGGTGTTGCAGCGCGCCGAACTGCTGGCCGGCTTGGCGCACCTGCTGAAGGTGCCCGTCTGGGGGACGGAACAAGCCCCCGAGCGGCTGGGGCCTCTGGCGCCGTCGCTGCGCAGCCGGTGTCGGCAGGTGTTTGCCAAAACCGCGTTCGATGCCTGCGACAGTGGCCTGCTGACCGCCCTGCGGGCGCCGGCTCGCCCAGCGGGCAATGCCTGCAGCCTGCCCAAGCACCTGCAAAAGCCCACCGCGCCGAGTCGGCAGACGATCGTGCTGGCCGGCTGCGAGACCCATGTATGCCTGCTGCAGACGGCACTTGGCTTGGTGGAGCAGGAGTTGGACGTCTGGGTGGTGACAGACGCTTGCGGCTCGCGCCGCGACCGCGATCGCGATGCCGCGCTGGACCGTTTGGCCGCCAACGGGGTGGAACTGGTCACCGCCGAAATGGTGGGCTTCGAGTGGTTGCGCAATGCGCAGCACCCGCGGTTCCGCGAAGCGCTGGCCTTGCTGAAATGACAGCCCTCGAGTGTACGGGCACCCTGCGCCAATAAATCAAAACTATTAAT
>NZ_DAISXZ010000101.1:0-6337 GCF_036825565.1 Tepidimonas sp. | reverse complement strand
AGACACGTCTGTTTACCCCAATTTCGTGTCCAAAAGAATTGCGGGCGGGGCACCATTTTTCCCGATTGGTGTTGCAGGTGCCTGGGACGCAAGAAATTTCGGACTCGGCCGAGCTGTTCATGGCCGATGGCCGAGTGATCGTGCAAAACTGCCGTCCGGTGCGTGACGACGATCAGCGCCTGATCGGTCGCCTGTGGCTGTACGAGGACGTGACGCAGGAGCGCCGCAACGCCGAGCAATTGATTTATTTGGCCGAGCGCGATGGGCTCACCGGGCTGTACAACCGCCGACGCTTCGAGGATTTGCTGGAGCGCGCCGTGCACGACGCCAATCGGCGGCATGGACGCTGCGCGTTGCTGCTGTTCGATCTAGACGAGTTCAAACATCTCAACGACCATTTCGGCCACCGGGCTGGCGACGCCTTGTTGGTGCGGGTGGCCAACGAGCTGTCCACCGTCGTGCGGCGCAACGAGACTTTGGCGCGCCTAGGGGGCGACGAGTTTGGTTTGCTCATCCCCGATCTGGACGACACCAAGGGGGCGACGGCCCTGGCCGAGCGCATCGTGCGCGCCATTGCGCGATTGCCGTTCACTTTCGACGGGCGCTCGTTGCGCATGACCGCCAGTGTCGGTATCGCGATCTGCCCGGATCACGCCACCGACATGGCCGAGTTGGTGGCCGCCGCCGATGTGGCGATGTACCAGGCCAAAAACGAGGGCAAAAACGGCTGGCGCATCTACAGCGGCGCGCTCGAGGACGGTGGGCTGGAGCGCCTGGGCTGGAGCGATCGCGTGGAGCGTGCGCTGGCCCAAGGCGGGTTCGTGCTGCACTACCAAGGCGTGCATGCCGCCGATGGCCGGCTGCTGTACGTCGAGGGGTTGCTGCGCATGCACGATCCCGACAGTGGCCAACTAGTGGGGCCGGGGCATTTCATCCCGCCGGCCGAGAAAACCGGACGAATTCACGACATCGATTGCTGGGTGGTGCGCGCGGCCGTGCAACAGCTGGTCGCTTGCCCGCGACTGCCGGCTGTGGCCATCAACGTCTCGGGCCGCACCTTGGCCGATCCGCAATTCCCCGCGCTTGTGCTGCAGACGCTGCAAGAGTTGGGAGTCGAGCCAAGGCGCCTGTTGATCGAAGTCACCGAGACGACGGCCATTTCGGACATGCACGACGCCAATCGCTTGCTCGAAGTGATCCGCCCCGCCGGCTGTCGCGTCTGCCTGGACGATTTTGGTGCTGGTTTTTCCTCGTTTCCCTACCTCAAACACCTGTCGGCAGACGTCATCAAGATCGACGGCCAGTTCGTTCACGACATCGCGCGTGATCGCAAAAACCAGCTGTTGGTGCAGGCGATGGTCGAGTTGGCGCATGGCTTTGGGATGACGACGGTGGCCGAGTTCGTCGAGGATGCAACGACGGTCGAGGTGCTGCGGCGCATCGGGGTGGAGGCGTTTCAGGGCTACCACTTCTCCCGGCCGCAGCCGGATGTCGAAGAGCTGCTGCGCTAGTATGGCGCAGCCGCCTGAGTCGCGGTATCGGCGGCGCGCGGTGCGATCCGCGCTGGGCTTCAGCGGGCAGCCTTGTCGGCTTCGGAGGTGAAGGCGTCGGCGTAGAACGCCTCGGCCGGCAGACCGGCGGCCGCGTAATCGCGCCGGGCGGATTCCACCACCACCGGCGCGCCGCAGGCATAGACCTCGAAGCCCGACAGATCCGGGTGATCCTGCAGCACTGCGCGGTGCACGAAGCCGGTGCGGCCCGTCCAGCGGTCCTCGGGCAAGGCGTCCG
Source organism: Tepidimonas sp. (assembly GCF_036825565.1). GTDB lineage: Bacteria > Pseudomonadota > Gammaproteobacteria > Burkholderiales > Burkholderiaceae_C > Tepidimonas. The sequence goes on along the minus strand of NZ_DAISXZ010000101.1, from coordinate 4,549 downwards.
ACACCACGGGCACGTAGGTCAGGTGGGGCAGATTCGCAGCCGCCTCGCGGATCCAGGCGTCCTGGTACAAGTCCTGGGGGCGTCGTCCCCCCCAGTACAGCCAGACGGGGCGGGTGATGCCCTTGTGCTGCAGGTGTTGCACGATCGCTTTGATGGGGGCGAAGCCAGTGCCCGAGGCCAGCAGGATGATCGGCTTGTCGGAGCCTTCGCGCAGATAGAAGCTGCCGTACGGCCCTTCGATGCGCAGGATTTCCTTTTCCTTCATGGTGCCGAAGACGTGGTCGGTGAACTTGCCGCCCGGCATGTGGCGGATGTGCAGTTCCAGCTCGGGCACGGCGGTTTTGACGTGCGGCGCGATCGCCATGGAGTAGGCGCGGCGCGCGCCGTCGCGCAGCAGAAATTCGACGTACTGCCCGGCGTGGTATTGGAAGGTGTCGTTGGCTGGTAGTTGCAGGCGCACGATCATCACGTCGGGCGCGGCGCGTTCGAGCTGCAGCACGCGCACGGGCAGCTTTTTGACGGGGAAGGCGCCAGCCTCGGTCACCTGACGCGATTCGATCACGACGTCGCTGTGCGCGCTGGCGCAGCAGGTGAGGATCAGTCCGGCCGCTTCCTCGTCGGCGCTCAGGGCTTTGGACTGATGCGGACCGTGCGTGACGGAGCCGGAGAGCTTGCGGCATTTGCACGACCCGCAGGCGCCATCCTTGCAGCCGTAGGGCAGGCCGATGCCTTGCCGGATGGCGGCGGCGAGCAGGGTTTCGTTCTCGGTGGCCGTGTAGGTGCGGCCGCTGGGTTCGACGGTGATGGTGAATGTCATACTTGCGGGGCGGGCCGAAGGCCGCATCAAAGGAAGAGCAGGATTGTCGCAAATGCCGCGGCACGGCGTGCCTGATCAGTGTGCCGCGCAGGATGTGAACCGATGTTGAATGGAACGGGTGGGGCGCTGCCGGCGCGGTTTCGGCGGCAGCGGGTGCTGATCGTGGGTTGCGGCGACGTGGGGCTGCGCGCTGCGCGCCTGCTCGGGCAGCGGGTGCGGCTGCTGGCCTTGACATCCCACCCCGAGCGCGTGGGGGCGCTGCGGGCGGCTGGCATTACCCCCCTGGTGGGTAATTTGGATCAGCCGGGCTCGCTGCAGCGGCTGGCGGGCCTGGCGGACCGTGTCCTGCACCTGGCCCCGCCGCCCAGCGAAGGGCTGAGCGACTGGCGGCGCGACCCGCGCTCGCGCGCCTTGGCGGCAGCGCTGGCCCGCCGGCGCGCCCCGGCGACGCTGGTGTATGGATCGACCAGCGGGGTGTACGGCGACTGTGGCGGTGCGTGGGTGGACGAGACCCGCCCCCCCGCACCCGAGACGCCGCGCGCCTGGCGCCGGCTGGATGCCGAGCAGCAGTGGCGATGGTGGGCACTGCGCACGGGGGCACGGGTGAGCGTGTTGCGCATTCCCGGTATTTATGCCCAAGACCGCCCAGGTGGCCCGGCGGATCGCCTGCGCCGGGGCATGCCCGTGCTGCGCCCCGAGGACGATGTCTACACCAACCACATCCACGCGGACGATCTGGCGCGGGCCTGTGCGCGGGCGTTGTGGCTAGGGCGTCCGCAGCGCGCGGTCCATGTGTGCGACGACAGCCAGCTGAAGATGGGCGACTACTTCGATCTGGCGGCCGAGCTGTTGGGGCTGCCGCGCCCGCCGCGCATCGCCCGCGACGGGGCCGAGCGGCAACTGCCGCTGATGGTGCTGTCGTTCATGGGCGAGTCCCGCCGCCTCGTGAACCGCCGCCTGCATGAGGAACTGCGCCTTCGCTTGCGCTATCCCACGGTCCGGGAGGGGTTGCAGGCCGGGAGGAGCACGACGATGCCCCAGGGGCCGGCGGAGTGACCCATGGCGCTGCCCAAGCGGCTGGACAGAGGGGTGCAGGGGGGTGAGGATCGCGCGTTGTGGTGCCGGGGGCCGGACTCGAACCGGCACGGTGTCTCCACCGGCAGATTTTGAATCTGCTGCGTCTACCAATTTCGCCACTCCGGCGCGCGAGACGAAAATTATGGCACAGTCATCGACCTGTTTCGCCCCCGCAGGGCTTTGCGCACGCCACGACCATACATGACCCCGCCGTCCGAATCCCCCCGCTCCGCCGCCCGCGCCGCGGGCACCCGCCGCCGCGCCCCGCGCCGCTACCCCACGATCGAGGACGCCATCGGCCACACGCCGCTGGTGGCGCTGCAGCGCATCGGCGAACCGGGCAACCGCGCGCGCGGCAACGTGGTGCTGGGCAAGCTGGAGGGCAACAACCCGGCCGGCTCGGTCAAGGACCGCCCGGCGCTGTCGATGATCCGCCGTGCCGAGGAGCGCGGCGAGATCCGCCCCGGCGACACGCTGATCGAGGCCACCAGCGGCAATACCGGCATCGCGCTGGCGATGGCGGCGGCCATCCGCGGCTACCGCATGGTGTTGATCATGCCGGAGGACCTCTCGATCGAGCGCGCGCAGACGATGAAGGCCTTCGGCGCCGAGCTGATCCTCACGCCCAAGAGCGGCGGTATGGAGTATGCGCGCGACCTGGCCGACAAGATGGAACGCGAGGGCAAGGGCAAGGTGCTGGACCAGTTCGCCAACCCGGACAACCCGCGCATCCACTACGAGACCACGGGCCCGGAGATCTGGCAGCAGACCGGCGGGCGCATCACGCACTTCGTCAGCGCCATGGGCACCACCGGCACCATCACCGGGGTGAGCCGCTTTCTCAAGGAAAAAAACCCGGCGATCCGCGTAATCGGCGCGCAGCCGAGCGAAGGCTCGCGCATCCCCGGCATCCGCAAGTGGCCGCCGGAGTACCTGCCGAAGATCTACGACCCCTCCGGTGTGGACGAGCTGGTCTACGTCAGCCAGACCGACGCCGAGGCGATGTGCCGCCGCCTGGCGCGCGAGGAGGGGATCTTCGCCGGCATCTCGGCCGCCGGGGCGTGCTGGGTGGCGCAGCAGATCGCGGCGCAGGTGGAAAACGCCACCATCGTCTTCATCGTCTGCGACCGTGGAGACCGCTACCTGTCTACCGGGGTCTTCCCGGCCTGACAGGGGAACCGGTCCCCAACCACCGGGTATGGGCTTGGGGTTTCGCCGGGGTCGGGGGCAAGAGGCGCAAAGGCGGCCGTACAATCTCGCTTCCCCGAAGGCAAGCCACGACCATGCAAATCGACCGTGAACTGGACGCGCGCGGGCTGAACTGCCCGCTGCCCATCTTGAAAGCCAAGAAAGCCCTGGCCGAAATGACCAGCGGCCAGGTGCTCAAGGTGATTGCCACCGACGCCGGATCGGTGCGGGACTTCCAGGCATTCGCCAAGCAGACGGGCAACGAGCTGCTGCACCAAGAAACCGCCGGTCCGGACTACGTGTCGGTGCTCAAGCGCCGCTGAGGGTGGAGGCGAGCGGCCGCTGTCGCCGCGGCCCCCGTCGGTTGGGCGCAACCCATTTAGACGGTCCCTCCCGGGGCCGTCGTCGTTTGGGGGGCGGGGTAGGGGTGTCCGTCCACGCGACCCAAAGGGTCGGCGGGGTCAGCCACCTAGCCGCTGTAGCTGCGCCTGCACCTTGGTCAGCGTGGCGGAAAAATCCGCCAGCCGCTGGCGCTCCTGCGCGATGACGGTCGGCGGGGCCTTGGCGACGAAGGCCTCGTTGGCGAGCTTGCCCTGTGCTTTGGCGATCTCGCCCTGCAGGCGGGCCACTTCCTTGCCCAGGCGGGCCTTTTCGGCGGCGATGTCGATTTCCATGAACAGGCACAGCCGGGCTTCGCCCACCACGGCCACGGGGGCGGCCTGGGCGGCGGCGGCCCACTCGGCTTCGTCGGCAAAGACTTTGACCTCGCTCAGTTTGGCCAGTGCCTGCAGCACTGGCCCCCAGCGACGCAGAAAATCCCCCGCCCCCACGGCATACAACGGCAGCCGCTGCGCGGGGGAGACGCCCATCTCGCCGCGCAGGCGACGGCAGGCCTCGACCATGGCTTTAAGCTGGGTGATGTCGGCCTCGGACGCAGGGTCGATGCGCTCCGGCTGCGCCTCGGGGTAGGCGGCGATGCTGACCGAGGGGCCGGCGCGTCCGGCCACCGGAGCCACTTTCTGCCACAGTTCCTCGGTGATGAAGGGGATGATCGGGTGCGCAAGGCGCAGGATCGTCTCCAGCGTGCGGATGAGGGTGCGGCGGGTGCCGCGTTGCTGGGCGGCGTCACCCGTTTGCAGTTGGACCTTGGCGATCTCCAGATACCAATCGCAAAACTCGTCCCACACGAAGGCGTAGATGGCGTTGGCGACGTTGTCCAGGCGGTATTCGGCAAAGCCTTGCGCCAACTCGGCTTCGACGCGCTGCAGCGCCGAGACGATCCAGCGGTCCGCGGCCGAAAAGCTCAGGTAGCCGTGGAACGGTCCGCCGGGGACGCACTGGTCTTTGGTGTGCTCGGCCAGCCCGCAATCGTGGCCCTCGCAGTGCATGAGCACGAAGCGGGTGGCGTTCCAGAGCTTGTTGCAGAAGTTGCGGTAGCCCTCGCAGCGCTTGCTGTCGAAGTTGATG
>NZ_DAISXZ010000100.1:0-6395 GCF_036825565.1 Tepidimonas sp. | reverse complement strand
GCCAGGGGGTGGGGAGTGGGGCGTTCATGACGCAGGCAGCCAAAAGCGATGTCGATTCGCGAAGTCTGTGGTCTTTTCAAGAAAATGAAATTCGGTTTTCATTCAAAAAAATAGTCAAAATATCTGCGTCAATGACGTTTTACAAACTGGCCCATGGACGACCTCGACCGCATCGACCTGCGCATCCTCGACGTGCTGCAGCGCAATGGACGCATCACCAACCTGAAGCTGGCCGAAGCGGTGGCCTTGTCCCCGACGGCGACACTGGCGCGCGTGCAGCGGCTGACGCGCGAGGGCTACATCCTGGGCTACGAGGCGCGGCTGAACCCCGCCAAGCTGGGCGGCGGGTTGCTGGTGTTCGTGGAGGTGCTGTTGGACCGCACCACGCCCAACGTGTTCGAACACTTCAAGGCGGCGGTGCAGGCCGCCCCGCAGGTGCTGGAGTGCCACATGGTGGCCGGCGGCTTCGATTACCTGGTCAAGACGCGCGTGGCGGATATGGCCGATTACCGGCGTTTTGCGGGTGATGTGCTGTGGCAACTGCCGGGGGTGCGCGAGACGCGCACCTACGCCGTGATGGAAGAGGTCAAGCACACCCATCACCTGCCCCTGTTTTGACGAGGCAGGCGGTGGCGCTGGCGGGTGGGGATCAGGCCGCGCGGCGCAGCGACGTGGTGCGCGGACGCAGCAGGCCGAACAGGTTCTTGGGGTCGTCCACGTCCGGGATCAGGTCGAGCGCCTCGCCCAGGCCCAGTCGCTCGGCCGCGGCATGGACGAAGCGCAGCGCGGCGTAATCCTCCAGCGCGAAGCCGACCGAGTCGAACACCGTCACCTCCGCGTCGTCGCGGCGGCCGGGGGTTTGCCCGGTCAGCACCCGCCACAGCTCCGTCACCGGAAAGTCGGCCGGCAGTTGCTGGATGTCGCCCTCGATGCGGGTTTGGGGCTCGTACTCCACGAACACGCGCGCGGCACGCAGCACGTCCGCATGCAGCTCGGTCTTGCCGGGGCAGTCGCCGCCCACCGCGTTGATATGCATGCCCGGCTCGAGCAGCTCGGGCGTCAGGATGGTGGCGTTGGTCTTGTCGGCGGTGACGGTGGTCACGATGTCCGCGCCCCGCACGGCGGCGGCGGTGCTGGTGCAGCGCGTCAGGGCCAAACCGCTTTCGCGCAGGTTGGCCACGAGCTTGTCGGTCGCAGCGGGATCGGTGTCGAACAGGCGCAGCTCGCGAATGCCCAGCAGGTGCGCAAAGGCCAGTGCCTGGAATTCGGCCTGCGCGCCGTTGCCAATCAGGGCCATCACGCAGCTGTCCGGGCGGGCCAGGGCCTGCGCGGCGACCGCCGACATGGCGGCCGTGCGCAGCGCGGTGGTCAGCGTCAGTTCGCTGAGCAGCAGCGGGGTGCCCGTGTCCACGTCGGCCAGCACGCCGAAGGCCATCACCGTGGGCAGCCCGACGCGGGTGTTTTTGGGGTGGCCGTTGACGTATTTGAAGCTGTAGAGCGTGTCGTCCGCGATGGGCATCAGCTCGATGACGCCGTCGCGCGAATGGTTGGCGACGCGCGCGCTTTTGTCAAAGTCTGGCCAGCGGCAAAAGTCCTCGCGGATGTATTCGGCGATGCCGCGCAGGCAGGCTTCCACGCCCAGCGTCTGCACCAAGCGCACCAGGGTCGGCGCGCTCAGGTAACGGGTGGCGGTGCGGGGGAGGCGGGATGTCGTCATGTCCAAGTCTCCGGTCTGGTCAATGTCAGTGGCGAGAGCCAGAAGTGTGGACGCGGCCCGCGACAATGTAAAACGTCAAAACATTGACGAAACGGACAAAGTCTGACGAAATGTCAGCGGTCAATGAACATATCGATAGGAGGCTCGGATGGACGAAGTGGATCAGGCCCTGATAGCCCTGCTGCGGCGCAATGCACGCCTGAGCGTTGCCGATCTGGCGCACAAGCTGAAGGTGTCGCGCGGCACGGTGACCAACCGCCTGCGCCGGCTGGAGGATGCGCAGGTGATCCTGGGCTACACCGTGCGGCTGCGCCCGGAGTCCGAGCCCGAGCGCATCCGCGCCTGGATGAGCGTGCTGGTGGAGGGCAACCAGACGCGCGCCGTGATCGCCAGCCTGCTGGGCGAGCCCGGTGTGGTCAAGCTGCACGACACCAACGGCCGCTGGGACCTGCTGGCCGAGCTGGAGGCGCTATCGATGAACGAGCTCTCCGATATCCTGGAGCGCATCCGGCTGATCAAGGGCATCCACAGCACCGAGACCAGCATCCACCTGCGCACCTACCGCTGAGCGTCCGTCAGACCGCGGCGGTGGCGACGATTTCGATCTTCCACTCCGGCCGCGCCAGGCGGGCCTGCACCGTGGCGCGCGGCGGCGTGTGGCCAGCCGGCACCCATGCGTCCCAGACGCGGTTCATGCCGTCGAAGTCGGCCAGGTCGGCGAGGAAGATCTGCACCATCAGCAGCCGGGTCTTGTCGGTGCCGGCGCGCGCCAGCAGCGCGTCGATCATGCCGAGCACCTGACGCGTCTGGCCCTCGATGTCCTGCGTGGCATCGTCGGGCACCTGCCCGGCCAGGTAAACCGTGCCGTTGTGGATGGCCATTTCGGACAGGCGCGGTCCGACGTCGAAGCGTTGCACCATGATGCGTTCTCCTGAGTAAGCGGGGGAAAGGTCAGCCGGCCGCGGCGGTCAGCGCGCAGCGGGCGGCAGCCAGATCCCAGCCCGGCCTGCAGCAGGTCGCCGGCCTCGTGGTCGGCGTCGCGGGTGTCCACCACCAGCGTGCCGGTGTCGGCCAGATGCCGGCACACGTCAGGCGCCCACTCCAACAATGCGCGGGGTGAAGGCGCCCGCCGCGGCGACGAAGGCGTCGGCCCGTGGCCGCGCGCGCAGCGCCACCGCCTGCGCGGTGGTGCAGCTGACCACCAGCGGGCAGTTGGCCAGCGCGGGGTAAGGCAGCGCGGCCGCGGTGGCAGCGGCGTCGAGCGCGGTGGGCGGGGGCATGGTGCGGCGAATGGGCGGGCGAGCGTTAGCGGGGGGCGCGGATCAGGCGGCCGGCGGGGTGTCGGTGGCTGGCGCGTCAGGGGAGTCTCCCGGGCCGTGGTCGGGGGCCGCGGCGGGGCGCTGCAGCGGCAGGGCGAAGGCGAAGGTGGCCCCTTCGCCGGCGCGGCCATCGGCCCAGATGCGCCCGCCGTGGCGCTCGACGATGCGCCGGCACAGGGCCAGGCCAATGCCCGTGCCCTCGAAGTCCTGCGCGCGGTGCAGGCGCTGAAAGACGCCGAACAGCCGCTCGGCCCGCGCGGTGTCGAAGCCCACGCCGTTGTCGCGCACCCAGAACACGGCCTCCGGGGCGCCGTCCGGGCCGGGCCGCCGTTCGGCACCGATGGCGATGATGGCCGGCCGGCGCGGGCGGCTGTACTTGAAGGCGTTGCCCAACAGGTTGTCCCAGACCTGCGACAGCAGCAGCGGGTCACCCTCCACCGTGGGCAGGGCGTCGGGTAGGTGCAGCTCGCACTCCCCCTCGGCGCGGCGCAGGGCCGGGTCGTGCTGCACGCGGTTGAGGCTGCTGCGCAGCAGGTCGAGCATGTCCACGGGCTGCCGCTGCACCTCGGCGCGGCCCAGTCGGGCAAAGGCCAGCAGCCCCTCGATCAGCCGCCCCATGTGTGCGGCGGCTTCCTCGATGGTGTGCAGGTCTTCCGCCGCGTCCGGGGTGAGCGGCTGGCCCAGGTCCTCGCGCAACAACTGCACATAGGCGGTGATGTGCCGCAGCGGGGCGCGCAGGTCGTGCGAGACCGAGTACGAAAACGCTTCCAGGTCCTGGTTGGCCGCCTGCAGCTGCCGGGTGCGCTCCTCCACCTTGCGCTCCAGCGCCTGGTTGAGGTCGCGCAGCAACTCTTCCAGCCGGTGGATTTCGGTCATGTCGCGCACCAGGCAGGCGGTGCCCAGCGCCTCGCCGTCCAGACCCGTGAGCGTCGTGTACACCATGTGCGCCCACAGTCGCGAGCCGTCGGCACGGCGCTGCCAGCCGGTCGATTCGCTCTGACCCAGCAGGCTGGCGCGCTCCAGCGCCTGGGCCGCATCTGCCGGCAAGGGATGTGGCCGCTGCGGGGTGTCGGGGCCGTGCGTGCCGATCACATCCTCGGCGGCGTAGCCCAGCAGCCGCTCGGCGCTGGCGGGCCAATCCTGGATGGCGCCGTGCGCGTCGAGAAAGAAGATCGCCGCATCGCGCAAACCGTCGGACAGCGCCTGCCAACGGGCCTGTTGCAGCGCCAGGTGGGCGTTCTGACGCTGCAGTCGCTGCTGCAGATCTTGCTGCTGATCCTGCAGGGCGGCCTGCCGCCGCTGCAGCGCCGTGTCGTCGCGCAGCAGCACGAACACGCCGACCACGCCGGCGTCACTGCGGTCGGGCAACAGCGTCAACTCCCAGTGGGTGACGCTGCCCTCGCGGTCGCGCTGCACGGCAATGTGCCCGCCTTCGCCACGCAGCGCCGGCGCCATCCAGGGCAACAGGGTGTCGATCCAGTCGTCGTCCACGGCCTCGTGCCAGGACAGGCCGTCGATCTGATCCCAGGTCAGGTGGGGTCGCAGCAGCGGCTGCGCGGCGGGGTTGGCATGGCGACAGCGCAGGTCGACATCCAGGCTCAGCACGCCGTCGGGCAGGGTGTGCAGCAGGCGCAGCAGAGCGTCCGACGGGGGCGGGGCAGTGGCCTCGTCGTGCGCATCCGCATCGCTAGTCGAGCCGGCCGCCAGCGCCGTGAAAAACGACGGCGGCAGGTGCGTGGGCCAAGGGTCGCGCGGCAGCGGCTGCATGACGTGAACTGTAGCGCAAGCCCACGCGCCGCCGGAGCGCGCGCGGGCACCCCGCCGGGCACGCGGGGTGCTCCCGTCCGGCGTGCGTTCAGAAGCGCGGCAGATCGGGATGCGATAGCCGTCCGCCGCGCACCAGCATCTTGCCGTATTCGGCGCAGCGCTGCAGGGTCGGGATGACCTTGCCTGGGTTGAGCAGTTCGTTGGGGTCGAACGCGCGCTTGATGGCGAACATCTGCTCGCGCTCCTCGGGGCTGAACTGCACACACATGCTGTTGAGCTTTTCCACGCCGACGCCGTGCTCGCCGGTCACGGTGCCGCCCATGGCGACGCTGGTCTCCAGAATGTCGGCGCCGAAGGCCTCGGCGCGGTGGAACTGGTCGGGGTCGTTGGCGTCGAACAGGATCAGCGGATGCAGGTTGCCGTCGCCGGCGTGGAACACGTTGACGCAGCGCAGGCCGTACATGCCCTCCATGGCCGCGATGGCCTCCAGGATGTCCGCGAGGCGCTTGCGCGGGATGGTGGAGTCCATGCACATGTAGTCGGGGCTGATGCGCCCGCTGGCGGGGAAGGCGTTCTTGCGCCCGCTCCAAAAGCGCAGCCGCTCGGCCTCGTCGCGGCTGACGGCGATGCGGGTGGCGCCGGCCTCACGCAGCACGGCGCTCATGCGCTCGATTTCCTCGGCCACCTCCTCGGGCGTGCCGTCGGACTCGCACAGCAGGATGGCCTCGGCCTCCAGGTCGTAGCCGGCGTGCACGAAGTCCTCCACTGCCGCGGTCATCGGCTTGTCCATCATCTCCAGCCCCGCGGGGATGATGCCGGCCGCGATCACCGCGGCGACCGCGTCGCCGGCCTTGCGCACGTCGTCGAAGCTGGCCATGATGCAGCGCGCGAGTTGCGGCGTCGGTGTCAGCCGCACCGTCACCTCCAGCGTGACGGCGAGCATCCCTTCCGAGCCCACGATCAGCGGCAACAGATCGAGCCCCGGGGCGTCCAGCGCGTCCGCGCCAAACGTGACTGGCTCGCCCTCGATGGTGAAGCCGCGCACCTTCAGCACGTTGTGCAGCGTCAAGCCATACTTGAGGCAGTGCACGCCGCCGGAGTTCTCCGCCACATTGCCGCCGATGGTGCAGGCGATCTGGCTGCTCGGGTCGGGCGCGTAGTACAGCCCGTGCGGCGCGGCGGCCTCGCTGATCGCCAGGTTGCGCACACCCGCCTGCACAACTGCGGTCTGGGACAGCGGGTCGATGGCCACGATGCGGTTGAACTTGGCCAGCGACAGCGTCACCCCCAGCGGGTGGGGCAGCGCGCCGCCCGACAGGCCGGTGCCGGCGCCGCGGGCCACCACCGGCACCTTGAGCAGGTGGCAGGTGCGCAGGACGGCTTGCACTTGCTCCTCGGTCTCGGGCAGCGCCACCGCCAGCGGCCGCTCGCGGTAGGCGGTCAGGCCGTCGCACTCGTAGGGCGTGGTGTCCTCGGGGGTCCACAGCAGCGCGTGGGGCGGCAGCACCAGCGACAGGGCGCGCACCACCTCGGCCTGGCGGTCGGCGCGCCGGACGGCGCGGGATTCGGGGGTGTCGTGGGCGGTCATGGCG
>NZ_DAISXZ010000099.1:0-6498 GCF_036825565.1 Tepidimonas sp. | reverse complement strand
GGCGAAGATCGGATTTGTTCCAAAAGCGACCCCATAATCATCCGGGACATGACATGAACTCGACCGTGTGGTGATCGCTGGCGATCGTCGGGTATTTCTGGAACAAGGGCGAGGCGTCGGGGTTCTCGACGTCGCTCTCGATGGCCATCAGGCCCTCCTTGCGGGCCTTTTGCAGAATGTCGTACAGCAGCCCCAGCAAGTCCATGAACCGGGCCTTGGTGTACTTGGAGCCCTTGAAGCAGGCCCCCAGCCCCCGGCCGACGCCCTTGAGCACCTTCATCAGGTTGCCGGCGATGAACGCCCCGATGGCCGCGCCGAAGATGGTGATCATCTCGAAGGGCAGCGCCTTCATGATGACCCCGATGTTGCCACCGTGGATGATGAAGACACCGAAGATACAGCCGATGGCCACCAGCCAGCCGACGATGACGAACATGGGGCGTGTCCTGTCTATACGTTGCGAAGCATTGTATCGGCATACCCTAACGGGTTAGGCGCGGCCTGCACGCCCCCCGACCCCCGGGACGCGGCGTCCGGGCCGCACCCCCAACGCATCCAGCCAGATGGCGTAGCGCTGCCACAGCCGCCATCCCCGCCACGCCCACCAAACCCCGCGCCACACCAAACGCGGGCGACGCAGGAGCAGCACCGCCGCACCGGCCACGGGCACCCAGGGGTGGGCGCGCATCCAACGCCAGCCCTCGCGTGCGCGATCGGCCCAGTCCATGGCCGGTGCCAGCGCGGCGCCGTGCATCGCCAGGCGCTCGCGCAGCTCGGTCGAGCGCTGCTGCAGCGCCTGCCGGCGCGCGGCGAGGCGCTGGCGTGCCTCACCCCCGGCCACGCAGGCGCTCCATGTCACGGGCCAGCTCGGCGGTGCTGGCGGCAAACCAGCGGACCCCGCGCAAGCGGCGCTGCGCCCACGCGAGCGCGACGGCGCCCAGCGTCAAAAACACTGCAGTGAAGACCGCCAGAGCCAACAGGCGGTGGCTGTCCCAGAGCAGCACCGTCAGCAACACCGCCAAAAAACCCAGCCCAAGCGACAACAGCACGGCGGCGACCACCGCCGCACCGATCGCTCCGGCGATGTCCTGGCCGTGTTCGGCCGCCTCGACGCCCAGCAGCGCCAGGCGCACGCGCAACAACTCGGCGGCATCGTGCAGCCAGCCCCGAACGGCCGACCCGAACGATTCCGACGCAGCGCTGCCCGCCGCCCCTTCGTCTTGTGCCATGCCGTTGGCTTGCAGAGCGGCAACCGCCCCGGCGCGGTCAATCAGCGGCGACCGATCAGCATCCCCACCAGCAGGCCAATGCCGGCGGCCACACCGATGGCCTTCCAGGGATGCTCATGCACATAGTGGTCGGTGGCTTTGGCCACTTCGCGCGTGCGCTCGCGCAGGGCCGCTTCGGCATCGGCCAGACGGTGCCGCGCCGAGCGCAGGTTGTCTTGCAGGCGCTCACGCAGTTCGGCCACCTTCTCCCCCGTCGATTGGGCGGTGGCCGCCAGCAGTTCCTCTGCATCCGCCACGACCACCTTCAGGTCGGCGACGAGCTTGTCCTTGGGTTGCAGCGTGTTGTCGGTCATGAGAGGGCTCCTGTGGTGACAATCGGTCCCACTGTATCACGCCGGCTGCGGGTTGCGCAGGCGGATGTGCAGTTCGCGCAACTGTTTCTCGTCCACCGGGCTCGGGGCGTGCGTCAGCAGGCACTGCGCGCGCTGCGTCTTCGGGAAGGCGATGACGTCGCGGATCGACTCGGCGCCGGTCATGAGCGTGATCAGGCGGTCCAAGCCGAACGCCAGCCCGCCGTGCGGCGGCGCGCCGTACTGCAGCGCATCGAGCAGAAAGCCGAACTTGGCGCGCGCCTCCTCCGGGCCGATTTTCAGTGCGGCAAACACCTTGCTCTGCACGTCGACGCGGTGGATGCGCACCGAGCCGCCGCCCAGCTCCCAGCCGTTGAGCACCATGTCGTAGGCCTTGGCCAGGCACGCGCCGGGGTCGGTGTCCATCAGGTCCTCATGGCCGTCTTTGGGCGCGGTGAAGGGGTGGTGCACCGCCACCCAGCGGCCCTCGTCCTCGTCGTACTCGAACATCGGGAAGTCCACCACCCACAGCGGCGCCCAGCGGTCCTCGAACAGGCCGTTCTTGCGGCCAAACTCGCTGTGGCCGATCTTGACGCGCAGCGCGCCGATGGCGTCGTTGACGATCTTGGCCTTGTCGGCGCCGAAGAACAGCAGGTCGCCGTTTTGCGCCCCGCTGCGCTGCAGGATGGCCTGCAGGGCGGCGTCGTGCAGGTTCTTGACGATCGGCGACTGCAGGCCGTCGCGGCCGGCGGCCAGGTCGTTGACCTTGATCCACGCCAGCCCCTTGGCGCCATAGATCTTCACGAACTCGGTGTAGGCGTCGATCTCGGAGCGGCTAATCTCGGCACCGCCCGGCACGCGCAGGGCAACGACGCGCCCGCCCGGCTGATTGGCCGGCCCGGAGAACACCTTGAACTCGACGTCCTTCATGACATCGGTCAGCTCGGTGAATTCCATCTTGACGCGCAGGTCTGGCTTGTCGGAGCCGTAGCGCGCCATCGCCTCCGCGTACGGCATGACCGGAAACTCACCCAGATCCACGCCAATGGTGTTGGCAAACACCGTCTTGATCATGCCCTGGAACAGGTCGCGGATCTCCTGCTCGGTCAAGAACGAGGTCTCGATGTCGATCTGCGTGAACTCGGGCTGGCGGTCGGCGCGCAGGTCCTCGTCGCGGAAACACTTGGTGATCTGGTAGTAGCGGTCGTAGCCCGCCACCATCAACAACTGCTTGAACAACTGGGGCGATTGCGGCAGCGCAAAGAACATGCCATCGTGCACGCGGCTGGGCACCAGGTAGTCGCGCGCGCCCTCCGGCGTGCTCTTGGTTAGCATCGGTGTCTCGATGTCGATGAAGCCGTTGGCGTCCAGGAACTTGCGCACCTCCATCGCCACGCGGTAGCGCAGCATCAGGTTGCGCTGCATGTAGGGGCGGCGCAGGTCCAGCACGCGGTGCGTCAGGCGCGTGGTCTCGGACAGGTGTTCGTCGTCGAGTTGGAACGGCGGCGTCACACTAGGGTTGAGCACCGTGATCTCGTGGCACAGCACCTCGATGCGGCCGCTGCGAATCGACTCGTTGACAGTGCCCTGCGGGCGTGCGCGCACCACGCCCTTGACTTGGACGCAAAACTCGTTGCGCAGGCCTTCGGCGGTGGCAAACATCTCCGGGCGGTCCGGGTCGCAGACCACCTGCACGGTGCCCTCGCGATCGCGCAGATCGACAAAAATCACGCCGCCATGGTCGCGGCGCCGGTTGACCCAGCCGCACAGGGTCACGGTTTGCCCCATCAGGGCCTCGGTCACCAGACCGCAGTAGGTGGTGCGCATGTGCATGGAAAAAACCTTGGGAAAACAGAAATCGAACGGGACTCAGGCCGACCCGCGCGCCGCAACGGCCGACGGGGGCAGCGGGCCCTTGCGGCCACCGGGCACGATGACGCCCATGGAAATGACGTACGTCAGCGCCTCGTCCACCGTCATGGCCAGCGGCACGACGTCACGGCGGTGCACCATCACGAAGTAGCCGCCCGTGGGGTTGGGCGTGGTGGGCACATAGACGCTGAGGTAGTCCTGGGGCGGGAGGTGGCGCGCGACGTCACCCCCGGGCGCCCCGGTCAAAAAGGCGATGGTCCACATGCCCTCGCGCGGCCACTGCACCAGCAGGGCCTGACGGAAGGCGTTGCCTTTTTCGGACAGCAGCGTGTCCGAGACCTGCTTGACCCCCGAGTAGATCGAGCGCACCACCGGAATGCGCTGCAGCAGCGCATGCCACCAGGCCACCAACTGGTTGCCGACATAGTTGGACGCGAGCGCCCCAATACCGAGCACGATGGCCAGCGCCAGCAGCACCCCCATGCCCGGCACGCGCATGCCAAGCCAACGCTCCGGCTGCCACGCGGCCGGCAGGATGTCGAGCGTCTGGTCCAGCGTCGAGACCACCCACTCAAGCACCCATAGGGTGACGATCAAGGGGACAAGCACGAGCAGCCCCGCGAGCAGCCACCGCCGCAGGGCGCCGACCACACGCGCCCGGTCAATGACAGGCACAGGCCGCCCCGCACGGGGTGGAGCCCGCGGCATTGTCCGTCACCGTGGCCGCGCTGGCCCCCGCGCTGCCCGCCGCGGTGGCAGTGGCGGCGGCCGCGCCGGTGGACGCGGACGAGGCCGACCCGCCGCCGTTGCGGAAATCGGTCACGTACCAGCCGGTGCCCTTGAGCTGGAAGCCGGCGGCCGTCAACTGCTTGCGAAACGTCGCCGCGCCGCACGCCGGGCACACGCTCAGCGGCTCGTCAGACACCTTTTGCAACACGTCCTTGGCGTGGCCACAGGACTCGCACTTGTACGCGTAGATGGGCATGGCTGCACCTGCAAGGAACTTGAAGTTGGGACACCAATCCGGAAAAATTCTCCATTATAGGTGGGGTATGAGGACCCGACCTTCAAGGGGCGGGGGTCACCACAGGCGCATGCGCAGCCACCACTGCATGGCCATCAGGCCCGCGACGAAGCCAAACAGCACATAGATCACCATCATCAGCAGCCGCTGGGTGCGGCGCTGTTCCTGCACCAGGCGGTCGATCTCGCTGCGCAGGTCGGTCGGCCGCTGGCGCAGATAGCCGTGCAGCAGGCGCGGCAGCTCCGGCACCAGCCTGGCGTAGTGCGGTGCCTCGGCCTTGAGCTGGCTCCAGAATTTTTTCGGGCCCACCTGCTCCAGCATCCACCGCTCGAGGAACGGCTTGGCCGTGCTCCAGAGGTCCAGGTCCGGGTCGAGCTCGCGCCCCAGCCCTTCGATGTTGAGCAGCGTTTTTTGCAGCAGGACAAGCTGCGGCTGGATCTCGACATTGAAGCGGCGCGAGGTCTGGAACAGCCGCATGAGCACCAGCCCGAGCGAAATGTCCTTCAGTGGCCGATCGAAGTACGGTTCGCACACGGCCCGGATGGCCGCTTCGAGCTCATCGACGCGCGTGCCGGCCGGCACCCACCCCGACTCGATGTGCAGCTCGGCCACGCGCTTGTAGTCGCGCCGGAAGAAGGCCGTGAAGTTCTGCGCCAGGTACTCCTTGTCGAACTGCGTGAGCGTGCCGACGATGCCAAAGTCCAGCGAGATATAGCGCCCGAAGGTCTCGGGCTCGAGGGACACCTGGATGTTGCCCGGGTGCATGTCGGCATGGAAAAAGCCGTCGCGAAACACCTGGGTGAAAAAAATCGTCACGCCGTCGCGCGCGAGCTGGCGGATGTCCACGCCAGCCTCGCGCAACCGCTGCACCTGGCTGATGGGCACGCCGCGCATGCGCTCCATGACCAGCACATCGCTGCGGCAGTGGTCCCAATACATCTCGGGGATCAGCACCAGGTTCAAGCCGGCCATGTTGCGGCGCAGTTGCGCGGCGTTGGACGCCTCCCGCACGAGGTCGAGCTCGTCGTGCAGGTATTTGTCGAACTCCGCCACCACCTCGCGCGGCTTGAGGCGCCGGCCATCGTGCGACAGCCGCTCCAGCCACCCCGCCATGGTGCGCATCAGAGCCAGGTCTTTCTCGATGACCGGCAGCATGTTGGGGCGCAGGACCTTGACCGCCACCTCGCGCCCGTCGCGCAGCGTGGCAAAGTGCACCTGCGCGATCGAGGCGCTGGCCACCGGCTCGCGCTCGAAGGTGGCGAACACCGCATCCAGCGGGCGGCCGAAGGCGCGCTCGATGGTCGCGATGGCCACCTCGGTCGGGAAGGGCGGCACACGGTCTTGCAGCCGCGCCAGCTCGTCCGCAATGTCCGGGGGGAGCAGATCGCGGCGGGTGGAGAGCACCTGCCCGAACTTCACGAAAATCGGCCCCAGCCGCTCCAGCGCCTCGCGCAGGCGCTTCCCGCGCGGGGCCGACAGGTTGCGCCCGACCGTGACCAGCCGGCGCAGAGACGCCAGCATGGGGTGCCGAAAGCCCGACAGGACGAGTTCGTCGAGGCCGTAGCGCAGGGCGACCCAGACGATGAACCAGCCGCGCAGCCACCGCCTCATGGCGCCGTCCCGCCGCTGTCGTCCGGCGCGCGCCGGGGCGCGACACGCTCGCGCAACGCCGCCGCCCGCTCCCGGGCGGCCTGCGCGGCGGGGACGACCCAGGCGCGCAGGGCCGAGGCTGCCGTGCGGGCCGTCTGCACCAGGGTGTGGGCCATGGCGTCGCCCATCAGCCGGGCAAGGTCCTCCTCCACATCCCAGCGCACGTTGTCCACCAGCCACGCCACGTCGGCGGCCAGTTGCACATCCCCCTCGATGGCCACCGCGGGCTTGTCGCCCCGCGCCAGCTTGCCGGCCAGGGTCAGCGGGGACGGCTCGCCGATGGTGAGCACCAGATCGGCGCGGTCCTCGTCGGCCGCGCTCTCCAGCAGACCAGCCGGTGAAATACGCACGACCAGACCAATGTCCCCCGCCC
>NZ_DAISXZ010000098.1:0-6557 GCF_036825565.1 Tepidimonas sp. | reverse complement strand
CCGCTGTCCTCGACGCTCCCCTGTCCGCGGTGGACGCCATCGTGCAACACCACCGTGCGCTGCGGATCGAGCGCGACGCCGACCCCACTGCCACCCCCGCCGATGGCACCGTGCAGGCCGTCGCCTATGCCGCGGCGCGTCGCCTCGGCTTCGTGGATGGGGATGCGCAGTGCGTGGCGCAGGCCTGGGCCCGGCGCAGCGCCCACCGCCCGTTCGACCCCGCCGACTGGCCGGACGATCCGGCGGATTTCGGGTTCGACCCGCCCGCGGCCCGCTTTGCCCCCTGCCCGCATCGGCTGGGGCTGTACGCGGTGTTGCCGGACGCGGCATGGGTGGCTCGCTTGGCACGTGCTGGGGTGCCCACACTGCAACTGCGCTTCAAACACCCCGATCCCCAACGCATCGCCCTCGAAGTGCGCGCTGCCGTCGCCGCCGTGCGCGGCACGCCTGCGCAACTATTCATCAACGACCACTGGCGCGACGCCATCGACGCCGGTGCCTATGGCGTCCACCTGGGGCAAGAGGATCTGGACGCCCTGACGACGGACGATCTGGCCCGCCTGCGCGACAGCGGGCTGCGCCTAGGGCTCAGCACCCACGGCTACGCCGAAATGGCGCGGGCCTGGCGCGTGGGGCCCAGCTACCTGGCGCTGGGGGCCGTGTTCCCCACCACGCTCAAAGTCATGCCCACCGCCCCGCAGGGGCCGCAACGGCTGGCGCATTACGCCCGCGTGGCGCGCGAGGTGCCCACGGTCGCCATCGGCGGCATCGGCCTGGCCGAGCTGCCCGCCATCGCAGCCAGCGGGGTGGGGTCGTTCGCCGTGGTGCGGGCCATCACCGGCGCGGATGCCCCCGAGGCAGCGGCGACCAGCTTGATGCGCGCCTGGGCCCGCCTACAGACCGGCGCGCAGGAGAGAAGGGCCGGCGAAGGGTTATAATGAAGAGCTGTTCCCCGATAGCTCAGTCGGTAGAGCGCCGGACTGTTAATCCGTAGGTCCCTGGTTCGAGCCCAGGTCGGGGAGCCAGCAAAATCAATGACTTAGCCCGCTTCGCGCGGGCTTTTTGCTTTTCCCAGCCGCTCACAACCGACTGAAATACTCCCGCCGCTCGAAGGCCTCGCTGTCCTCGGCCGCGGTGTAGCGCTGCCACTCCAGCCCCTTGATCTGGCGAATGTAGGCCACCCAATCCTGGCCCAGCCGCTCGGCCAGCACCGTGTCCTGGTCCAGGGCGTCGAGCGCCTCACCCAGGCTGGTCGGCAAAGGGGTGGCGGTCGAGCCGTACGGGTCCTCGGTCGCAGGCGGTGGCAGCAGCCCTCGCTCCAGGCCATCCTGTCCAGCTTCGATCTGCGCGGCCGGGTACAGGTAGGGATTGGCTGCCGGCTCGCCGATGCGGTTTTCGATGCGGGTGGCCGCATCGCCGCAACCGCCGATGACGCGCAGCATGGCGCCGCGGTTGTCGCGCCCCCACTGCACCGACTGCGGGGCCAGCGCATGCGGGCGAAAGCGCCCGTAGCCATTGGCCGTGGGGGTGCAGAACACGGCCATGCCGCGCGCATGCGCCAGCAAGCCGGCCATATAGTGCGCACCGGCGTCTGACAGCACGCTGCGCGCGTCGCTGGGAGTGCAGTTGGGCGCGGGCGCCGTGCGGCACATGGCGTTGGCACCGGTAGCCAGATCGACCAGCGACTGGTGCATGTGCCACCCGCTGGCCATGATTTGGGCAAACGGCGGCCTGCACATGAAGGTGACATGGTAGCCCGCTTCGCGCAACGCCATGCGCACCGCGTTGCGAAACAGCACCATGTTGTCGGCCGCCGTCAGCGCATCGGTGACGTCGAACACCGCCTCCACCTGGCTGGGGCCCATCTCGGCTTCCAGCGACGACAGCGGCAGGCCCAAGCCTTGCGCCGTCTGGCGCACGATGCGCAGGGCGGCATCGGCCTGGTCCAGCCAGGCCTCTGAGAGCAATTGGTAGCCGGGATGGATCATGCGCACCGCCGGGGGCTCACCCGGCCAGGCGGCGCATCGTGGGTCGGTTTGCGCGTCGTCGTCCGCGATGCGGTAGATGTGGAACTGGACCTCCAGCCCACAGCGCAGGC
This sequence comes from Tepidimonas sp., assembly GCF_036825565.1. GTDB lineage: Bacteria > Pseudomonadota > Gammaproteobacteria > Burkholderiales > Burkholderiaceae_C > Tepidimonas. The sequence continues at coordinate 4,459 of NZ_DAISXZ010000098.1, read as the reverse complement.
CATAGCCCCGCGCGGCCAGCCACTGCAGCGCACGCTGCAACAGGCGGCGGCTGTCGAAGGAGACGGGCCGGCCGTCGGCAAACCACGCCTGCGCGCGCAGCCAGCCGGTGGAAGGCCGCCATGGCAGCACCCGAAAACTCGCCGGATCGGGCAGCAACACCACGTTGTTGGCCTGCCCGAAACCGGGCAGATCGGCCGTTCCCCCCGGCTGGAAAACCGGCCACGCCGCGCGGTCCGACGTGTCCTTGAGCAGCAGAGTGGACACCATGCCGACCCCGCCCTGCAAGGCGGCGCGAACGGCCGCCGGCGTGAGGGCCTTGGCGCGGGTAATGCCGTGAATGTCGCACCATGCCACGCGCACCAGACCCAACCCGCCGGACTCGATGGCGGCGAGCACCGCATCGGCGGCCCGCTGCCGCTCGGGCGAGTGCCCGCCGCAGCGGAGGGCGAAATCGCTCATGCCGTCGTGGCCGCGCGTTCCTCCCATGCTGTCCATGGCCGATGCCGCGCGCCGTTGACAGCCACCCACGATTTACTCACAATGGTGAATATTCATTCACTCGAGTATCGGTTCTTGCCATGTCGGACGATCAACACCTCAACGCCCTGCGGGTGTACTGGAAGGCGCACAAGGCCTTTCCCTCCATGGCACGGCTGACCGACGTGCTCGGGCTTTCGTCGTCGGGCGGCGTGTTCAAGGTGATCGGCCGATTGGTGGACGGCGGCTACCTGGAGCGGGTGGACGGCCGCATCGCCCCGACACGCCAGTTTTTTGCGTTGCCGGTGCTGGGCCAGGTCCGGGCCGGGCTGCCACAGCCGGAAGACCAATCCGCTGGCCTGGAGTGCGTGGGGGTGGAGGACTATCTGATTCGCCACCCGGAACGCACGGTGTTTTGCCGCGTCCGGGGCGACTCCATGCAGGACGCGGGCATGCTCGACGGCGACATGCTGGTGGTCGAGCGCAACCGCCCCACCAAGGCCGGCGACATCGTGGTGGCCCTGGTGGACAATGAGCTGACCGTCAAATACCTGTACCCACTCAAGGGCGCCGCAGGCTGGGTGCTCAAGCCCGCCAACCCCGACTACCCCGACATCGTCGCACACCAGTCGCTCGAGGTGCTGGGGGTGGTGGTCGGGGTGTTCCGACGCCACGACTGACCCCTACCTCAGACGGAGACGATGCGACATGAGCCTCAAAGCCTGGATCCGCAAGCTCACTGGCAAAGGGGGCGCGCTCAACCGCGCCACCTCGGCCCGTGACGTGTGTCGCCTCAACGCCATCGCGATGGCGTCCCGGGTGTCGGTGTACGAACTCGACTGACACCCGGGATCGGCGTCGGTGGGCGCAGCCTCAGATCCGCTCGAAAATCGCGGCGATGCCTTGTCCGCCGCCGATGCACATGGTCACGAGGGCATAGCGGCCGTTGATGCGCTGCAGTTCGTGCAAGGCCTTGACCGTGATGAGCGCGCCAGTCGCCCCAATCGGGTGGCCCAGCGAGATGCCGGAACCATTGGGATTGACCTTGGCCGGATCCAGCCCCAGATCGCGCGTGACGGCACACGCCTGGGCGGCAAAGGCCTCGTTGGCCTCGATGACGTCCAGATCGTTGACGCTCAGGCCCGCCTTTTGCAACGCCAGGCGCGACGCCGGCACCGGGCCAATACCCATGTATTTAGGGTCCACCCCGGCGTGCGCGTAGGTCACCAGCCGCGCCATGGGCTTCAGGCCGCGCGCCTGCGCCGTGCGGGCGTCCATCAGAAGCACGGCCGCTGCCGCATCGTTGATGCCAGAAGCGTTGCCGGCGGTCACCGTGCCGTTTTCTTTCAGGAACACGGGCTTGAGCTTGGCCAGTTCTTCCATCGTCGCGTTGGGACGGAAGTGCTCATCGGTCGCGTAGGCCACCTCGCCCTTGCGGGTCTTGATCGTGACGGGGACGATCTGGTCCTTGAAGTAACCCGCCTCGGTCGCCCGCTGGGCGCGTTGGTGGCTTTCCAGCGCCAGGCGGTCCTGCTCTTCCCGCGTGATGCCCCATTTGGCGGCGATGTTCTCCGCCGTCACACCCATGTGGATGGTGTGGAAGGGGTCGTGCAACGCACCGACCATCATGTCCACCAGTTTGGTGTCCCCCATACGGGCACCCCAGCGCGTATTCAGGCTGGCAAAGGGCGCGCGGCTCATGTTCTCGGCGCCGCCGCCGATGGCGATGTCGCAGTCACCCAGCAGAATTGACTGGGCCGCCGACACGATGGCCTGCAGACCCGAGCCGCACAGACGGTTGACGTTGAATGCGGGCGTACCCTCGGCGCAGCCACCCTGGAGGGCCGCCACGCGAGACAGATACATGTCCTTCGGCTCGGTGTTGACGACGTGACCAAAGACGACGTGACCCACATCCTGCCCTGGCGTCTGGGCGCGGGCCAGGGCCTCGCGCACCACGATGGCCCCCAGCTCGGTGGGGGGCACGTCTTTCAGGCTGCCACCAAAGGTGCCAATGGCGGTGCGCACGGCGCTGACGACGACGACTTCACGGGTCATGACGGGGTCTCCGAAAAAGCAAAACAGGGGGCAATACGCCACGCCCCGCCGGACATCATAGCGTTGCCTCAATAGTCGCTGTGGTAGCCGGCCAGGTTTTCGAAGCGGGTCAGCGCGTTGAGGAACGCCAGCTTGACCGTGCCCGTGGGGCCGTTGCGCTGCTTGCCGATGATGATCTCGGCCACGCCCGGCTCCTTGCACTGGTCCTTGGTGTAGTACTCGTCGCGGTAGATGAACATGATGATGTCCGCGTCCTGCTCGATCGCGCCCGATTCGCGCAAATCGGACATCATCGGCCGCTTGTCGGTGCGCTGCTCCACCCCGCGGTTGAGCTGCGACAGCGCGATCACCGGGCATTGCAGTTCCTTGGCCAGCATCTTCAGGCCGCGCGAGATTTCGCCCAGCTCGGTCGCGCGGTTTTCGCCGTCGCTGTTGGTGCCGCTCATGAGCTGCAGATAGTCCACCACGATCAACCCGAGCTTGCCGCACTGGCGCGCCAGCCGGCGCGCGTTGGCCCGCAGCTCGGACGGCGTCAGGCCCGGTGTCTCGTCAATGTAGAGCGAGATGTTGCGCAGCTTTTCGATCGCTTCGGTCAGGCGCGGCCACTCGTCGGGCGTGAGCTTGCCAGTGCGCAAATGCCCCTGGTTTATGCGGCCGATGGAGCCGACCACCCGCACCGCCAGCTGCGCCGCACCCATTTCCATCGAAAACACCGCCACCGGCAACCCCTCGTTGAGAGCCACGTGCTCGGCGATGTTGATTGCGAAGGCCGTCTTCCCCATGCTCGGGCGCGCCGCGATGACGATCAGGTCGCCCGGCTGCAGGCCGGCGGTCATGCGGTCCAGGTCGATGAAGCCGGTGGGCACCCCGGTGATATCGTTGGGGTTGTCGGCCATCTCCTGCACGCGGTCGAGCAGCTCCACCACCAGCCTGTCCATCGACTGGAAGCCCTGCTTCATGCGGCTGCCCTCCTCGCCGATCGACAGAATCTTCTGCTCCGCCTCGTCCAGGATGGTCGCGACCGCCTTGCCGCGCGGCGCAAACGCCTGCGAGGCGATGTCGTCGCTGGCGGCGATCAGCTTGCGCAGGATGGCGCGCTCGCGCACGATCTCGGCATAGCGGCGGATGTTGGCGGCACTGGGCACGAACTGCGCAAGCTGATTCAGGTACGCCAGCCCCCCCACGTCGTCAGCTCGGCCCAGGCTGGCCAGGTGCTCGTACACCGTGATGACGTCGGCCGGCTTGTTGGCGTTGATCAAGGCCGCAATCGACTCGAACACCCGCTGGTGCTCGGGACGGTAAAAGTCGGTTTCGGTCACCAGATCCGCCACGCGGTCCCAGGCCCCGTTGTCCAGCAACAGGCCGCCCAGCACGCTGGACTCCGCCTCCAGCGAGTGCGGCGGCACGCGCAAGTGGGTGAGCTGCGGGTCGTCGTTGTGGGGCACGACCGGATCGGTCGGCAGGGGATAAGACAGTTCGTCGCTCATCGGTCCGGATTGTGGCAGCACGCCGCCGGGCGCGGGCAGGAGGCGTCCCGGCGCTACCGTCAGCGGGGCCCGGCGTCGCTCGGCGGTGGCCCCCCCAAGCGCTCGAGGAAGGCGCGCGGATCGTGCGCGGCGACGAAAGCCTCGAACGCGTCGGCGGGTACGGCTGGACTGACCAGCCAGCCTTGCAGATGGTCGCAGCCCGCCTGCGCCAAAAAGCGCGCCTGCTCCCATGTTTCCACCCCCTCGGCCAGGGTCTGCATACCCAGCGTCTGCGCCAACTGGACGATGGCGCGGATGATGGCCTCGTCGTCGGGATCCCGCCCGATGTCGATGACGAAGGAGCGATCGATTTTGAGCTTGTAAAAACCCAGCTTTTTTAGGTGTACCGCCCGCAGTAGATTGGACACAGATTTGCAGTTCATGCAGCCTTCCGGAT
>NZ_DAISXZ010000097.1:0-6726 GCF_036825565.1 Tepidimonas sp. | reverse complement strand
GCCCCCGCCTGCGGCGGAGCCCGCACGCCGCGATGCCGACATCGCCGTGCAGCGCCAGCGCGAGGAGCAGCGACGCCGCGAGGAAGCCCGTCGCTTGGCCGAGCAACGCGCCGCCCAGGAAAAAGCCGAGCGACTGGCCCAGGAGAAAGCCGCCCTGGAAAAAGCCCGGCGGGAGAAAGCCGAACGCGAGAAAGCCGAGCGGGAGAAGGCGGCTCGGAAGAAGGCCGAGCGAGAGCAGGCGCAACTGGAGGCCGAGCGCCAGCGCAATCTGGAACGCATGCTGGGCCAGGCCAACGCCACCGGTGGGGCGCAGGCCCGGGGGACGGCGGAGCGCGACGCGGGCCCCTCGGCCAGCTACGCCGGCCGGCTGGTGGCGCACATCCGCCCGAACATCGTTTTTGCCGACACCGTGCCGGGCAATCCGCGCGCCGAGGTGGAGGTCCGCACCCTGCCCGACGGCACGATTCTGAGCAGCCGGCTCCTCAAGTCCAGCGGCCACCGCGCCTGGGACGACGCCGTGCTGCGCGCGATCGAGCGCACCGCGCGCCTGCCGCGTGACGAAAATGGTCGCGTGCCCCCGACGCTGATCCTGGGTTTTCGGCCCAACGAGTGATCAGTCGTACACGACTTCGGCCCGCTGCTCGTGCGCCTGGGCCATCCAGCGCGCCAAGGCGGCATCGGTCGGGTAGAAGCTGGCGCGGTCGTCCAATTGCAGCTCGCAGCGCGCCGTCTCGCGCCGGACGGCCAGCCGCACCGGCAGCGCGCGCAGCAGCTCGCCGTGCTCGTTCATTTCGCGCTGCGGCGGAAAGTCCCTTACCACAGCGGCGATGTCCGGCGCCCGGTCATTGACCGCCACGCGCAGGTATTTGCCGAAACGGCAGCGGGCCGTCGGCAGATCCCACAACTGTTGCACCTTCAGCCGCAATCCGCCTGAGAAGCGGTCCGGCTGTGCCAGCACCTGCGCAATGACCAGTTCGTCGTCCTTGAGCAGGTTGCGATGGGCCTGGATCAGCCCCTCGTCGGCGGTGGCCTCCAGCACGCCGCTCTTGTCGTCCAGCTTGAAGATGGCCACCTTGCCCCGCTGGCCGTTGATGACCCGCAGGTCGCCCACGATGCCCGCGACCAGAAACGGCTCCCGACTATCCACGATATCCGCCAGGCGCACCTTGGCGAAGCAGCGCACCTCCGCCTCCACCTCGTCGAACAGGTGGCCGGAGAAGTAAAACCCCAGCGCGGCCTTTTCGTGCGCCAGGCGTTCCTTGACCCCCCAGGGCAGCGCGTCGACCAGCGGCGGCGCCTCGGCAGCGGAGCCGTGCCCTCCGTCTCCCAACGCATCGAACAGCCCGCCCTGCTGGGCGTTGGCCTCCTGGGCGGCGGCCCAATCGAAGGCGCGGTCCAGCGAGGCCAGCAGCGCGGCGCGGTTGAGATGCAGGCGATCGAAGGCACCGGCCTTGATCAGCGCCTCGACCGTGCGCTTATTGACGCGGGAGCGGTCCACGCGCGAGCAAAAATCGAACAGGCTGCTGAATGGCCCCGTGACGTGCCCGCTGGGACCCACGCCACGGCCCTCGCGCGCCGCCACGATGGCGTCGATGGCCTGCTGGCCGGTGCCCTTGACCGCACCCAGGCCATAGCGGACCTCGCGGTCGCTGACCGGCTCGAACCGGTAGGTTCCGCGGTTGATGTCCGGCCCCTCGAAGCGGATGCCGAAGCTCTGCGCATCCTCGACGAGCACCTTGAGCTTGTCGGTGTCGTCGAGCTCGATGGTCATGTTGGCGCAGAAGAACTCGGCCGTGTAGTGGACCTTCAACCACGCCGTGTGGTAAGCCAGCAACGAGTAGGCCGCCGCGTGCGACTTGTTGAAGCCGTAGCCGGCAAACTTCTCCATCAGGTCGAAGACCTCGTCGGCCTTGTCCTGGCCGATGCCGTTTTTGGCCGCGCCCTCCCTAAAGATCTCGCGGTGCTTGGCCATCTCTTCGGGCTTCTTCTTGCCCATGGCGCGACGCAGCAGGTCGGCGCCGCCCAGGCTATAGCCGCCCAGCACCTGGGCGGTCTGCATGACCTGCTCCTGGTAGACCATGATGCCGTAGGTCTCGGCCAGCACCGGCTCCACCAGCGGATGCGGGTACTCCACCGGCTCGCGGCCGTGCTTGCGCGCGACGAAGCTGGGGATCAGGTCCATCGGGCCCGGGCGGTACAGGGCGTTGAGGGCGATCAGGTCCTCCAGCCGCGTCGGCTTGGCATCGCGCAGCATGCCCTGCATGCCGCGCGATTCGAACTGAAACACCGCCTCGGTGCGGCCCTGCTGGAACAGCTCGTACGTGGCGGCGTCGTCGAGCGGAATGCGCTCGAAGGCGAAGTCGCGCTGATCCGGGTGGCGCGCGACGATGAAATCCTTGGCCAGCTCCAGAATCGTCAGCGTCGCCAGGCCCAGAAAGTCGAACTTGACCAGACCCACCGCCTCGACGTCGTCCTTGTCATACTGACTGACGGTAGAGGTGCTGCCGGGCTGTTGGTACAGCGGGCAGAAGTCGGTTAGCTTGCCGGGCGCGATCAGCACACCGCCGGCGTGCATGCCGACGTTGCGCGTCAAGCCCTCGAGCTTTTGCGCCAGCTCGATCAGCTGGCGCACCTCCTCCTCCTTCTGCACGCGCTCCGCGAGCAGCGGCTCCATCTCGATGGCGTAGTTGTTTTTGTCACCCTCTTTTTTGGGGTTGGGCGGGTACTGCAGTGTGACGCTCATGCCCGGCTTGTTGGGCACGAGCTTGGAGATGCCATCGCAAAAACCATAGGCGAAGTCCAGCACCCGGCCGACGTCACGGATTGCGGCGCGCGCGGCCATGGTGCCAAAGGTGGCGATCTGGCTGACCGCGTCCTTGCCGTACTTGTCCTTGACGTAGTCGATGACACGGTCGCGGTTGGTCTGGCAGAAATCGATGTCGAAGTCCGGCATCGACACCCGCTCGGGATTGAGGAAGCGCTCGAACAGCAGGTTGTAGCGCAGCGGGTCGAGGTCGGTGATCTTCAGCGCATAGGCCACCAGCGACCCCGCACCGGAGCCGCGCCCCGGCCCGACCGGACAGCCGTGCGTCTTGGCCCACTGAATGAAGTCCGACACGATCAGGAAGTAGCCCGGAAAGCCCATCTTGACGATGGTGTCGAGCTCGAAGTCCAGCCGCTGCAGGTAGCGCGGGCGCTCGCGGTCGCGCTCGGCCTCGTCCGGGTAGAGGTGAAGCAGCCGCTCGTCCAGCCCCCGGCGCGAGACGTGGCGAAAGTACGCCTCGGTGTCGAGCTGGCGGCCGTCCACGGGGGGGATGGGAAAGTTCGGCAGGCGCGGCTTGCCCAGCGTCAGCGTCAGGTTGCAGCGGCGGGCGATTTCCACCGTGTTGGCCAGCGCCGAAGGCAGGTCGGCAAACAGCGCCGCCATCTCGGCCGCGGACTTGAAGTACTGCTCGCGCGTAAAGCGCCGCACGCGCTTGGGGTTGGCCAGGATTTCGCCTTCGGCGATGCACACGCGGGCCTCGTGCGCCTCGTAATCCTCCGGGGCCAGAAACTGGACGGGGTGCGTGGCCACCACCGGCAGGCCCAGCCGCGCGGCCAGCGGCACCACCGCCTGCACATGGCGCTCGTCGCCCGCTCGGCCGGCGCGCTGCACCTCCAGATAAAAACGATGCGGAAACGCCTGCGCCAGGCGCAGGGCGTATTCGGCGGCGCGTGCCTCGTCGCCGGCCAGCAGGGCATGCCCGACTGGACCGGCCGCGGCGCCGGAGAGCAGGATCAACCCTTCCGAGAGCGACTGCAGCCACGACCAGCGCACGTAGGCTTGGTCGCGCACCACCCCCTGGGTCCAGGCGCGAGCCAGCAGTTCGCACAGGTTCAGATAACCCTGGTGGGTTTGCACCAGCAACACCACGCGCTGCAGCGCGGGTGTGGGCCCGCCAGCTGGCGGAAGGACGCGGGTATCGCCCTCCAGCCCCTCCAGATTGACCTCGACCCCCAGCACTGGCTTGACGCCAGCCGCCCGCGCCGCCTTGTAAAACTTGATGCCCCCGAACAGGTTGTTGAGGTCGGTGATGGCCAGCGCGGGCTGGCCATCCGCAGCGGCGCGCTCGATCGCGTCGTCGATGCGCGTCGTGCCATCGACGACGGAAAACTCGGTGTGCAGGCGCAGGTGGACGAACATGCGCCCGATTGTAGGGAGCGGACCGCCGCCCGCCCCCGGGTCTTCAGCCCCGCAAGCGGGCCGTCACCTCGGCCACGCGCTGGCCGAACAGGCGGGCGGTCTCTAGGTCGCCCGGCAGCATCTCCTGCGCGCTGGCGTCCGACGGCGTGGTGGCCATGGCGCCGGCCGACGAGCCGACATAGTTGACATCGTTGCGCTGCGCGACCTTGGCGTTCGACGGCATCAGGCCGGTGCCCACCCAGATGCCGCCGTGCTGCATGGCCAGCGTGAACAGGTAGTGCAGGGTGGAGAGCTTGTCGCCGTTCATGGTCGCGCTGTTGGTGAAGCCAGCAAAGACCTTGTCCTTCCACTTCTGCACGAACCAGGCTTTGCTGGAGGCGTCGGCAAACTTCTTGAACTGCCAGCTCACGCTGCCCATATAGGTCGGGCTGCCCATGACGATGGCGTCGGCCGCGTCGAGCTGCTCCCAGCCACCTTCGGGCAGGTTGCCGTCGGCATCGATGGCCAGCAGTTGGGCGCCTGCGCCTTCGGCGACGGCCTGCGCCATGCGTTGGGTGTGGCCGTAGCCGGAGTGGTAGACGACGACGATGTGGGGCATGAGAAAACTCCTTCAGGTCGATGAACGGCCCCCCGGCGGGAGGCGGTGGGCGACCACCCGGGGGTGATCGGAAAAATCGGGCACCGGCGCGCGGCGATCAGCGCGCCAGATCGAACAGCAACACCTCGGCGTCCTCGCCATCGGCGAGGGTAACGGCCGCTTCGTCGGCCACCATGGCCGCATCTCCGCGGCCAAATGGCTGGCCGTTGATGGCGATGCGCCCGCGCACCACGTGCACATAGGCCAGCCGGCCGAGGGCCAGGGCATGCGTGGCCGACTCCGCCCCATCGAACAGGCCGGCGTACAGCGCCGCATCCGCGTGGATGCGCACTGGCGGATCGTCGCCGCTGGCCAGGGCCTCCGCCTGCTGGACCGGCACCGCGATGGGCCACAGCCGCCCGCGCTTGCTGGGCGCGGAAAAGGCCTTCTGCTCGTAGCCGGGGTCGATGCCGCGCACATTCGGCTCGATCCAAATCTGCAACAGATGCGTCGGGTCGTGGGTGTGGTTGAATTCGCTGTGCATCACGCCGCGGCCGGCGCTCATGCGCTGCACCTCGCCGGCGCGGATGGTCTCGACATGGCCCATGCTGTCGCGGTGCGCCAGCTCGCCCCCAAGCACGTAGGTGACGATCTCCATGTCCCGGTGCCCGTGCATGCCGAAGCCCGCCCCCGGCGCAATGACGTCTTCGTTGATCACGCGCAGATTGCCCCAGCCCATGTAGCGGGGATCGAAATAACCGGCGAACGAAAACGAGTGGTGGGTCTGCAACCAACCGTGGTCGGCGTAGCCCCGCTCCTGACTGCGGCGCTTGGCGATCATGGCATGCTCCCGATGGGGGTGGCGATGGGTGAACTGTAGGGCGCGAGCTATGGGCCTGCGGCGCACGGGGTTTGATGGCATCATTCAAATCGTTTGAATACTGAACGTCCGATGCGCACCCGGCCCTCAGCCTCGGCCCGCCACGCGGCGCGGGCCGCCCTCGGCCCGGACCAGCTCGCCCTGCTGGCGACCATTGCCCGCTGCGGCAGCTTTGCCGCGGCCGCCCGCGAACTGGGCCTGGTCCCCAGCGCGCTGACCTACCGCGTGCGGCAGATCGAGGACGCGCTGGACGTGCTGCTGTTCGACCGGCGTGCGCGCCGCGCCCAGCCCACCCCCGCCGGCGAAGAGCTGTTGCGCGCCAGCGAACACCTGCTGCGGGAGTGGGACGCGGTGGCACAACGCGTGCGCCGCGTCGCGACGGGGTGGGAATCGGAGCTGACCATCGCCGCCGATGCCGTCATCGACCCGCGCACCCTGCTGGAGCTGTGCGAGGCCTTTTTTGCGCTGGGCGCGCCCACCCGCTTGCGGCTACGCAGCGAGACGCTGTCGGGCACGCTGGAGGCGTTACTCACGGGCCAGGCGGACCTGGCGCTGGGGGTGGCGCTGGACCGGCCACCGGGCGGCGACGTGCGGATGGAGCTGCTGGGCGAGGTGGCCTTCTGGTTCGTGGTGGCGCCGTGCCATCCGCTCGCCGACGCGCCCGAGCCGCTGACGCCGCACCTGATCCGGGAGCACCGCATCGTCGCGGTGGCCGACTCGGCCCCACGCGGCGGGCTGACCTTCGGGCTGCTGCCCGGCCAGGACGTGCTGACCGTGCCCACCATGCAGATGAAGCTGGACGCCCAACTGCGCGCACTGGGGTGCGGCTGGCTGCCCCAGCCCCTGGTGCAACCGTATCTGGATGCCGGCCACCTGGTCCTGCGCCAGACCACGCTGCCGCCGCGCACCGCGCGCACGGCCTACGCCTGGCGGGCCGGAGCAACCCGGCGGGGGGCCAGCCGCCCGGTGGGCCCGGCGCTGCAGTGGTGGCTGCAGCGGCTGGCCGAACCCGTCACCCGCGAAGCCCTGCTGATGCGCCGACCGCGCAGCTAACCGTGGGGTCGCCCACCCCGGCCGCCCCCGCGC
>NZ_DAISXZ010000096.1:0-7295 GCF_036825565.1 Tepidimonas sp. | reverse complement strand
GCCGCCCCCCACGGACGGGCGGCGAACCGCCCGCGCCGCCCGCACCTTTCTTCGTCGGCGGTGGCGGTCGTCGGCTTGGGGGGCGAGTTTGGCTGTGCTCGCCGCGCTGGCAGGCTGTGGCACGCCGGCGCCGCGCCCCGGCACCGAGGCGGCGCCGACCGCGGCGGACCGCGACTTCGGCTACAGCGAGGGATCGGTGACCGCCACGCAGGTCGGCGCGGCCTGCGAGGTGCACTGGCAGGGTGTGCTCCATGCCGACGCCGTGCCCCGCTTGCGCCAAGCCCTGGATGCGGTGGACCGGCAGCGCTGCGAAAGTCGCACGCTCGTGCTCGGTGCCCTGGACGGGGCCGTGGGCGATGCCATCACGGTCGGCGCGATGGTGCGCAACCGGGGTTGGGACACGGCGCTGCCGCCCGGCGGTCTGTGCCGCACCCCCTGCTGGCTGGTGTTTGCCGCCGGTGCCCAGCGGCACATGGCCGACGGCCCGACGGCGGCGCGGGTGGTGTTCAGCCAGATTCCGCCCGACGCGGACTTTGGCCACCAGACCTGCGCGACCGAACTCAGCCGTGCGCAGCAGTTGACGCTGACACGCTACCTGCGCGCCATGCTGCCGCCACCGACCGCCACAGCGGTTTATCAGAAGCTGCTGGCTGCCGACTGCCTCAGCGCCGAGGCATACGGGCCACAGCAGGCCCAGCTGATCGGACTGGCCACCGCAACGAGCGGCAGCCCGCCCTGACCCGTAGGCAGCGCGCCGTCAGTGCGCCTGCTCCCAGTTGGCGCCGACGCCCACCTCGACCACCAACGGCACGCGCAGCGTGGCCACGCCCGCCATCAGGCGCGGCACCTCGGTGCGCACCCAGTCGATTTCCTCCGGCGGCACCTCGAACACCAGTTCGTCGTGCACCTGCAGCACCATGCGCGTGCGGCGCTGCTGCTCGTCCAACGCGCGCTGCACCGCGACCATGCTCATCTTGATCAGGTCGGCGGCCGTGCCTTGCATCGGCGCATTGATGGCCGCGCGCTCGGCCGCGCTGCGCCGCGGTCCGTTGGGGGAGTTGATTTCGGGCAGCACCAGGCGGCGGCCGAACACGGTCTCCACATAGCCGCGCGCTTTGGCCTGGGCCCGCGTGCGGTCCATGTAGTGGCGTACCCCGGCAAACCGCTCGAAATAGCGCTCTATGTAGTTTTTGGCCGCCGTCGCGTCAATGCCCAGCGCCTTGGCCAGGCCGTAGGCGCTCATACCATAGATGAGGCCGAAGTTGATGACCTTGGCATAGCGGCGTTGCTCGGGACTGACCAGCTCCGGCGACAGGCCAAACACCTCGGCTGCCGTGGTGCGGTGCACATCCTGCCCTTCGGCAAACGCGCGCAGCAAGGCCGCGTCCTCGCTCAGGTGCGCCATGATGCGCAGCTCGATCTGCGAATAGTCGGCGCTGGCGATGGACCAGCCCGGGGGCGCCACGAAGGCCTCGCGGATGCGCCGCCCCTCGGGCGTGCGGATGGGGATGTTCTGCAGATTGGGGTCGTTGCTGGCCAGCCGCCCGGTGACGGCCACGGCCTGCGCATAGTGGGTGTGCACCCGCCCCGTGGCGGGGTGGATCATCCCGGGCAGCTTGTCCGTGTAGGTGCCCTTGAGCTTGGAAAGGCTGCGATGCTCCAAGATGCGCGCCGGCAGCGGATAGTCCTCGGCCAGTTTTTCCAGGACCTCTTCGTCGGTGCTGGGGGCGCCGGTCGCGGTCTTTTTGACCACGGGTAGGCCCAGCTTGCCAAAGAAAATCTCGCCGATTTGTTTGGGCGAACCCAGGTTGAAGGGCTGGCCGGCCAGTGCGTGTGCCTCGGCCTCCAGCGCGGTGATGCGCTCGCCCAGGACTTGACTCTGCCGATGCAGCGCCTCGGCATCGATCAGCACGCCCTGGCGCTCCATGCGGAACAGCACGTCGGAGACGGCCACCTCCAGCTCGTAGATGCGCTGCAGGGCCGGCTCGGCTTGCAGGCGGGGCCACAGCACCCGATGCACGGCCAGGCACATTTCCGCATCCTCGCAGGCGTAGGGGGCGGCGCGCTCCAGCGGCACCTGCGCAAACGGGATTTGCGCCGCCCCCTTGCCGCACAAATCCTCGTAGCTCAGGCCGCAGCGCCCCAGATGGCGTTCGGCCAGGCTTTCCAGGTTGTGGGGCTTGTGCACCTCCAACACATAGCTCTGCAGCAGCGTGTCGTGGACGTAGCCGCGCACGGCGATGCCGTGGTTGGCCCACACATGCCGGTCGTACTTGACATGCTGGCCGCACTTGGGGGCGGCGGCATCCTCCAGCCAGGGCCGCAGCCGCTCCAGCACCGCGTCGAGCGGCAACTGTGCCGGCGCGCCCGGGTAGTCGTGGGCGAGGGGGATGTACGCCGCCTCCCCGGGCGCGACACTGACCGATAGGCCCACGAGGCGGGCGCGCATCGCGTCCAGCGAGGTCGTTTCGGTGTCCAGCGCCACCAGGGGCGCGGCGCGCAGGCGGACCAGCCACGCATCGAGCGTGGCCCAGTCCAGCACCGTCTCGTAGCGCAGGGCGGGCGTGGGCGGCGGATCGCTAAACAGCGTGCCCTGCGCCGCCGCGGGGGTGGGGGCAGCGGCCGCGTCGCCTTCACCGCCCAGCGCCCGGGCCAGCCCCTTGAAGCCATAGCGCTGATAAAACGCCCGCAGCGCCTCGGTGTCGGGGGCGCACTTGCGCAGCGCCTCCAGCGACGGCAGGCCGGGCACATGGCCATCCAGGTCGCAGTCGGTGCGGATCGTCAGCAATTGGCGGCCGGTGGGCAGCCAGTCCAGGGCGCGCCGCAGATGGTCGCCGGCCACGCCCTTGATCTCGTGGGCGCGCGCCACGATGGCGTCGAGCGAACCGTAGGTCTGCAGCCACTTGGCGGCCGTCTTGGGGCCGACCTTGTCCACGCCGGGTACGTTGTCGATCGCATCGCCAACCAGGGTCTGAAAGTCCACCATCAACCGGGGCGGCACGCCGAACTCCGCCTCCACCCCCGCGACGTCGCGCACCTTGCCCGTCATCGTGTCGATGATGGTGATGCGGTCGTCCACCAGTTGGCTCAGGTCCTTGTCACCGCTGGAGACGATCACGCGCCAGCCACGGGATGCAGCCGTCTTGGCCAGGGTGCCGATCACGTCGTCGGCCTCCACCTCGGGCACGTCGAGCACGGGCAGACCGAGCAACCGGATGACCTCGTGGATCGGGGCGATCTGGGCGCGCAGGTCATCCGGCATCGGCGCTCGGTGCGCCTTGTAGTCCGGATACAGGGCGTCGCGAAACGTCGGCCCGGCCGCATCGAACACGACGGCGATGTGGTCGGAAGGATGTTCCTTCTGCAGCGCCTGCAGCATGTTGATCATGCCGCGGATCGCCCCGGTCGCGGGGCTGGTGGGATCGCCGGGCACGGCCCTCAGGTCGGGCATGGCGTGGTAGGCGCGGTACAGGTAGCTGGAGCCATCCACCAGCACGAGCAGCGGGGCGTCGGGGTCGCGGTCGGTCATCGCGCTATTGTGCATGGTCGATTGCCTACAATCGGCGCGTCATGCTCCAACCGCCCCGCCCCACCGCCCGCGACGGCCGGCGCCATGCCGCGGCCGCCGGATACGCCCAGCCCCTGCACCACGCCCTCGGGGTGGCCGCCTTGCTGTTCGCCTGCGCGGCCACGGCACAGCCCGCCGACGGCGCCCCTGCGACCTCCACGGCGCCGGAACCCAAGGTCGAACGTTTGGTACACCAGGACGGCCACAGCCGCATCGAGGAGCTGCGGGTGGGCGGCCAGACCCGAGCGATCGACGTGCGCACCCGCTCCGCCCTGCCGGGCTACGAGGTTCGGCCGATCGACCCTGGCGTCGGGGATGAGCGTTCGGGGGCCGGATTGCGCCGCTGGCGCGTGCTTGCGTTCTGATCCGCCATGGCCGTCTTCACCGAGGTGGGCCGCGACGAGACCGCGGACCTGATGCGGCGGCTTGGCCTGGGTAGCCTGGTCGATATGGCCGGCTGCGCCGGGGGCATCGAAAACACCAACTACTTCGTCAGCACCGAGCGTGACGGCCGGCGGTACGAGTGGGTGCTGACCCTGTTCGAGCGGCTGAGCGCGCAGCAACTCCCCTTCTATCTGTACCTGATGAAGCATCTGGCCGGCAAAGGCATACCCGTGCCCGATCCGCAGGCCGATGCGAGCGGTGCCATCCTGCACACGGTGCGGGGCAAGCCAGCCGCCGTGGTCAACCGGCTGCGTGGCCACCACGAGCTGGCCCCTGGCCCCGAGCACTGTGCCCAGCTCGGCGCGATGCTGGCACGCATGCACCTGGCGGGGCGGGACTACGACCGCGAGCAGCCCAATCTGCGGGGGCTGGCGTGGTGGAACGAGACGGTGCCCGTGATCGTGCCCCACCTCACCCCGGAGCAAACGACGCTGCTGACGGCCGAGCTGGCCTATCAAAACCATATCGCCGCCACCCCCGCTTACCAGGGCCTGCCGCGTGGTCCCATCCATGCCGACCTGTTCCGCGACAACGCCATGTTCGAGGACGGGCGCCTCAGCGGTCTGTTCGATTTTTATTTCGCGGGTTGCGACACCTGGCTGTTCGACATTGCGGTGTGTCTGAACGACTGGTGCATCGACCTGGCCGACGGCACGACCGACCCCGTGCGCACGCAGGCCCTGCTCGATGCCTACCAGTCGGTCCGCCCGCTGACCGCTGCCGAGCGCGAGCTGCTGCCTGCGATGCGCCGTGCCGGTGCGCTGCGGTTCTGGATCTCGCGCCTGTGGGACTGGTACCTGCCGCGGCAGGCGGCCGTGCTCAAGCCGCACGACCCCACCCACTTCGAGCGGGTGCTGCGCGCCCGCCTCGCCGAGTGTTGACCCGCGCCCACCCCCGATGAAGCTGCACCGCGTCCCCGCCCGCACCGGCCTGCTCTGGGTCCGGCTGGGCCTGCGCACATTTTTTCGCCAGCCCCTGGCCATGGCGGGGCTGTTCTTCCTGTTCATCATGGGGGTGAGCGTGCTCGCCATGGTGCCGGTGCTGGGCGCGCCCCTGGCCCTGGCGCTGCTGCCGGCCGCCACCCTGGGCCTGATGGCCGCGACCAAAGAGGCGGACAGGGGCCGCTTCCCGATGCCCACGGTGCTGGCGAGCGCCTTTCGCGCCGGCCGCGAGCGCGTGCGGGCGATGCTGCTGCTCGGCGGGCTGTACGCCCTGGGGTCGGTCGTGGTGATGACGCTGGCCGCGTGGCTGTCCGGCGCGCCGGCCGATGCGTCCCTCGAAGGGGCCGAGACGGCGCTGACCGAGCCGGCCGTGCTGCGCAATCTGGCCTGGCAGGCGGTCCTCTACATTCCTCTGGGACTGCTGTTCTGGCATGCGCCGGCCCTGGTCCATTGGCACGGCATCCACCCGGTTAAGAGCCTGTTTTTCAGTCTGGTGGCCTGCTGGACCAACAAAGGGGCGCTGCTGGTGTTCATGCTCGGCTGGTCGGCGGTGTTCTTCGGGGTATCGCTCGTGCTCGTGGTGCTGGCGTCCGCACTGGGTGGGGCGGCGGCGATGCAGGTTCTGGTGCTCCCGGCGGCGTCGCTGTTGAGCGCGGCCTTCTTCACGTCGCTATATTTCACTTTCCGCGACAGCTTTCTGACCGATGAGGGCGAGCCTCCGGCCTGAACCCTCAGCCCCACCGCTCGGGGCGGTACGGCGTCGGATCGACGAAGGGCGGCTCACCCGCGATCATCTCCGCCAGCAAACGGCCGGCCACCGGCCCCAGGGTGAAGCCCTGGTGCGAATGCCCGAAGTTGAACCACAGGTCTGGGTGGCGCGGCGCCGCCCCCATGATGGGGAGCATGTCCGGCGTGCAGGGGCGTGCCCCCAGCCAGGGCGGCTCGTCCCGCGCCTGGCCAAGATCCATCAACTCGCGCGCGGCGGCCTCGGCCCGGCGCACCTGCACTGGAGTGGCGGGCGCGTCGCGGTGGGCAAATTCGGCGCCCGTGGTCAGGCGCAAACCCCGGCGCATGGGCGCCAGGACGAAGCCCCGCTCGGCATCCAATGCCGGCCGCTGCAAGGCCCCTCCCCCGGTGTAATGCTGGTGGTAGCCGCGTTTGACGAACAGCGGCAGCCGGTAGCCCAAGCGTTGCAACAGGGTGTCGGACCACGGCCCGAGCGCCACCACGGCGACCGGGGCCTCGATGGCCCCGTCCGGCAAGGGCAGGCGCCACCCCCGCCCATGTGGGGTCAGGGCCGTGGCGTCGCCCCGGACCAGACGGCCGCCACGCTGCACGAAAAGCCGCGCATAAGCGCTGACCAGCTCCGCTGGATCGCGCACGGACCAGGGATCCTGCCAGTGCACGGCCCCCGCCAGCGGGTGGCGCAACGCCGGCTCGGCCCGGGCCAGTCCGGCCGCATCGAGCACGGTACAACGCAGGCCAAACGTCTGCGCCAGTCGCTCGGCGTCGCGCGCGGCCGCCTCCCACACGCGCCCCGTGCGGTACACGTCCAGGTAGCCAATCGGCCGGACCGCCTCGGCCGCGCCGGCCTGCTCGATCAACGGCCGGTGCTCGTTCAGGCAATGCTCGATCAGGCGGGCATAGGCCTGCACCTGCCGCGGATACCGCGTCGGCCCGGAGTCGCGAAAATAGCGCCACAGCGGGCGCACCAGGGACGGCAACGCTGACACGTGGTAGTGCACATCCACCCCCAGGCCCAGGGCGGCCTGCAGCAGCTTGCCCCACTGGCGCGGGAACGGGTAGGGTTCCACCGCCTCGCGCTGGATTAGGCCGGCGTTGCCCAGGGACGTCTCCTGCCCCGGCTCGCGGCGGTCGACCAGCACGACGTCGTAGCCGCGCTGCTGCAAGTGCAGCGCGGTGCAAGTGCCAATCATGCCAGCCCCCAGCACGAGGGCCTGTCGGTCGGCGGCAGTCTTCATGGATGCGGTGGACAGCGGTCGGAGGTTCAGGCCACGGGGGTGAGCTTGGCAACGGCCAGCGCCAGCCATTTGGTGCCGTGGCGCCGGAAGTCCACCTGGGCCCGGGCATCGGCCCCCTGCCCTTCGATGGCCAGCACCCGGCCTTCGCCAAACTTGGCGTGGAAGACCGCCATGCCGGTGCGGATCTCGGCCCCGCTGGCGCTGACGGCCGGCTCGCTGCGGGCCGGTGCCCGCGCCACCGGAATGCCCGCCATGCCGGCGGGCCGATCATCGCCCAGGGCGCTGCGGCCCCAGGCGGGCTGCGCGACGGGCATCGCTGCGGCCCCGGCGCCCCCGGCGGCCCAGCCACCGCCCCAGCCC
>NZ_DAISXZ010000095.1:0-7327 GCF_036825565.1 Tepidimonas sp. | reverse complement strand
GACGAAGGCCGTGACGTGCTGTTCTTCGTGGACAACATCTACCGCTACACGCTGGCCGGTACCGAGGTGTCGGCGCTGCTGGGCCGCATGCCGTCGGCGGTGGGCTACCAGCCGACGCTGGCCGAGGAAATGGGCCGCCTGCAGGAGCGCATCACCTCCACCAAGGTCGGCTCCATCACGTCCATCCAGGCCGTGTACGTGCCCGCGGACGACCTGACCGACCCGTCGCCGGCCACCACCTTCGCGCACCTGGATGCGACCGTCGTGTTGTCGCGTGACATCGCCGCGCTCGGTATCTATCCGGCCGTGGACCCGCTGGACTCCACCAGCCGTCAGGTCGACCCGAACGTCGTGGGCGAAGAGCACTACAACACGACCCGCGCCGTGCAGGCGGTGCTGCAGCGCTACAAGGAGCTGCGCGACATCATCGCGATTCTGGGTATGGACGAACTGTCGCCGGAAGACAAGCTGGCCGTGGCGCGCGCGCGCAAGATCCAGCGCTTTTTGTCGCAGCCGTTCCACGTGGCCGAGGTGTTCACCGGTGCGCCTGGCAAGTACGTGCCGCTGAAGGAGACCATCCGCGGCTTCAAGATGATCGTCAACGGCGAGTGCGACCACCTGCCCGAACAGGCGTTCTACATGGTCGGCACGATCGACGACGCATTCGAGAAGGCCAAGAAGCTGGCCGGCTGATGCCCGACCCCCGAAGCGCCTGCGGCGTCTTCCCCAGGGGGGGCGCCTCCGGTGGTCCGGCATAGCCGGTTCGGTGGCGGCCCCCGATCGCCCGCGTCGCGCAAAGGAGATCTGTGATGAGTACCATTCAAGTGGAGGTAGTGAGCGCCGAAGAGTCCATCTTCAGTGGCTCCGCCAAATTCGTCGCCCTGCCGGGCGAGGCGGGCGAGCTGGGCATTCTGCCCGGCCACGTGCCGCTGATCACCCGCATCAAGCCCGGTGCCGTGCGCATCGAAAAGGCCGATGGGGCGGAGGAGTTCGTGTTCGTGGCGGGCGGCATCCTTGAGGTGCAGCCCAAGGTGGTGACGGTGCTGTCCGACACGGCCATCCGCGGCAAGGATCTGGACGAGGCCAAGGCAAGCGAAGCGTGCAAGGCTGCCGAAGAGGCGATCAAGAACGCCAAGAGCGAGGTGGACCTGGCCAGGGCGCAGTCGGAACTGGCCCTCATGGCCGCCCAGATCGCGGCCCTGCGCAAATTCCGCCAGAAGCGCTGAACCCTGTTGGCCCCGGCGCGTCCGGGGCGAACGCGATGCGGCCCGCGCCCCCTGTCGCTTCCGACACCGCCCCCCGGGGCGGTGTCGTCTTTTCGGGCCTTCCGTCGGTACCGGGCGGGGCGGGCGGCGGCTGGCCACGTCCCCCTGGCTGGCAGCGTAACGGCCATTGGCAGACGATTGGCGCGGCGCTGTGGGCGCGGCGTGGGATGGCGGTTCCGTTGGCGTGGCAGCGCGAGCGCTGGACCACGCCGGACGGCGATTTCATCGACGTCGATCACATCGTCCCACCGGGGGCGGTGGCGATGCTGGTGCTGTTTCACGGGCTGGAGGGTTCGTCGGCCAGCCACTATGCGCAGGCCTTCGCCGCCGAGGCCCAGCGCCGCGGCTGGGCGCTTGCCGTCCCGCATTTCCGCGGATGCTCGGGTGAGCCCAACCGTGCGCCGCGGGCCTACCACTCGGGGGATTTCGAGGAAATTGCGTGGATGCTGGCCCGCGTGGCGCAACGCTGGCCCGACTGGCCCCGCGTCGCGGTGGGGGTGTCGCTAGGCGGCAATGCCCTGCTGCGCTGGTTGCAGGAGGCTGGTGCCGGTGCCGCGGCGACCGTACAGGCGGCGGCGGCCATCTCGGCGCCGCTGGATCTGGCGGCGGCCGGCGCGGCCATCGACCGCGGCCTCAACCGCGTGCTCTACGCGCGCATGTTTTTGCGCACCATGCGCCGCAAGGCGCGGCAGAAGTGGGCGTGCTTCCCCGGCCTGTTCGATCTGGAGCGGGCGCTGTCGGCGCGGACACTGCGCGCTTTCGACGATGCGTTTACCGCGCCGCTGCACGGGTTTCGGGGTGTGGAGGACTATTGGCAGCGCGCATCGAGTCGGCCCCACCTGCACGCAGTGCGGGTGCCGACCCTGGTGCTCAATGCACGCAATGATCCCTTCGTGCCAGGGGAGAGTCTGCCGGATGCGGCGGAAGCGGGGCCGTATGTCCAACTGTGGCAGCCGGCCCTGGGCGGGCACGTGGGCTTTGCCGAACCGTGCGCTCCGTGGGATCTGCGGGGCGACGTCGCCGCGCTGCCGCAGCGGGTCATGCCGTGGCTGGCGGAGGCGGCGGGCTGGCCCGGGCGGTGACGCAATCGTCCCACGCAGAGCAGGAAGAGGTTCCGACATGGACGACATCGTCAAGGCGGCGATGGCCAAGTGGCCGAACGTGCCCGATTGTTACGGCTGGCTGGGGCTGGACGCGCGTGGGCGTTGGTGGATGCGGGACGACCGGGCCCAGGCGGCCGGCCCGTTCGCGGGGGAAGGGGCGACGCCCGTCAGCCGGGGGACGGAGCTGCGCCACGACAAGCTGATTGCCTTCATCGGCCGCAACTACGGGATGGACGGACAGGGGCAGTGGTTTTTTCAGAACGGGCCGCAGCGGGTTTATGTGGAGCTGGAGCTGACGCCGTGGGTGTGGCGCCTGGCGCCTGATGGCGGGGTGTTCAGCCACACGGGTGTGCCGGTGCAGGTGGGGGAGGCCTGGCTGGACGAGGCCGGGCGTCTGTATCTGGCCGGCGCAATGGGCCTTGGCGTGGTCCACACGCAGGACATGCACCTGGCGGCGGAAGCGGTGGAATCGGGCCGCTGGGTGCCGCAGCCGTGTCGGGCGGCGGAGTTGCCGGCGCGTTACGGCTTCGTGCCCAGCCCCGCGGCAACGCGGCGGGCCAGCGCATCGAGCGCGAGCCGATAACCCTCGTACCCGAAGCCGATGATGCTGCCCGCGGCCACCGGCGCAATCCACGAGTGGTGCCGGAAGGCCTCCCGGGCGTGCACATTGGAGAGGTGGACTTCGATCACCGGCATGGGCGAGACGCCCATAATAGCGTCGTGCAGCGCGATCGAGGTGTGGGTGTAGGCACCGGGGTTGAACACCACGCCGATGGCCTGGCCCGTGCGGTGCAGCGCGCCCCAGGCGTGGAGGTGATCGATCAGCACCCCCTCGTGGTTGCTTTGCGCCGTCTCGACGGTCAGACCCAGGTGCGCGCCGTGTTCACGACAGCGGGCCTCGAGGTCGGCCAGTGTATCGGTCCCATACACACCGGGCTCCCGTGTGCCCAGCAGGTTGAGGTTGGGGCCGTTGAGGACCAGGACTCGGGTCATGGCGGGGCGGGCGATGACGGGCGCGTCGTTGGCGTTCTGCTGCGGTTACTTGGACTCGGCCGCGGGCGCTGCCGGTTCGGTGAAGTTGGCGCCGCCCTGGTTGGCCAAGTAGACCACGGCACGGGCGATCTCGATGTCGCGGAACGCGCCGCCACCTTGAGCGCCCATCGCGCCCTTGCCCTTGAGGGCGGCGTTGACGAGCGTGTCATACCCCTGGGCGATGCGCGGGGCCCAAGCGGCCTTGTCGCCGAGCTTGGGGGCGCCAACCAGTCCGGCCTCGTGGCAGGCGGCGCACTGCGCCTTGTACACGTCGGCGCCGGCGGCCAGCGGGCGGTTGGCGTCGCGCAGCTCGACCGTGCCGACCTTCTGGATGCGCTGGGCAGTGGCGAGTTCGGGGTTGACCGCGCCGGCCTGGGGCTTGTCGGCCTTGGTCACGTAAAACACCAGCCCGATGATCAGGAACACCGGAACGACGAACGCGAAGAAGGCCGTCCACCACAGTTGCTTCGGGGTCTTGATCGGCCCGGTGTGATTGTCGTGCGCGTGCTCGCTCATGGTGTCCCTTTGGAGGCGTGTAGCGGAGATCCGGTTGCCCGCGGCGCGGGGCGCCATGCGGAGCATGGGGGGTTGCCTAACTCGAACATTATATCGAGGGGTTTCCGGGGGGCTGGCCGCGCGGCCGCCGCGCGGGCGGCGGGCTGATAGAATGTGCGCCTGGACTGCGGCTGTAGCTCAGTGGATAGAGTATCGGCCTCCGAAGCCGAGGGTCGTGGGTTCGATCCCCGCCAGCCGCGCCAAGTCTCACAACCTCCTTCGAGTGCGACCGCCGCGCGCGGCCGAGGAGTTAGGCGCGTGGGGATCCGGTTTGCCGTCGGCCAGTTGGAGGCGCTGCTGCGCAGCTTGCCCGATCCGGCGTTTGTGCTGAGTGCCTCCGGGCGCTACGTCGCGGTGTTCGGTGGCACCGACACGCGCTATTACCACGACGGCAGTCCGCTGGTCGGCCGCACGCTGCATGAGGTGTTGGTGCCGGCGCGGGCCGAAGGCTTTCTCGCCGACATTCGGGCCGCGCTGCGCGACGGCGGCCTGCGCATCGTCGAGTACGAACTCAGCAACCGCGATGTGCTCGGCCTGTCGGATGTCGGGCCGGCCGAGCCGATCTGGTTCGAGGGCTGCATCACGCCGCTGCCTTTCACCGTGGATGGCGAGGCGGTGGTGCTGTGGGTGGCCAGCAACATCACGCACCGGCGCCAGTTGCAGGAGCGGCTGCGCGCGCTTAGCGAGACCGACGAGCTGACCGGGCTGGCCAACCGGCGCCGATTCCTTGCCGAGCTGCAGGCGTGTTTCGACGCCTTTGCGCGCTACGGCCAGCCGGCGGCGCTGCTGTACTTCGATCTGGACCGCTTCAAGGCGATCAACGACCAACTGGGCCACGGGCGTGGCGACGCGGCGCTGCGCGCGGCGGTCAGCGTTGGCTGCGCGGCGTGCGAGTCGCAGGACGCCAGCGGCGCCGACCTGGTGCGGCGTGCGGGCGCGGCGCTGTATCGCGTCAAGCGCGCCCGCCGCGCCGCCGTCGTCTGACTTGGACCCACCGTCGCGCGAACGCCGGTTTGCAGGGCGACTTCAGACGCTCAGCAGCAGAAAGCGGCGCTCCCACGGGCTGATGACGTCGAAGTATTCGCGGTACTCGGCCTCTTTGATGGCGGCGTAGGTGCGCAGAAAATGTTTGCCGAACAGTTCGGCCAGCGGCTCGCAGGCCAGCAGGCGGTCGATGGCATCGTCCAGGTGCCGCGGCAACTGGTGGGGCTGTTCGTAGGCACTGCCGGTGAGCGGCTCGGTGGGCTGCAGGCGCTCGCGCATGCCCAGGTAGCCGCAGGCCAGGCTGGCCGCGATGGCCAGGTAAGGGTTGACGTCCACGCCGGCCAGGCGGTTTTCAACACGCCGCGCCTGCGGCGGCGAGTGCGGCACGCGCAGGCCGCAGGTGCGGTTGTCGTAACCCCAGCTCAGGTTGATGGGGGCGGCAGTGTAGCGCGACAGGCGCCGGTAGCTGTTGATGTAGGGCGCAAAGAAGGCCATCGCCGCGGGCAAATAGGTCTGCAGCCCGCCGATGAAGTGAAAAAAGGCGGGGGACGGCGAGCCGTCGGCCTGGCTGAAGACGTTGTGCCCGCTGGCGCCGTCGATGACGCTTTGGTGGATATGCATGGCGCTGCCCGGCTGCCCCTGCATGGGCTTGGCCATGAAGGTGGCGTACATGCGGTGGCGGATCGCCACTTCGCGCACGGTGCGCTTGAACAGGAACACCTGGTCGGCCAGGGCCAGCGGCTCGCCATGGTCCAGATTGATTTCCATCTGGGCGGTGCCCATCTCGTGGATCAGGGTGTCGAGTTGCAGGCCCTGCGCCTCGCACCAGTCGTAGATGACGTCGAAGATGTCGTCGTATTCGTTGACGGCGTCGATGGAAAAGCTCTGCATTCCGGCCTCGGTCCGGCGGGTGCGGCCGATCGGGGGTTTGAGGGGGATGTCCTCGTCGGGCTCGACCTCGACCAGGTAGAACTCCATCTCGGGTGCCACGATGGGCTGCAGGCCCTCGCGCGCGGAGAGCGAGAGAATGCGACGCAGCACGTTGCGCGGTGCCAGTTCGGCTGCGGTGCCGTCGAAGTGCACGCAGTCGTGGATGATTTGGGCGGTGGGTTCCTTGGCCCAGGGGACGATGCGCAGCGTGGACGGATCGGGCACCAGCCGCATGTCGGGGTCCGAGACGGGGGTGAAGTCCTGCTCCGGATAGTCGCCGGTGACGGTCATGGTCAGCACGGCTTCCGGGAGCCGCAGTCCGACGGCAGGGTCGTATTTGTGGCGCGGCACGATCTTGCCGCGGGCCTGGCCGGTCATGTCTGGGATCAGGCATTCGACTTCGGTGATGCGGCGCTCGTCGAGCCACTGTTGGATGCGTTGGACGTCGTCGTTCATGGGCGCAGAGGCGTCTGGGCGTGGCCGCCAGTATGCGGCGATGACGGCGCGGGTGTGGTGCCAGCCACCGCGGTGGGGGCGGCTCCATTGCGCAGCGTCCGGCGACAATCGCGGGACGATTGCGGGTCTGTCACGGGCGTCGCGCCCGTCTTGTTTTTGGAGGGGTTTTGGCATGATCGGTTTGCCCGACATCGAAGCCGCGGCCGAGCGGCTGGCGGGCCAGGTGCTGGCCACGCCGTGTCTGGAGTCGCGCACCTTGTCGCAGATTACCGGGGCGCAGGTCTTCCTCAAGTTCGAGAACCTGCAGTACACGGCATCGTTCAAGGAGCGCGGGGCTTGCAACAAGCTGGCGCAGCTCACGCCACAGGAGCGCAAGCGGGGCGTGATCGCCATGTCGGCCGGCAACCATGCGCAAGGGGTGGCCTACCACGCCCAGCGTCTGGGGTTGCGCGCGGTGATCGTGATGCCGCGCTTCACCCCCGGGGTGAAGGTGGAGCGTACGCGCGGCTTCGGCGCCGAGGTGGTGCTGCACGGCGACACGCTGGAGGAAGCGCGCGCCCATGCCCGGGCGCTGGCGGCCGAGCAGGGCCTGACCTTCGTTCACCCGTACGACGACGATACCATCATCGCTGGCCAGGGGACGATCGGGCTGGAGATGCTGCGCGCCCAGCCGGATTTGGATGTGCTGGCGATTGCCGTCGGCGGGGGCGGTCTGATCGGCGGCGTGGCGGTGGCGGCCAAGGCGCTCAAACCCGACATCGAGGTGATCGGCGTGCAGACGCGGCGCTTTCCGGCCATGGTCAACGCGGTGACCGGCAGCCACTGGCCGCAAGGCACGAACACGATCGCCGAGGGCATTGCCGTGGGCAGCCCTGGGGAGCACAACCTGGCCTTGGCGCGGCGCTATGTGGACGACTGGCTGTTGGTGGACGAGGCGGACATCGAGCAGGCCATCGTGATGCTGCTCGAGATTGAGAAGACCCTGGTCGAGGGGGCGGGGGC
>NZ_DAISXZ010000094.1:0-7594 GCF_036825565.1 Tepidimonas sp. | reverse complement strand
CTGCGGCGGCGGGGGGTGGGTTCGCGCCCGTGCTCGTCGCGGCCGGCGGGCATGCCGCGCCGCGAGCCGTGGCGCTGCACCACGATGCTGGCCTGGGCGCGCACGGCGGGCTGCGCGCGACGCTCGTGCAGCCGCGCTTTGGCGCTGCGCAAGGCGCGCTCCAGGTCCACCAGCGGCGCCGGGATGTCCACCCCCACGGTAACGCCGCAGCGCCGCTGCAGGTCGAGGGGCATGCGCCAGGGCTCGAACAGCCAGGCATCCGGCACGCGCCGCAGCGCCGGCAGCCAGCGCCGCACGAACACCCCGTTCGGATCGTGGTCCAGGGCCTGCTTGATGGGGTTGTAGACCCGCGTGGCATTGATGCCCGTGGTGCCCGACTGCATTTGCATCTGCGGCCAGTGGATGCCGGGCTCGTAGTCCAGGAAGAGCCGGGCCAGCCAGTGACCGACCCCGCGCCAGTGCAACCAAAGGGGATAAGCCGCGACCGAGACCAGCATGGCCCGCATGCGAAAGTTGAGCCAGCC
Organism: Tepidimonas sp.; assembly: GCF_036825565.1. Taxonomy (GTDB): domain Bacteria; phylum Pseudomonadota; class Gammaproteobacteria; order Burkholderiales; family Burkholderiaceae_C; genus Tepidimonas. The sequence continues at coordinate 7,070 of NZ_DAISXZ010000094.1, read as the reverse complement.
CGTGTCGTGCAACAAGGCGACGCAGGCGTCCACGAGCGGCCAGCCGGTGCGGCCGTTCCGCAGCGCTTCGAAGTGTGCGGGGTTCCAGTCATCCTCGCGCAGGCCGTCGTAGCCCCGGTGCACGTTGTGCCATTCCAGGGCTGGTTCGCTCTCCAGCTTTTGGATGAAGTGGCAGTGCCAGTACAGCCGGCTTTCGAAGGCGTGCAGACCTGTGGCAAGGCGACGTTCCAGGGCAGTCCCGGTGGCGGGCCCCATCGCCGCGGCCTCCGCCCGCCGGGCGCGCGTGGCCTGGACCACCTCGCGCAGGCCCAGCACGCCATAGGCCAGATATGGCGACAGCCGCGAGCAGGCCTGCGGTGCGGACAGCGGCGACGAGATGCCGCCCCGGTAGCGCGCTGCCCGTCCGTCCAGAAAATCGGCCAGGGTCGCCTCGCCCGCGCGGCGCCCCCCGCGTTGACGGCGCGGGGGCTCCCACGGGTCCAGCCCCAGCGCGGTGGCGTCGGGCCATGGGCCGGGCACCCAGCGACCCGCCTGCCAATACCACGCGCGGGGGATCTCGCCGTGCCCGAACTCCGCCACCGTGTGGTCGGGGGCGGCCCAACGGGCGAAGGTCAGCCGCGGCGGCGGCCAGGGCACCGCCGGCTCGGCCATCAGCCGCTCGCGGTGGGGTAGCCAGCGGTCGCGCTGGCGCAGGCCGCGGATGACGGCGAACTGTCGCGCCTCACGCACCGCGATGCCGTGGCTGCGCGCCCAGCGCCGCACGGCCTCGTCGCGCGCGTAGGTGTGGGCGTTACCGGTTTCCTCGTGCGCATGCAGCGCGCCGATGCCGATGTGCCGGTGCAGGGCCTCCAATACCGGTACAGCCTCGCCCACCGCCACATGCAGCCGTGCGTGCGGCAGGCCGGTTGCGCGCAGCGCGGCGTCCAGCTCGATCAGGCTCTCGCGGATGAACCCCCAATGCTGGGCCGCGCTGTCGGGCTGCTGCCACAGGCTGGGTTCGACGATGTAGAGGGGCAGCACCGGGCCCGCGCGCGCCGCGGCCGCCAGCGGGGCGTGGTCGTGTACGCGCAGGTCGCGCTTGAACCAGACGATCTGTACCGCCATGGGGCCGAACGTCGATCTCAGTGCGGTGCGCCGGCCCGTCGGCGCAGCCAGCGCATCAGCACGCCGAGCACGGGCAGTTGTTCGTATAGCTCTTGCGCCGCGTCCCAGTAGTCGCGGTGCTCGTGCACGCGCCCGTCCGGCGCGAAGCGCAGGTGGGTGCTGCCGCGAATGCAGCACTCGTCCGACTCGCCGCGGAAGCGAAAGACAAAGTCCCAGGTGAGAAAACCCTGTCGTGCGTCCCCCAGACGGTCGCGCACCACGAAGCGGGGCGCGTCGAGCCGGCGGTACATGTGCTCGAAGACCGCGCGGATGGCGGGCAGGCCTCGAACCTCGTGAAACGGGTCTTTGAACCAGGCGTCTTCGCTGTACACGCGGTCCAAACCCGACAGTGAAGTCGGTGTGAGCGTCTGAAAAAACCGCTCGACGCGCGCGATCGGCTCGGTCGCGCTGGCGTGCGCCGACGCGGTCGCGGGGAAGTGGGGGGCGGTGTCCATGGGTCAAAGGCCGGTGGCGCGGTGGACAAGGGCGAAATACCAGCGATCAGGCAGACAGCGCAGGGCGCGCAGCCAGACCGTGAAGCGCCGGGGGAAGTGGATCTCGAACGCCCCCCGCGCCCAGCCGCGCAGGATGGCGTCGGCGGCCTGCTCGGGCGTGATGAGGGCGGGCATGCGAAAGGTGTTTTGCGCCGTCAGCGGCGTGGCCACGAAGCCGGGGCTGATCAGGCTGACCCCGATGCCGCGCGGGCGCAGGTCCAGAAACAGCCCGTCGGCCAGATGGGCCAGTGCGGCCTTGGTGGGCCCGTAGGCCAGGGCCTGCGGCAGTCCCCGGTAGCCGGCCACACTGCCCACCAGGCTGAGGTGGCCGCTGCCCTGCGCAAGCAGGCGCGGCACGCAGGCGCCCACCCAGTGCAGCGCGCCCTCCACATTGATGCGTTGGTGGCGCAGCAGCTCGTCGGTGTCGATGGCGGTGGCCCGCTGCGGCCGGTAGTGTCCGGCGCAGAACAGCACCAGATCGAGCGGCCCACCGGCGAAGGCGTGCACCGCGACCCGCTCCACCGCCGCCCGATCGGTTACGTCCAGCGGCAGCGCGTACCGGCCCGGTGCCGCATCCGCGAAAGCCTGCAGGGCACCCACCTGCCGCGCGGAGACCAGGACCGTCGCGCCGCGGGCGTGCAGTGCCTCAGCCACGGCCCGGCCGATGCCGGAGGAGGCGCCGACGATCCAGACGCGCCGACCGGCCCAGTCGCGCAGAGGCGAATTCAGGCTCATGGCGTCAACCGGGTGAAGGCCAGCGTCACCTCGCCCAGCCGGATGCCGAATTTGCGCATCTCGGCCCGGTTGAGCACGATGCGTTCGTCGATGCGGTACATCCAGTCGTCGAACTGCACCTCGTACACCTTGCCATCGACGGGCAGGCGCAGGGTGTAGCGCCAACTGAAGGCATTGCCGCGCACCTGCCCGCTGGCTTCGCCTACCACGTCCTCGGCCGTGCCGCGGTAGCGGCCGTCGCCGTCGTCGATCAGGCGCCAGACGCGCCGCTCGGTCTTGCCGTCGCTGTAGGTGAAACGCTCATCCAGCACGCCCTGGTTGCCGTGCCAGGTGCCCGTCATTTCCACCACGAAGCGCCGCACCACCCGGCCGCTGCGGTCCTGGAACATGCCGTGCGCCACCAAGCGCCCGTCGAAGTAGGTTTTGAGGTCCAACGCCGGTTGCTCTGCGGCGTAGGACTCGATCCGTTGCGACGCACAGCCGCCGAGCAGCAGGGCCGCGCCCGTGGCCAGCAGCCCAGAGCGCAGGCGCGACCGCAACCCCCGCGTTGCGATACAAGGTGAGAGGCTCGGCGAGAAGTGGGGGACGGCAAGCAAGCGCATGGGCATGACAGACTCCGCTAACAGGGGGTATCAGACCGGGGGCGCAACGGGGGAGGTGGCATGCGCGGTGCCCGGTTCGGGGCGGCGCACCCAGCAGCGCCACAACAGCCACGCAGCCAGCGCCTTGATGGTGCAGGGCAGCACCGCGTAGGCCACGGTCAGGGCTTGCAACCCGCCTGCGTCGCGCGTGCCCGGGGTGTAGCCCAGCAGCGCCAGCGCCGGCAAGGCCAGCCCGACCGCCAGGGCCAGGTTGGCCTTGGCGGCTAGGTTCCACCAGCCGAAGTACGCGCCCTCGTGCCGGCCGCGGTCGCCCGCGTCGGCGATCACGCCGGCCAGCAACGCGGCGGGCAGCGCCATATCGGCACCCAGCGCCAGACCGGACAGCACGCAGACGACGGCAAACGCCCATCCATCCCCGGGACCGAGCAGAGCGGCCCAGGCAAAGACAGCGATCGACAGCCCCATCCCGGCCAGCCACGCGCGCGCCAGACCGCCCCGGCGCACTGCGGCAAGCCACACGGGCATGCCAACCGCCGCAGCGACGAAATACCCCGCCAAAAACCCCCCTTGCCATTCGGGGGTCTGTAGCCGGTCCGCCACGAAAAACAGCACCAGCGTGGCGGGCATGGCGCTGGCCAGCCCGTTGAGGATGAACACCGCCATCAGGCGCCGAAACGCCGGGCGCCGCCAGGGCAAGCGCCAGTCGTTCCCCCACTGGGGTGTGGTAGGGGGTGCCGGGGCCGCCCCCGGGCGCGGGCCACGGCCCCAGACGAGCAGGGCGATGGGGAAGGCCAGCCCGAGCACCGCCAGCGTCACTGTCCAACCGGCCAGCGTCGGCAGCATCGAGGCCAGCGCCACCCCGGCCAGGGTGCAGCCCTCGCGCCAAGCCGCCACGCGCGCCTGGCGCGCGCCATCACCGCCCAGGCGCGCGCCCCAGCTTTGGTGGGCGATGACCAGCGCGCTGTAGACCAGCGTCGTAACCATGGCCCCCACCAGTGCCCAGATCGCCAGATGCCCCTGCACGGCCGCGGGTGGGAACAGCAGCCCCAGCAGACCCAGCCACAGCACCAGCGCCACCGGCCAGGCCCAGCGCAGCACGGCAGACGGCCCGGCGTGGAACACCCTGTCCAGCCAACGGCCCAGCCACGGATCGGTCAGCGCATCGAAAGCGCGCGCCAGCAGAAGCGCGCCGCCCAGGGTGGCCAGCGGCACCCCCAGGCTCGCGTAATGGTGCGGCAGGTGCACGTACAGCGGCAGCGCGGCAAAGGCCAGCGGCAAACCCGGCAGGCCGTAGCGCCAGCCGTCACCGATGGACAGCGGCACGGCATTCATGGCGTCGCTACTGCGGCCGAAGGGCCCAGCAGGGCCTGGCGCAACGCCGGCTCGGAGGTGGTGGGCGCCAGCCAAATGCCGAAGAACCGCTCGGCAAAGCGGGCGTCTCCCACGTCGCCGAGTGCACGCCGTTGCCCGTCAGCGCCCGTGAACACGAAGCGGGCCCCGGCGCCGGGCTGCCACACGCCGGCGATTCGGTCCCCCGGGCCGACATCGGGAAAGATCCGCTGCATCGCGGCCAGCCAGGCCGCTTCGTCCGCCGCCGGGATCGGGCCGGCGCGGCGCATTTCCTCCAACGAGCGACGGGCGATGTCCGGCCCGCGGAAGGGTCGCCGGTAGGTCAGCTCCAGCACCAGCGGGGTGCGGCCCAGCGCCTCGGCGCGCCAGACCGGTGGCGCCAGCAGTCGGGCGTCGTAGATCGCCAGCCCCAGAAAGCGCAGCGTCCCTTCGCCCACCCGAACCGCACCGGGCAACAGCTCACCCACGGCGGGGACGACGGGGGAGGCTTGGCTTGTGCCGGCGGGGTCTGCCGCTGCGTTGGGGGCGCTCGCCCAGGCAGGCGCCGAAGTCAGACAGGCAACCCCCAGGGCCCAGCCGGCCCAGTCACGGTTTGACCAGCGTGTACTGCACGACATCGATGTCCCCGGCGTCGAAGCCGGCCTCGCAATACGCCAGGTAAAAGGACCACAGCCGCACGAAGCGATCGTCGAAGCCGAGCGCCAGCACCGCCTCGCGGCGCGCCAGAAAATCCCGCCGCCAGCGGCGGCACGTCTCGGCGTAATCCCGCCCAAAGGCCAATGTGTCCACCACCTGTAGGCCGGCGCGCTGTGCCTGCTCGTGGAAGGCCGCTGGGCTCAACAGACAACCGCCGGGAAAGATGTACTGTTGGATGAAGTCGGTCGAGCGTACGTAGCGCTCGAACAGCGCGTCCTGGATGACGATGGCCTGGATGCAGGCGTGACCGCCCGGGCGCAGCAGCCGCTGAAGGGTGTCGAAGTAGGTCGGCCAGTACGCGCGCCCCACGGCCTCGATCATTTCCACCGAGACGATGGCGTCGTAAGGGCCATCCGCCACGTCGCGATAGTCCTGCAGCCGCAGTTCGACCCGGTCGCTCAGGCCGGCGGCGGCCAGCCGCTGTAGGCCATGCGTCAACTGCTCGGTGGACAGCGTCACGCCGGTCACCCGGGCACCAAAATCGCGCGCTGCTGTCTCGGCCAAGGTCCCCCAGCCACAACCGATCTCGAGCAGACGCGCACCGGGCGTCACCCCCGCCATGCGCAGCGTCCGCGCGATTTTGGCGCGCTGCGCGCTGGCCAGGTCGCGTCCAGCGTCGCCCTCGAACCAGGCGGACGAATAGGTCATCGTGTCGTCCAGCCACAGGCGGTAGAAGGCGTTGCCCAGGTCGTAGTGGGCATGGATGTTGCGTCGGCTGCCGCTGCGGGTGTTGCGGCGCAGCAGGTGCCGCAAGCGGTAGAGCAGCCGGCCCGCCCACGACCCGTGGATCACGTCCTCCAGGGCCTGCCGGTTGGCCAGCATCACACGCAACACGGCCACCAGGTCGGGGGTGGTCCAGTCGCCAGCGATATAGGTCTCGGCAAAGCCAATGTCGCCGCTGCGCAGCGCCGCGGCGGTAACCGACCAGTTGCGCAGCTCCAGCCGGGCGCGCAGCTCGTGCGCGGCGCCGACTTGGCCAAACACCAGCGTCTGCCCGCCGGGCGCCTGCAGTTCCAGCAGGCCGTGGCGCAACTGCTGCAGCAGCCGCAAGGCCGCCCGGGCAGCGGAAGGGGCCCCATCCAACGCGGCCAAGAGCGCCGTGGGGCTGTGGGGGGAGACCGGAGGGGCGACCATGAACGTCACGGCGGGGCTCCTCTCATCGAAGCGTGCGGTGGGGTGGCGGTTTGCGCGGTGACCCATTCGGTGGGGGCGGGCGGCTTGCGGCAGAAGCCCACGCCTTTGCGCCACAGGGCCCAGGCATGCCAGTGGATGCGCGCGATCACGGCTACGCTGTGCCAGCGGTAGCGCCATAGCAGCACGGCCCATCGGTCGGGGGTGGCACGGCTGAGCTGGCCGCTGACGCTCGTCAGCAGCAGCGGTCCGTCGTCATCCTCGTGCTCGATGCGCACCACGGTCCGGCCCGCCTGCCCATCGACGGGTGACGTGCGCAGAAACCGAAAGCGGTATCCCCCGGTCACGCGGCAAAACGGCGAGACATGGAACCGCTTGCGCGCTTCCAGCGTCCGGCCCCAGGCCGGCGCATCCAGCAAATAACAATGCCGCTCGCCAAAGGTGTTATTGACCTCCGCCACCACAGCGCGCAGCGTCCCGTCCGGCCGGTGGCAGTACCAAAAGCTCACCGGCTTGAAGGTGTACCCCAGCACCCGCGCATAGGTGTGCAGCCAGACCGGTCCATCGGCATCGGCGATGCCGTGGCGCACGAGCAGCTCTTGCAGCCAGGCCAGGGCGCCGCCCGCTTCCGGGCCGCGACCGTCGCCATGATCGCGGTCATGAAAGCTGATCGGCGCGGGGCGGTTGACGGCCAGCCCGGCTTCGGCCGCCGCCTCGGCCAGCCGGTGCATGGGCAGCAGCAAAAACCAGGTGCGGTGGGCAAAGGCGTGCTCGCGCGGGCGCAACCGGCGGTGGCGCACCCAGCCTTCGCCGATCCACACGGGGTCGGCGTATTCGGGGGTGGGGGGTGCCGGCATCGCGGGCCTCGGATCGTCCTCGGGCGCAGCCGGTTCAGGCGGCCGCCCTCTGTGCGAGCAGC
>NZ_DAISXZ010000093.1:0-7631 GCF_036825565.1 Tepidimonas sp. | reverse complement strand
GCCCACGGCCCATCCCCCCGCACGCCCGCACCGTCGCCATCGATCAGGCCCGGTGCCGGATGCTCAACGACCCCCAGTTCGACGGCGATGCGCCGGGCCTCGAGCCATGGATCGCGTCCTCATGGCGCCGCTGCCTGGCGCGCGGGCAACGCCCGCGCGAGCGGGTGGTGTTCGACAGCGTCAGCGCCGCCGCCATGCGACGGGCCCTAGAGGCCAGCCAGGCCCTGCGGCAGGCGGCCAGACCCATCATCGACCGGACGCTGGGCCGGGCGATGTCCGACACCGGCTACTTCGCGCTGCTGACCGATCCGCACGGGGTGGTCATCGATGTGCATGGCCCGGTCGATCCCAGCAACCGCCATGTCCACGCGATTGCCCGCATCGGTGTGGACCTATCGGAGGGGGCGATCGGCACCTCGGCCATCGGCGCCGCGCTGGCCGAGCGGATGCCGGTCTGGCTGCACCGGGGGGAGCATTTTTTCGACGATACGGCGGTTTACAGCTGCGCCGGCGCGCCACTGCTCGACCCCGACGGCACGTGCATGGGCATGCTCGATCTGACCGGTGTCATGGCGCCGGAGCGCCGTGCCCTCAAGCACTTGGTCAGCGTGACGGCGCGCCGCATCGAAAACGCTCTGGTGCTGTTGCGCCCCCATGCCCTGAGCCTGCGGCTGACGTGGCCAGGGCACCTGCCGGGCGATGACGACGAGGGCATCCTGGTCCTCGACGCCGACGGGCGCATCGTGGGCGCCAACCGCACCGCGACCGAGATGCTGGACCTGCGTTCGGGCACGGGGGCGGGCGCGGGCGGCTGGCCCCACGCGGACGAGGTATTTGCCGTGCCGTATGGCAACCTGTTCAGTGCCGCGCGACGGGGGCGTGGGCCGCTCGAAGTGCCCAGTTGGCTGGGACTGCGGCTGCTGGTGCTGGCGCAGTCGGGGCACGACGACGCGCAGCACGGGGCAGCCCTGCCCCTCAAAACCCGGGAGGCGGCCCTGATCCGCCACGTCGTGGCGCAAGCCGGCGGCAATGTGGCCGAAGCGGCACGGCAACTGGGGATCAGCCGCGCCACCGTCTACCGCAAGCTGGGCCAGCGCTGAACCCGCACCACCGCGCCGTCAGCGCGAGGCATTGGGGCGAAAGGGCCGCACCCCGTCGAGGGTGTAGCTGGCGATGGCGGCCTGCCCCGCCGGGCCGGTGATCCAGTCGATGAACGCTTGCCCCGCGTCCGCCTTGACGTGGGGATGGCGCGCCGCATTGACGAGGATGACGCCATAGGGATTCAGCAGGCGCTCATCCCCCTCGACCAGCACGGCCAGTTGGGCGCGGTTTTTGAAGCTCTGCCACGTGCCCCGATCGGTCAACACATAGGCGCCGATGCCCGCGGCCATATTCAAGGCCGGCCCCATACCGCAACCACAGGACCGGTAGCCGCGCCCTGGGGTGGGCTGCCCCGTCAGTGCCCAAAAGCGCAATTCGGCCGCGTGCGTTCCGCTTTTGTCACCGCGCGAGACGAAGGGCGCATTCGCCCGGGCGATCTGGCGCAGGGCCGCAACGATGTCATGCCCCTTGGCGCCCGCCGGGTCTGCCCTGGGCCCAACCAGCACGAAGTCGTTGACCATCACATCGTGCCGCTGCACACCCCAGCCCTCCGTCACCAGGCGCTCCTCCGCCTCCTTGTCGTGCACGAACACCACGTCCGCATCCCCCCGGCGCGCCATATCCAGCGCCTGGCCGGTGCCGAGCGCCACCACCTTGACCTCGATCCCGGTGGCCTGCCGAAAACGCGGCAACAAATGGGCAAACAACCCCGACTGCTCCGTGGACGTGGTCGATGCCAAGACGATCGTCTGCGCGCATGCCCCCCCGCTCAGCAGCCCAATGACGAGGAACCACGCCCGAGCCATGCGCCTCATGCCGACTCCTCCTGAACGAAGGCATGGGCGCGCGGCGAATGCCGCGCCAGCTCCTCGGGGCAAAAAAACGCCTCCACGGGCAAATCCGCCAGAATCCGCCCCCCTTCCAGATAAACGACGCGGCTGGCCAGCCGCCGCACCTGTCCCAAGTGGTGGCTGCTGAAGATCAGGCTCCCCCCGCCTGCGTCGGCCGGCGAGGCGCCGGGCGCCGTGAAGGTGTGGATCAGGGCCTCGACCTCTTGCCGGGCCTGCGGGTCGAGGCTCGCGGTGGGCTCATCCAGCAGCCACACATTGGGGCGCTGCGCCCAGGCGCGGGCCAAGGCCAACCGCTGCTGCTGCCCCCCCGACAGCGCCCGCCCGTTGCGTCCCGCATAGGCCGCCAGACCCACGCGCTCCAGGGCCTGCGCAGCCCGTGCCCGCGCCCGTGCCCAGCGCTGCCCCTGTAACCACAGCGCAAGCGCCACGTTGTGCAACGCGCTCAGGCGCATCAGGTATGGCCGCTGGAACACCAGGGCCGCACGCAACCCGGGGGCGCGGTGCAGCTCGCCCCCCACGGGCACCAGACCCATGAGCGCACGCAACAGCGTGCTCTTGCCACTGCCGTTGCTGCCCACCAGCGCCACGCGCTCGCCGGGCTGCACGCACAGGTCGATCCCGCGCAAGGCGTGCACCTGCCCCGCTGGCCCCAGACGGACATGCACCCGGCGCAAGTCGTACAGCGGCGTCATGCGCACGCCCCCGCCGGTGCAAACCCATCTACCCGTTCGCGCCAGCGCCGCAGCAGCGCCACCAGGGCGTTCAGGGCCAGCACCACCCCCAGCAGGACGATGCCGAGCCCCAGCGCCAGCGGCAGATCGCCCTTGCTGGTCTCCAACGCGATCGCCGTCGTCATGACGCGGGTAAAGCCCTCGATATTGCCGCCCACGACCATCACCGCCCCCACCTCGGAGACCGCGCGCGCAAACGCCGTGATCACGACCATCAGCAGCGCGTACCGCTCATCCCAGGCGAGCAGCCAGCCGCGCCATACCGTCCCGGCGCCCAGCGCGCGCAACTGCTCGCCGTGCTGAGACTCCACATCCTCGACCACCTGGCGGGTCAGCCCAATCACCAAGGGCAACACCAACACCGTCTGTGCCAGCACCATGGCCTGAAAGGTGAACAACCACCCCAGAAAGCCCAGCGGCCCCGAGCGGGACAGCAGCAGGTACACCACCAGACCGATCACCACCGACGGGACCGCCAGCAAGGCGTTCACCAGCGTGACGAGGGCCGCGCGCCCCGGAAAACGCGCCACCGCCAGCCACGTTCCGATCCACAACCCCAACCCGCACGCCAGCGCGCAGGCCGCCGCGCTGACCGCCAGCGAACGCGCGACGATCTGCCACAACGTGGCATCGCCCGACAGCACCAACCCCCACGCGACCGCCAACCCCTGCGCAAACGACTCCATGGCCGCGCATCGTAGCGGCCGCCCGAGCGGCAGGCGCCCGTGGCTTTCCCGGTATGCAGCGGCGTGCATAGGCCAGGGGACACCGGCAGCGCCGGCACGCCCGTCACATCGGGCACACTTTGGGCATGCGCAGGATTGGGCTTCACTACCAGCTGGACGAGACGGGCCGCGACCAAGCCGCCCCGCTGCGCAACCCCTTGATGGATCTGCTCTACGCGGTGCGCACCGGGGGCTCGATCTCGGCGGCGGCGCGCGCGCTGGGGTGGTCGTACCGACATGCGTGGGGACAGCTCAAATCGTGGGAGGAGCGGCTGGGCCAGCCGCTGGTGCATTGGGAGCGGGGCCAGGCCGCCACCCTCACACCGTTTGCCGAAAAACTCATCTGGACCGAGCGACTGGCGCAGGCCCGCCTGACGCCGCAGATCGAGGCCCTGCGGGCCGAGTTGGAGCGCACCTTCGCGCTGGCCTTCGACCCGGACAGCCATGTGCTGCCGCTGTACGCCAGCCACGACGACGCCCTGCCGCTGCTGCAGACACACGCGGCCGAACACGCGCGCCTGCACCTGGACATCCGCTTTTGCGGCAGCGTGGAAGCGCTGCGCGCACTCGACGACGGGCGCTGCGTGGTCGCTGGCTTTCACACGCGTGAGCAGCCAGGCATCGACAGCCCCGCTGCGCAGGCCTACCGGCCGCTGCTCGCCCCCGGGCGGCACAAGCTGCTGGGCTTTGCACAGCGCTGGCAGGGCCTGATCGTCCCCCCGGGCAATCCGCGCCGGCTGCGCGGCCTGGCGGACGTGGCGCGCTGGCGGCTGCGCTACGTCAACCGGCCCGAAGGTACCGGGACCCGGCTGCTGTTGGACGAGCTGCTGCGCGAAGCGGACCTGCCACCGCAGGAGCTGTCCGGCTACGACCGCTGCGAGCCCTCGCACGCCGCCGTTGCGCAAACGGTGGCCAGCGGCGGCGCCGACGCGGGCTTGGGCACACAGGCGGCCGCGCAGCGGCTGGGGCTGGGCTTCGTCCCCTTGGTGCGCGAACGCTATGCCCTCGCCTGCCTCAAGACCGCGCTGGAGCAACCCGGGCTGCGCGCGCTGCGCGACGTGTTGACCACGCCCGCCTGGCAGGCGCGACTGGCCGGCATTCCAGGCTATGCGCCGCAGGACTGCGGCGCCGTGCTCTCTCTGACCGCGACGCTGCCGTGGTGGCGGCTGCCGCCAAAGCGCCGGCCCAGGAAGGCCGCGGGGTCAGAATAGCTCCCGCTCCGCTTCCAGATACGCTAGACTGGTGTACTTGCCGATGTTGGAGTCGAACCCCGCCATCCCCCGCGCCCGCGCGGCCACACGCGGGTCCTTGAGCACGAGTTCCTTGGCCTTTTCCAGCGGCACGCCGTCCTTGACGGCCTGCACGCACGGCTCCCAAATGCCCTTGAGGAAGGTGCCGTAGTCGCGCAGCAGCGTCTTGCTGCCGCGCCCATGCCCCGGCCACCACACTTGGTCGCCGGCGGCCTGTTGCAGCGCTTCGTAGTACTTGAACGTCCCCGGGTAGGAGCCATCGTCGATGTTGGCGATGCGGTTTTCCATCGCAATGTCGCCGACATAGGTGAAGCGATCCTGCACCACCTCCACGCACAGATCGGACGGCGTGTGCGCCTTGCCGTAGTGGTGCATGCGCAGGGTGACATCGCCAAAAGTGAACGTCTGCCCGTGCTGCACCGGCCGGTTGGGCGCCACCACCTGTGTGCCCATCGTGGCTTGGTTGGTCCAGCGCTCCATCAAGCTGCGCCACAGGCTGCCTTCGGCCCCTTTGATCTGCTCGATGGTGTGCGGCAAGGCGTAGATTGGCAGCGCCTCGCCGTACGTCTTGACGAAGGCGTGATTGCCCAGCCAGTGGTCGCCGTGGTAGTGGCTGTTGAAGATCGCCACCACGGGCTTGTCGGTCACGGTGCGGATCATGCGGACGACCATCTCGCCGTGCTGCAGCGAGCACCCGGCGTCGAGCATCACCACCCCCACCGAAGTCACGACGAACACCACATTGGCCATCACCCCGCGGTTTTCCGGCGTGGGAAAGCCGTCCTGAGCGTAAATCATCCAAACGTGGGGGGCGATGCGCTCGGGCTTCACATCGGGCACCGGCGGCCCCTCGATAAAGTCCTGCAACTGCTGGGCAAACAGCCGCACCTCCGGCATGGTGGCGAGGCCGGCCCCCACCAGGCCGGAGCCGGCGGCGATTTGCAACCAGCGGCGGCGGGACAAGGCGGCAGGGGACATGGGAGCAACTCCTTCGGGGGCGAACTCGGGGCCGGATGAATGGCGGCTTTTCGATCGGTTGATAAGCATACAACGATCACACCCGCACCGCGACACCCCGCGACAGCTGATCCACGCCGGGCGGACGTCGCGGCGATGCGCTACGCTGCACGGCCATGACACCCCCGCCCGCCCCTGTCCGCGACGCCCCGGCCGACTCTCGGGCGTCGCCCCGGTCGCTGTCGGGCCTGTGGCCCTTCGTGCGGCCCTACCGTGCCCGTGTCGCGCTGGCGCTGCTGTTCCTGCTCGGCGCAGCAGTGGCCACGCTGGCGCTGCCGCTGGCCCTGCGCACCCTCATCGACCAAGGGCTGGCAGCGGCCCACCCGGGGGAGCGTGTCATGGCACTGCGCACGCATTTCTGGGCGCTTTTTGCCGTGGCGGGTGCGCTGGGCGTGTTTGCGGCGCTGCGCTTTTACAGCGTCACCTGGCTGGGCGAGCGCATCACCGCCGACGTGCGCAATGCGGTCTACGCCCACGTCATCCGACAAAGCCCCGCGTTTTTCGAGACCACGCGCACGGGCGAGGTGCTGTCGCGCCTGACCACCGACACCACCCTCGTGCAGACCGTCATCGGCTCCAGTCTGTCGATGGGCTTGCGCAACGCGCTGATGGGGCTGGGTGCGCTGGTCATGCTGATCGTCACCAACCCCTATGTGATGGCGCAGGTGCTGGCCATCCTGGCGCTCGTCGTGGTGCCCGCGCTGGTGTTCGGGCGCCGGGTGCGGCGGCTGAGCCGCGCCAGCCAGGACCGGGTCGCGGACGCCAGCGCCATCGCGGGCGAGGTGCTCAACGCCATCCCCGTCGTCCAAAGCCACGGACAGGAGGCCCGCGAGGCGGCCCGCTTTGCCCGCGCCACCGAGGCCGCATTCGACACGGCGCGCCGGCGCACCCGCATGCGCGCGTTGCTGATCGCCTTCGTGATCATCGCCACCGCCGCCGCGCTGCTGTGGGGGCTGTACCAGGGCACGCAGGCGGTGCTGGCCGGGCGCATCAGCGCCGGGCACCTGGGGCAGACGGTGGTCTATGTGATCCTGCTGGTCAGCTCCGTGGCCGTGCTGTCCGAGGTGTATGGCGACGTACTGCGCGCCGCCGGCGCGACGGAGCGGCTGATGGAACTGCTCGCGGCCCGATCGGCCATCGCGTCACCGGCGCAGCCGCGCCCTTTGCCGCCTGTCTCTGGAGGCTCGGCGGTGGCGCTGGAGGGGGTGGAGTTTCGCTACCCCTCGCGCCCTGACACGGCGGCGCTGCTGGACTTCACCCTGCATGTGCGCCCGGGCGAGACGGTGGCGCTGGTCGGCCCCAGTGGGGCGGGCAAGAGCACGGTGTTCCAACTGCTGCTGCGCTTTTACGACGTGCAACGCGGCCGGGTGCTGCTGGACGGCGTGCCGGTGCAGGCGGCGGACCTGCATGCGCTGCGCCAGCGCATCGGCCTCGTGCCGCAGGACAGCGTCATCTTTTCGACCAACGCCCTGGAAAACATCCGCTACGGCCGCCCCGACGCCAGCGACGACGAGGTGATCGCCGCGGCCCAGGCAGCCTTTGCCGACGACTTCATCCGTGCGCTGCCGCAGGGCTACCACACCTTTCTGGGCGAGCGCGGTGTGCGCCTGTCCGGCGGGCAGCGCCAGCGCATCAGCATCGCGCGGGCCCTGCTGCAAAACCCGCCGTTGCTGCTGCTCGACGAAGCCACCAGCGCCCTGGACACGCACAGCGAGCGCATGGTGCAGGCCGCGCTGGAGGCGGCCATGCGCAACCGCACCACCCTCGTGATCGCCCACCGCCTGTCCACGGTCCAGCGCGCCGACCGCATCGTGGTCATGGACCACGGCCGCATCGTGGAGACCGGTACACACGCCGAACTGTTGGCCCGCGGCGGCCTGTACGCCCGGCTGGCGGCCATGCAATTCGCCACCGACGGGCCCGCCCCGGCCTGAGCGTCACACCCCCAGCGAGGCC
>NZ_DAISXZ010000092.1:0-7715 GCF_036825565.1 Tepidimonas sp. | reverse complement strand
CGGTGGGTGTGGGCATCTGCGCGGGCGGGGCCGAGTACATCGACGAACCGGGGCTGGCCGTCATGCTGTGCGACTTGGCGCCTAGCCGCTACCGCGTCTTCAGCGGACTGGCGCCGCTGGGGGCCACCCAGGGGCCGGAAGGCTTCGTGCCGCAGACCGCGCTGGTGCACGCCGACCCCGTCATGCCCGATGTGACGGAACTGGTGCAGGAGTTGGCCGAACGCACGCTGGGCCACTATCTGTTCGGGGGCTTGGCGGCCAGCCGCGCCGGCTCGCGGCAAATCGCGCGCTCCAGCCGGGGCGGTCTGGCCGGGCATGGGCGCGAGGCGGCGGCCGGTCTGTTCCGCGGGGGGTTGAGCGGTGTGGCCTTCGGGCCGGATGTGGGCATCGTCTCGCGCGTGACGCAGGGTGCGCGCGCCGTCTCGCCCGCGTACCGCGTCACGGCCGCGCGGGCGCAGTGCGTGGACGAGCTCGATGGTCAGCCCGCGCTCGATGTGCTGCTGCGCGCGCTGGACCTGTCGTTGGACGACCTGCCCGCCGTGATCGCGCGCCTGCGGCAGACGCTGGTCGGCTTGCAGGCGCCGGCGGCGCAGGTCCCGGCAGGCCGAATAGGGCACGAGGGGCACAGGGGACACGTTGGTCGTGTCCCTCTGCGCCTGGGCGACGATCTGTTGGTGCGCCACTTGGTGGGCCTGGACCCGGCGCGGCGCGCCTTCGTCGTCGCCGACGAGGTGCCCGTCGGCGGCACCCTGACCCTGTGCGCGCGTGACGTGCAGGCCGCCCGCGCGGACTTGGTGCGCATCTGCGCCGAGATCCGCGACGAACTCAGCCCCGAGGAGGGCGAGGCCGGCGGCGACCCTGTGCAGCGCATCGCGGGTGCGGTGTATGTGAGCTGCAATGGCCGGGGCGGGCCGCATTTTGGCGGCCCCGGGGCTGAACTGCAGATCGTGCGGCACGCTTTGGGCGACGTGCCGTTGGTCGGGTTTTTTGCCGCGGGTGAGATCGCCCACCACCGACTGTACGGCTACACCGGGGTGCTCACGGTGTTCGTGGCGGACGCTCCCAGCGGCTGAGGTCACACCCCCTGTGCGCGCTCGGCCGCGAAGCGCTGGCGGAAGGCGGCAAAGGTGCCCGCGTCCAGCGCGTCGCGCACCTCCTGCATCAGGTTCAGGTAGTAATGCAGGTTGTGGATGGTGGTGAGCATGGGGCCCAGCATCTCGCCGCAGCGGTCCAGGTGGTGCAGGTAGGCGCGGCTGAACCCGTCGCGCCCGCCGTCGGCCCAGCGCACGCCGCTGGCGCCCGCGCAGGCGTAACAGGTGCAGGTGGGGTCCAGCGGCTGCGGGTCGGCCTTGTGGCGGGCGTTGCGCAGCTTCAAGTCGCCGTAGCGGGTGAAAATCGTCCCGTTGCGGGCGTTGCGCGTCGGCATCACGCAGTCGAACATATCCACGCCGCAGGCGACGCCCTCCACCAAATCCTCCGGCGTTCCCACCCCCATCAGGTAGCGCGGCTTGTGCGCCGGCAGCCGGTGTGGGGTGTGCGCCATGATGCGGCGCATCTCCTCCTTCGGCTCGCCCACGCTCACGCCGCCAATGGCGTAGCCGGGAAAGTCCATGTCCACCAGCGCTTCCAGCGACTCTTGCCGCAGGTGTTCGAACATGCCGCCCTGCACGATGCCGAACAGCGCGTTGGGGTTGCCCAGCCGCTCGAATTCGGCCTGGCTGCGCCGCGCCCAGCGCAGGCTCAGCTCCATGCTGGCGCGCGCCTCGGCCTCGGTGGTGACGTGGCCGCTGGCCTTGTCGCCCTGCCAGTAAGGCGTGCACTCGTCCAACTGCATGACGATGTCGCTGTTGAGCACAGTCTGGATTTGCATGCTCACCTCCGGCGACAGGAACAGCCGGTCGCCGTTGACGGGCGAGGCGAAGTGCACACCCTCTTCGGTGATCTTGCGCATGGCGCCGAGCGACCAGACCTGAAAGCCGCCAGAGTCGGTCAGGATGGGCTTGTGCCATTGCTCGAAGCGGTGCAGCCCGCCGAGGGCGCGCATCACGTCCAGCCCGGGGCGCATCCACAGGTGGAAGGTGTTGCCCAGGATGATCTGGGCCCCCATGTCGTGCAGGCTGCGCGGCATCACGCCCTTGACCGTGCCGTAGGTGCCCACGGGCATGAAGATCGGCGTCTCCACCACGCCGTGCGTCAGCGTCAGGCGGCCGCGGCGGGCATGGCTGGTCGGGTCGGTGGCCAGCAGTTCGAAGGTCAGCATGGCCGGCATTGTACGGCTGCGTCTGCTTTACCATAGAATTTGCTTGACTTTTGGGTAAGTAAAGGAATCGCCGTGGAAACCGTCGAAGCCGTCGTGTCCAGCAAGGGGCAAGTCACGCTGCCCGCCGCGATGCGCGCCAAGCTCGGCATCCGGCCCGGCTCCTACATCCAGTTCGAGCTGCGCGGCCAGGAGCTCGTCATCCGGCCCGAGACGCCGATGAGCGCCTACTACGGCATGCTCAAGGGCTACGACCTCGGCGACGACCTCGAACCGCCGAAGGAGCCGGACCGGGAGTTCGACTGAATGAACGTTGTCGACTCCTCCGGCTGGATCGAATTCTTTCGCGCCGGCCCCAACGGGCCGGTGTTCAAGCCGGTCATCGAAGACCGCCGTCATCTGCTGGTGCCCTGCATCGCGCTGTACGAGGTGCACCGGGTGCTGGCCCGCAGCCTGCCGGAGGAGGTGGTGACGCGCTGCCTGGACGTGATGCGGCTGGGCCGCGTGCTGGACCTGACCGACGCGCGCGCGGTGGCCGCCGCGGGCGTGGCGCAGCGGCACCGGCTGGCGATGGCCGACGCCATCATGCTGGCCATGGCGCAGGAGTTCGGCGCGACGCTGTGGACGCAGGACGCCGACTACGCCGGCCTGCCCGGCGTGCGCTACGTGCCGAAGCCGGGCGCGGCAGCGCCCTGAAGCCGCCTCAGGCCGCCGCCGCGGCGGCCGAGCCCGCGCGCGCCAGCAGCATCGCGTCGCCGTAGCTGAAGAAGCGGTAGCGCCGCCCGATCGCGTGGCGGTACAGCGCCATGACGTGCTCGTAGCTGGCGAACGCCGACACCAGCATCATCAGCGTGCTGCGCGGCAGGTGGAAGTTGGTGATCAGCAGGTCCACCACGCGAAAGTCGAAGCCCGGCGTGATGAAGATGTCGGTGTCGCCTTCGGTGGCGCCGCGGCGTGCCCAACTCTCCAGTGTACGCACGGTGGTGGTGCCGACGGCCAGCACGCGCCCACCGGCGCGGCGTGTGCGCTCCAGCGCCGCCAGCGTCTCGGGCGGGACGCGGTACCACTCGCTGTGCATGCGGTGGGCGTGGATGTCCTCGCCCTTGACCGGCTGGAAAGTGCCGGCCCCCACGTGCAGCGTGACGCTGGCACGCTGCACGCCGCGCGCCTCCAGCGCTGCCAGCACCGCCTCGTCGAAATGCAGCGCCGCGGTCGGCGCGGCCACCGCGCCGGGGTTGCGGGCAAAGATGGTCTGGTAGCGCTGCTCGTCCTCGGCGGTGTCGGGGTGCTCGATGTATGGCGGCAGCGGCACGTGGCCGTGGCGCTCCATCAGCACGTAGGGGTCGTCGGAGAAGCGCAGCCTGAACAGTGGCCCGTCGGCGTCGGGCCAGCGACCCAGCAGCGTGGCGGTGAAGGCCGGCTGCCCGTCGGCCTGAGGTGCCATGCGCAGCACCGTGCCGGCAGGGGGCTTCTTGCTGACCTTCATGTGCGCCACCACCTCGCCGTCGGCCAGCACGCGCTCCACCAGCAGCTCCAGCCGTCCGCCGGTGGGCTTTGTGCCGTACAGACGCGCTTTGATCACCTGCGTGTCGTTGAAGACCAGCAGGTCACCCGGCGCCAGCAGCGCCGGCAGTTCGCGGAAGATGCGGTCGGCCGGCGGCCAGCCGCGCCCGTCCAGCAGGCGCGAAGCGCTGCGCTGCGGCGCCGGGTGCTGGGCGATCAGCTCGGGCGGGAGGTCAAAGTCGAAGTCGCTGGTGGTCCAGGCGCGCGCCGGTGCGGCGGTGGGGGGAAGGGTCGTCATGTCGCTCGAGGGCCGGACGGGCCCGTGCCAAGTCCAAGGGATGCGCATTGTCCCACGGCGCGCGGCCGTGTCAGGCCCGTGTCTTGCTCGCCCTTTAGCATGTGGGGGTGGGCCGGCGCGGGGCCGGTCGGTGGTGCGGGGGTGCGGTCATGCCGTTGGTCGTCTTCAATCAAAAGGGTGGTGTGGGCAAGTCCACCATCGCGTGCAACCTGGCCGCGATCGGGGCCGCGCGGGGGCAGCGCACGCTGGTCGTGGATTTGGATGCACAGGGCAACGCCTCGCGTTATCTGCTGGGCGATGCCGTGGCGCAGCCCGGCCCGACGGTGGCGGACTTTTTCGAGCAGACGCTGTCGTACAGCCTGCGCAACGAGCCGCCGCAGGCCTTCGTGCGCCGCACCCCGTTCGACGGGCTGGACGTGCTGGTGGCCAGCTCCGTGCTGGAGGAGTTGCAGGCCAAGCTGGAAGCGCGCCACAAGATCTACAAGCTGCGCGAGGCACTGGCCGCCCTGCGTGCGGACTACGGCGCCATCGTGATCGACACGCCGCCGGCGCTCAACTTTTACACGCGCAGCGCGCTCATGGGTGCCAGCGGCTGCCTCATCCCTTTCGATTGTGATGCGTTTTCGCGCCAGGCGCTCTACACGCTGCTCGACCATGTGGCCGAAATCCGCGCCGACCACAACCCGGCGCTGACGGTGCGCGGCATCGTGGTCAACCAGTTTCAGGCACGCGCCGCGCTGCCGCAGCGGCTCGTGCAGGCGCTGCGCGACGAGGGGTTGCCGGTGCTGGAGCCGTATCTGCCCGCGTCGGTCAAAGTGCGCGAGTCCCACGAGGCCGCCCGCCCCCTCATCCACTTAGACCCGCGGCACCGTTTGACGCAGGCCTTCGTGGCGCTGTACGAGCGCCTGGGCTGAGCGACGTGGCCGGGGGTCGGATCGAAGCCGGTCGCTGGGCCTGCGATCGACTACAGTCATGCCGTGTCACCGAATGGGGTTGAAGCATGTGGTTGCAAGTGGTGTGGTTCGTGGCGGGGTTGGCGGCGTTGGTGGTGGGGGCCAGCGCGCTGGTGCGCGGGGCGTCCAAGCTGGCGCTGTCGCTGGGTATTTCGCCGCTCGTCGTCGGGCTGACCATCGTGGCGTTTGGCACCAGCGCGCCCGAGATGGCGGTGTCCACCGGGGCGGTGCTGGCCGGCCAGACCGATATCGCCGTGGGCAACGTCGTGGGCAGCAACATCTTCAATGTGCTGTTCATTTTGGGCGCCAGCGCGCTGATCACGCCGCTCGTGGTGCATGTGCAGCTCATTCGGCAGGAGGTGCCGATCATGATCGGCGCGTCGGTGTTGCTCCTGGTGCTGGGGTTGGACGGCCGCATCGCCTGGTGGGAGGGCGGCCTGCTGCTGGGTCTGTTGATCGCCTACACGGCGTTTCTGATCGTGCAGTCGCGCCGCGCCTCGGCCGCCGATGCCGCGGCGTTCGACGCCGAGCTGCAGCCGGCGAGTGCGGGCGCGTGGGACGCCCGCTGGCCCGTCCAGGTGGCGCTGATGGGCGTCGGGCTGGCGCTGCTGGTCCTGGGCTCGGACTGGCTGGTCGGGGCGGCGGTCGCGTTTGCCAAAGCCTTGGGTGTCAGCGATGTGGTGATCGGCCTGACCATTGTCGCCGCTGGCACCTCCATGCCCGAGGTGGCCACGTCGATCGCCGCAGCCCTCAAAGGTGAGCGCGACATCGCCGTGGGCAACGCCGTGGGCAGCAACACCTTCAACATCCTGGGGTGCGTGGGCCTGAGCGGCTTGGCCTCGGCCGGCGCCGGCATCACCATCGCGCTATCGGTGCTGTCGTTCGACATCTGGGTGATGCTCGCCGTGGCGCTGGCCTGTCTGCCGGTGTTTCTGACCGGGCGCGAGATAGCGCGCTGGGAGGGGGCGGTCTTCCTCGGCTACTACGCCGCGTACACGGCGTATCTGATCCTCGCGGCCCAGTCGCATGCGGCGTTGCCCGCCTACTCGGCGGTGATGCTGGGCTTCGTCGTGCCGCTGACGGTGATCGCGCTGGTGACGAGTGTGCTGCGTTCGCCCAGCGCGCCACCGACCCCCTGATTGGGGGGGGCGTGCGCGGCGGCGTTTTCGGCACAATAGACCGGCTGTCACGGAAGCCGCCTGAAGCGTCTGGACCGTCACCGAGGAGACCCGCCGGCCATGCCTGCCGCATCCCCCCTGTTGCGCGACTCCCCGCAGCGCGCCGAGTGGCGTGAGGCGCTGCTCAACGATTACGCCCTGGCCGTGCTCACGCTCGGCGGTGTGGTCGCCGTGGTGTGGCTGGCGCCCTTTGCCGTTTACCGCGCCCTGACCGCAAACTGGCTGGCGGCCGTCTCGGACGCCATTTTGGCCGTCACCATCGGGGCGGCGGCGTGGTACGCCTGGCGCACGCGCGATACGCGCTGGCCCGGCTGGGTGATGGCGGTGGCCATCGTCGGCGGCATCTGGGCCATCGGCTTCGCGGCCCAGTTTGCGGCCCTGTTCTGGGCATACCCGGGCGTGCTCATGAACTTTTTCCTCGTGCCCGCGCCGGCGGCGGTCGTGCTGGGGGCGGCCGCGGTGCTGGGGGCCGCGGTGCTGTCCTGGCAGGAGCTGGGCGGCACCGAGGGACTGCCGTTTTTCGTCATTACCAACGTGCTCACCGGGGTCTTCGGGTACCTGGTGTCGCAGCAGGCCCACCGGCGCATCGAGCGCTGGCAGGCCCTCAGCCTGCTCGACCCGCTGACCGGCGTCGGCAACCGCCGCCTGATGGAGGTGGAGTTGGCGCAGGCTTTCCGGCGTGGGGCCTCCGTGGGCGCGCTGGCCATCTTGGATGTGGATCACTTCAAGGCCATCAACGATGGCCACGGCCACGAGGCCGGAGACGCCGTGCTGCGCGATCTGGCGACGGTGGTGCAGTCGGTGCTGCGCAAGACGGACCGCCTCTACCGCTTGGGCGGCGAGGAGTTCGTCGTCTGGCTGGGGCAGGGCGATGCCGCAGCCGCCGCAGCGGTGTTGGAGCGCATCCGCCAAGTGGTGCGCGAGCGGGTACGCATCGGTGACCGGGCCGTCACGTTCTCGGCGGGCGTGGCCGTGCACACGGCGCCGGAGTCCTGGCAGATCTGCCTGGCCCGGGCGGATGCGGCCCTGTATCGGGCCAAGCGCGAGGGGCGCGACCGCGTGGTGTGGACGCCGGCGGGCGAGGGCGGGTCCAGCCGCACCTAAGGCGCTCGGGCCGACCCCGTCCGACTCAGGCCGGCGGCACGCGGTCGCTGCGCCGCCGCGCGGGCGGGTCGGCCGCCAGATGCGCGGCCAAATCCGTCACACCCTCGGCGCGCCAGCGCTCGAACAGCGCGCGCAGGGCCGAAAAATCCTCCAGCCACAGTGACACCGGCGCCAGCTCGAAGATCGCTTCGAAATCGGCGTTGGCCTGCGGATGCGGGGGCGGAACCGGGGTGAGGCGGCGCTGGGTCATGGCAGTGCAGGGGGCAGCCCGCAAGGATGGGGGGTGGTGCAAGCCATCCAAGGGCAAGCGCCCTGCGTTGTCGATGCGGCGGGTGGGCGATTGTCGCTTTCTCCCATCGTCGGCGATGGCGCTGCTAGGATCGATCCATGGCCCGCGCCACGTCCGCCACCCCCTCCCGCCG
>NZ_DAISXZ010000091.1:0-7917 GCF_036825565.1 Tepidimonas sp. | reverse complement strand
CAGTGCCCCCAGGGTTTGCCCCAGGCCTGCCCCCAAACCCGGGCCCAGACATGCCCAAGCCCACGCCCGGCACGCCGGCGGTCGGGTGGGGGCGGGGGTGGCGCAGCCATGACCGCATGTTAGTCCAGCAGCGCCCAGTCGATGTGCTCACGCACCAGGGGCGGCGTGGCCGGGTCGTCGCGCGCCGTGGCCAGCGCTGCCGCCAGCGCCGTCTGCGCCGCCACGTCTGCGCGCGCGCGGGCCGCCGCCCGCGCATTGCCCAGGGCCACGGCAAGGTTGCGCCGCCAGCGTCCATAGCCTATGCGGCGGATGGCGCTGCCCTCGGTGTGGCGCAAAAAATCGGCCTCGCTCCACGCCCACAGGTCCAGCAGGCGCGGCGCCGCCAGTGCCTCGCGGAGGTCGAAGTCGGGCAGCGGGCTGCGGCGGGCGTATTTGTTCCACGGGCACACGAGCTGGCAGTCGTCGCACCCATAGATGCGGTTGCCCAGCGCGCGACGCAGGGGCACGGGGATGGGGCCGTCGTATTCGATGGTCAGATACGAAATGCAGCGCCGCGCATCCAAGCGGTAGGGCGCCACGATCGCCCCGGTCGGACAGACGTCGAGACACGCGCGGCAGCGCCCGCAGTGCGCGGCCACCGGCGGGGTGGACGGCAGCAATCGGTCGATGAAAATCTCACCCAGAAAAAACATCGAACCCGCGTCGCGGTGCAGCGCCAGCGTGTGTTTGCCGCGCCAGCCCAGACCGCTGCGCGAAGCCAGTTCCACCTCGAGGACGGGGGCGGAATCGGTGAAGGGGCGCAGCGACGGCCGGACGTCGCCACCTGCGGGGTCGGCCAGCTCGGCCTCGATGCGCTGCGCGAGCTGCTGCAGCCGCCGGCGCAGCACCTTGTGATAGTCCCGCCCGCGAGCGTAGAGCGAAACCGTCGCCGCATCTGGATCGGTCAGCCGCGCCCATTCGCGATCGCGCCAATCGGGCGGCGCCCTCCGAGGCAGATAGTCCATGCGTGCGGTGATGACGCTGAGCGTCCCCGGCACCAGCTCGGCCGGCCGGGCACGACGCTGGCCGTGCCGCGCCATGTAGGCCATGTCCCCGTGAAAGCCGGCCGCCAGCCACGCCTGCAGGCCTGGCTCGGCACTCGAGAGATCCACGCCGCTGACGCCGATCTGGGAAAATCCCAAGGCGCGCGCCCACCCCCGGATACGCTCAACCAGCCCCTCGCCCGAAGCCCCCGCGGGCTCGGATGGCGAATCGGGCTGCGGGCCCAGAACGGGTGGCGGCTGCATGCCGCGCGATTGTAGAAAGTCCATGGCCTCAACCCCACCGCATCCGTCCCCTGCCCCCATGTCCCCTTGGGTTGTCACCAGCGAAGACGACACCGCCCGGCTGGCCCAGCGGCTGGCCGCGGCCATGCGGGGCGACCCGTCGCTGGCCGACGCCCTGCTGACCCTGCGCGGCGATCTGGGCGCCGGCAAAACCACCTTCGTGCGGCACCTGCTGCGCGCGTTGGGGGTGACGGGGCGCATCAAAAGCCCGACGTATGCGCTGGTGGAGCCCTACGACCTGCCGGAGCCGCCGGATGGCCCCACGATGCCGCCCGCCTGGCATGCGGACCTGTACCGCTTCGACGATCCCCGGGAGTGGGAGGACGCCGGCCTGCGGGAACTGTTTGCGTCCCCCGGGCTCAAGCTCGTCGAATGGCCCGAGAAGGCCGGATCGCTGCTGCCCATGCCCGACCTCGACCTGCTGCTCCACCACGACGGGGACGACACCCGCCGCATCGTCCCCACTGCGCACACCCCGCGTGGGTCGGCCCTGCTGGCGGCCCTGTCATGACGACGCGGCCGAACCCCCACCGCCGCGCCGCCCTGCGGTGGTTGCCTGCGCTGGCGCTGCTGGCGGGCAGCGCCGGGGCCTGGCCAGTCTGGGCCGCGCGGGTGGTGGGCGTGCGCGTGTGGCCGGCGCGGGATTACACGCGCGTCACCATCGAATCGGACACCGCACTGCAAATCACGCCGGTGTACGTGGCCGACCCACCCCGCCTGGCCGTGGACATCCGCGGGGCCGACCTGCTTCTCACCCTGCAGGGGCTGGTGCAGCGGGTACAGCCTGACGATCCGTTCGTGGCCCGGGTGCGGGTCGGTCTGTTCACGCCGGACACGGTGCGGCTGGTCATCGACCTCAAACAAGCGATCAGCCCGCAGGTCTTCCAGCTCGAACCCGTGGCCGCTTATCAGCACCGCCTGGTGTTGGACCTGCACCCCCTGGCACCGCCCGATCCGCTGGAGGAACTGATTGCGCGACACGTGGGTCGCGGCCCCGACAGTCCATCGCCACCGGCCGCTGATCCGCTCGCCGAGTTGATCGCCCGGCGCGAGCAGCGCGAGATGGCCCCAGCCCCAGCCCCAGCACCCACCCCGCCGACCGCGGCCGCCCCCGCGGCCCGGCGGCCGACGACCGAGCGGCTGATCGTCGTCGCCCTCGACCCCGGCCACGGAGGCGAGGACCCGGGTGCCATCGGCCCCAACGGCACGCGCGAGAAGGACGTGGTGCTGGCCATCGCGCACCGGCTGCGCGACCGGCTCGATGGCACGCGCATCAACGGCAACCCGGTGCGTGTGTTCATGACGCGCGACGACGATTACTTCGTGCCCCTGCATGTGCGGGTACAGAAGGCGCAACGGGTGCAGGCGGACCTGTTCGTCAGCATCCATGCGGACGCCTTTTTCTCCCCGCGACCGCGCGGCGCGAGCGTTTACGCCTTGAGCGACCGCGGGGCCTCCAGCGCGGCCGCACGCTGGCTGGCCAACCGCGAAAATGCAGCCGACCGCATCGGGGGGCTGCCCGTCTCGGTCAAGGACGCGACCGTGCAGCGTACCCTGCTGGACATGAGCATGACGGCGCAGATCAACGACAGCCTCCAGCTCGGCGGGACGCTGCTGCGCGAGATCGACCGCGTCGGCGATCTGCACAAGCCGCGGGTGGAACAGGCGGGCTTTGCCGTGCTGCGGGCGCCTGACATCCCCAGCGTGCTCGTCGAGACCGCCTTCATCAGCAACCCGGAGGAGGAGCGCCGACTGCGCGAGCCGGACTTCCAGGCCCGCATGGCCGAAGCGCTGGAGCGCGGCATCCGGCGCTATTTCGAGCGCAACCCGCCGCTGGCGCGCAACCGCGCCGCCTAGAATGGCCGGGTGAACGCGCTGCCGTCCCTTGCCCCCTCCACGCCCGAGCGCCGGGCCATCCGCCCGCTGCCCGATGAGCTGATCAGCCAGATCGCCGCCGGCGAGGTGGTGGAGCGCCCGGCCTCCGTGGTGCGCGAGCTGGTGGACAACGCGCTGGATGCGGGCGCGCGCCAGATCACCGTGCGGCTGGCCGCGGGGGGCGTGCGGCTGATCGCCGTGGAGGACGACGGCTGCGGCATTCCGCGCGACGAGCTGCCCGCCGCCCTGCAGCGGCATGCCACCAGCAAGATCCGCGACTTGACGGAGCTGGAGTCGGTGCTGACCATGGGCTTTCGGGGCGAGGCGCTGGCCGCCATCGCCTCCATCGCCGAAGTGACCCTGCTGTCGCGCCCCGCGGACGACCCCAGCGGCCATGCTTGGAGCCTGGACGCGCGCAGCGGCGAGCTGCGGCCCGCCGCCCGTCCACCGGGGACCACGGTAGAGGTGCGCGAGCTGTTTTACGCCACCCCGGCGCGGCGAAAATTTCTCAAAAGCGAGGCCACCGAGCTGGCGCACTGCATCGAGGCCGTGCGCCGCCACGCGCTGGCGCGGCCAGACGTGGGCTTCGCCATCTGGCACGACGGCCGACTGGTGCAGCAGTGGCGCGCCTGCACCGATCTGGACGCCGCGCTGGCCTGGCAGCGGCGCATCGCCGACGCGCTGGGGAGCGACTTCGTCGCCGAGAGTCTGCCCGTGGACAGCAGCGCCGGCCCGCTGCGCCTGCAGGGATTGGTGGGGCTGCCCGACGCGGCCCGTGCCCGCACCGACCGCCAGTTTGCCTACGTCAACGGGCGCTTCGTGCGCGACAAGGTCGTCACGCATGCGGTGCGCAGCGCTTACGAGGATGTGCTGCACGGGCAGCGCCAGCCGGCCTATGTGCTGTTCCTGACCCTCGATCCGCGCGCGGTGGATGTGAATGTGCACCCGACCAAGATCGAGGTGCGCTTTCGCGACAGCGGCGCGGTGCACCAAGCGGTGCAACGGGCGGTGGAGGCGGTGCTGGCCGCCCCGCGCAGCACCGGCCGCGCACCGACGCCCCTGGGGGACGCCGACGCCCCGCCCGAGGCCGTGACCCCATCCCGCGGAGGGCCGGCCGCCGCGGCCCCCGACGCCCCGCGACCGCCATCCGTTTGGGACACCACCCGCTACCAGCGCGCGGCCGCCCTGGACTGGCGCGCGCATGAGCCGCAGGCGTGGCCCCGGCTGCCGGGATGGCCCGATCCGCCCGTTCCCGCTGCCCCTACATCCCCGCCTGCCCCCACGTCAGGCGAGCCGACGTTGGACCGCTCGCAGGACTGGCCGCTGGGCCGCGCACTGGCCCAGCTGCACGGCATCTACATCCTGGCGGAAAACACCCAGGGGCTGGTGCTGGTGGACATGCACGCCGCCCACGAGCGTATCGTCTACGAGCGGCTGAAAGCGCAGTTCGACCGGCTGGGCGAGTCCACCATGCCCAGCCAGCCGCTGCTCGTGCCGGCGACGTTTGCCGCCACCCCGCTGGAGGTGGCAACAGCCGAGCGCTGCGCCGATGTGCTGCAACGCCTGGGCCTGGAGATGGCGCCATTTTCGCCCCAGACGCTGGCGGTGCGGGCCGTGCCGGCGCTGCTGGCCCAGGCCGACGCCGTGGCGCTGGCCCGCACGGTGCTGGCAGAGTTGGACCAACACGGCGGCAGCCGCGTGCTGGAGCGGGCCCGCAACGAGCTGCTTGCCACCCTGGCCTGCCACGGCGCGGTGCGCGCCAACCGCCGCCTGACGCTGGACGAGATGAACGCCTTGCTGCGCCAGATGGAAGCCACGGAACGCAGCGACCAGTGCAACCACGGTCGCCCCACTTGGCGCCAGCTCAGTCTGCGGGAGCTCGACGCGCTGTTTCTGCGCGGGCGGTGACGGGCGGCTTGTTGTTACCATCCATAACCATGCAGACCGCCCCCGCCCGTGCCGAGATGACCCCTGGATGGGTCGTCGTCTTTCTGTCCCTGCTGCTGGGCATCCAGCCATTGGCGACGGACCTGTATCTGCCCGCCCTGCCAGCGATTACGGCGGCCTTTGCCGCGCCCATGTCGCAGGTGCAGGCCACGCTGACCGCGCTGTTGCTGTCCTTTGGTGCCGCGCAACTGGTGTGGGGGCCAGTGTCGGACCGCTTCGGGCGGCGCCCGGTGCTGCTGGCGGGCCTCGGCGCGTATGTGCTGGCCTCGATCGGCAATGCGCTGGCGGCCAACATCGAGCAGCTCATCCTCTGGCGCATCGTGCAAGGCGCGGCGATGGGGGCGTCGGTGATGGGCGCGCGCGCCATCGTGCGCGATCTGTATGCGCCGGCGGACGGTGCGCGCATGATGTCCAAGGGCCTGAGCGGGCTGGGGCTGTTCGCCTGTATCAGCGGCCCGCTGGGCGGCTGGCTGACCGAGCACTATGGCTGGCGCGTCACGCTGGCGGCATTGGCCGTGTTTTCGGCCGTGGCCCTGGCCCTGGTGGTGCTGCGCTTTCGCGAGACGCTGCCCGCGCCCAACCCGCAGGCCCTGCAACCGCGCGAGATGCTGCGCATCTGGGGCCGCATCGCGCGCCACCCGACCTTCTGGGCCTGGGCGCTGCTGGCCGCGACCTCCTATGGCGGGCTGTTCACGTTTTTGGCGACGTCGTCCTTCGTCTTCATCACCGTGCTTGGCTTGAGCAAGACGCACTACGGCCTGCTGATGCTGTCGATGTCGATGGTGTACATCACCGGAACCGTGGTGTGCCGGCGCCTCATCCCCCGTCTGGGGGTGCGCCGCACGGTGGCGGTGGCGGCCGGCTTCACCCTCACTGGGGGCACGCTGTGCGGTGTGCTGGCGCTGCTGGGCCTGCACACCACATGGGCCATCATGGGGCCGTATTACCTGTTCATCCTGGCGCACGGAGTGCACCAGCCTTGCGGGCAGAGCGGCGCGGTATCGCCCTTTCCGCAGGCGGCGGGGGCGGCGTCGGCGCTGTCCGGCTTCGTCATGATGCTGACCGCATTCGGCATGGGCACCTGGCTGGGCACGCGCATGTCCACCGGGGCGGAGACGGGGGTCTATCCGCTGACCAACGGTCTGTGGTTTTGGGCCGTGGTCATCGCCGCCGTGGCGTGGACCCTGGTGCAGCGCCACGGCGAGGTGCGCTCCGCCCCCATGCCGGCGCCGGGGCCGACGCGATAATCGCGCCCCATGCAGCCCGATCACAGCCCCCAGGTGTGCGGCTGGTTGGCGATTGCCGGGCCCACGGCCAGCGGCAAGACCGCATTGGCCCTGGCGATCGCCGCGCGCTGGCCGGTGGAGATCATCAGCGTCGATTCGGCCCTGGTCTACCGCGGCATGGACATCGGCACCGCCAAGCCCACCGCGGCCGAGCGGGCCGCGGCGCCGCACCACCTGATCGACATCCGCGACCCGCGCGAGGCCTACAGCGCGGCCGAGTTCGTGCGCGATGCGCGCCGGTTGGTGGCCGCGATCCGAGCCCGCGGTCGCTGGCCGCTGCTGGTCGGCGGCACGATGCTGTATTTCAAGGCGCTGTTCGACGGGTTGGACGAGTTGCCGCCGGCGCACCCGGCGCTGCGCGCCACCATCGAAGCCGACGCGCGCCTGCGCGGCTGGCCCGCGCTGCACGCCGAGCTGGCCCGCGTGGACCCAGTGACCGCGGCGCGCCTGCCGCCGACCGACGCCCAGCGCATCGGTCGGGCGCTGGAAGTGTGGCGCGCCACGGGACAGCCGCTGTCGGCGTTGCAGCGCCGATGGGTCCAGCCCGCGGATGACAAGGCCCCTACCCCGCTGCACATCGATGGCTGGCCTGGGCGGCTGCTGTCGCTGGAGCCCGATGAGCGCGTCTGGCTGCACCGGCGCATCGACGCGCGCTTTGCCGCCATGCTGGCCGAGGGCCTGGTGGACGAAGTCCGGCGCCTGCGCGCGCGGGGCGATCTGGGCCCCGAACTGCCCTCGATGCGCTGCGTCGGCTACCGCCAGGCGTGGGAGGCCCTGGACGCCGCCGCGGCCCATGGCCACGAGGCGCTGGACGCGCAAGCGCAACGAGCGCTGTGGGAGCGCGGCTGCGCGGCCACCCGGCAGTTGGCCAAGCGCCAGCTCACCTGGCTGCGCTCGATCCCCCAGCGCGAGGTGATCGCCATCGACACCCTGGACGACCCCGTGCCGGCCGTGCTGGCAAAGGTCCGCTCGGCGTGGGGGAATGAGGGCAGCGCCCCATCCCCAGCCACGACCGTCTGACGGGCAGAGCGGATGGCGGCGCGCTCAGACGCCGGCGCACAGCCGCGCGCGGGCCTGCGCGTACTCGCGCTTGAGGCGCGCGACCACTTCGGCCGCCGGCCGCACCGCATCCACGACGCCGATGCCCTGTCCGCAGCCCCAGATGTCCTTCCACGCCTTCTTGGCGCCGTCGCCAAAGTTCATCTTGCTCGGGTCGCTCTCGGGCAAGTGGTCCGGGTCGAGACCCGCAGCGCGGATGGACGGCTTGAGGTAATTGCCGTGCACGCCAGTAAACAGGTTGCTGTAGACGATGTCGTCCGAGTTGCACTCGACGATGCACTGCTTGTAGGCGTCGCTCGCGCGCGCCTCGTCGGTGGCGATGAACAGCGAGCCGATGTAGGCAAAGTCCGCCCCCATCGCCTGCGCCGCCAGCACCGCCGACCCCGTGGCCATCGAGCCCGACAGCGCCAGCGGTCCGTCGAACC
>NZ_DAISXZ010000090.1:0-7934 GCF_036825565.1 Tepidimonas sp. | reverse complement strand
CGCGCTGCTTCATCAGCGCGGCCATGCGGATGGCGTTGCGGCTGTAGTCGCTGAAAGTCAAGAACGTGCCGCCGTAGGGGATGTAGCCGCCGTGCAGCGCGATGCCGTTCATGATCGCGGCCATGCCGAATTCGCGCACGCCATAGTTGATGTGCCGACCCAGGCGGCCCTGGCCGTCCGCCACGGGCTGACCATCGGCCCCGAAGCGCAGCGCCGGCGTGGCGGCCGTCTGCGTCAGGTTGGAGCCGGTCAGGTCGGCCGAGCCACCCAGCAGCTCCGGCAGCGCAGCGGTCAGGGCCTCCAGCGCCAACTGGCTGGCCTTGCGGCTGGCCACGGTCTGCGCCTGCTCGTGCAGGCCGACGATCAGGTCCACCATACGCTGGTGGAAGTCGGCGGGCAGCTCCCCGCGCAGGCGCCGCTCCAGCTCGGCGGCCAGCACCGGGTGCGCCTGGCGATAGGCCGCCAA
This sequence comes from Tepidimonas sp., assembly GCF_036825565.1. Lineage (GTDB taxonomy): Bacteria > Pseudomonadota > Gammaproteobacteria > Burkholderiales > Burkholderiaceae_C > Tepidimonas. The sequence goes on along the minus strand of NZ_DAISXZ010000090.1, from coordinate 7,468 downwards.
GCGCTGGGCCCAGTCCGCCTCGACCCGGGCGCCGGCGGGGCGCGCATCCCAGGCCACGCGGATGTCCGCCGGCACCTCGAACGGCGGGTGCGGCCAACCGATCGCCTCGCGGGTGCGCTGCACCTCCTCAGCCCCCAGGGGCTCGCCGTGCGCCTTGGCGGTACCGACGCGGTTGGGGCTGCCCTGGCCGATGCGGGTACGACAGACGATCAGGGTGGGCCGCCCGTCGGCACGCGCACCCTGCGCCTTGGCGGCGGCGATGGCGGCATCCACCGCCTCGACATCGTGGCCGTCCACCGGCCCGATCACCTGCCAGCCATAAGCGCGGAGGCGCGCCGGCGTGTCGTCCGCGAACCACGGCTGAACCTGGCCGTCGATGGAGATGCCATTGTCGTCGTACAGCGCGATCAGCTTGGACAGCCGCCACGCTCCGGCGAGTGCACACGCCTCGTGACTGATGCCTTCCATCATGCAGCCGTCGCCGAGGAACACGTAGGTGTGGTGGTCGACGATGGTGTGGCCGGGGCGGTTGAACTCGGCGGCCAGCAGCTTCTCGGCCAGCGCCATGCCGACCGCGTTGGCGATGCCCTGCCCCAGCGGCCCGGTGGTGGTCTCCACGCCCGGGGTGATGCCGACCTCGGGGTGGCCCGGCGTCCGGCTGTGCAGCTGGCGAAAGGCCTTGAGCTCCTCGATCGGCAGGTCGTAGCCGCTCAGGTGCAGCAGCGCGTAGATCAGCATCGAGCCGTGGCCGTTGGACAGCACGAAGCGGTCGCGGTCGGCCCAGGCCGGGTTGGCCGGGTTGTGCTTGAGGTGGCGGCCCCAGAGCGCGACGGCCATCTCGGCCATGCCCATCGGGGCGCCGGGGTGGCCGCTGTTGGCCTGCTGTACGGCGTCCATCGCCAACGCCCGGATGGCGTTGGCCATGGCGGCCGAGGAAACGCGCGAAGTGGTCATGAAGGGGTTCCCGTGGGGTCAGGGTAAACCCGGGATTTTACCGGCCAGGGCCAAGCTGCCAGGGCGCGGGCGGGGGGCCATCCACTGGCCACACGGCGTCGTCGGCGATGGCGCAGCGCGACTGACCGGCAGCGGCCGGCACGGCATATCCGCCGGTAAAGGCACCAAAAGCCGGCAGCCAAAGCGCCGACGGCGTGAGCACGAAGCACGGGAGCCGCAGACGCTCGCGCGCGGCGCCATGCAACACGCACACCGGATGCACATGCCCGCACAGGGTCGGCCCCGGCAGGGCGGACTCGACCGCAGCCGGTGGTTCGTGCCGGCAGTGCCAGGGCCCCAGGGTCCACGGCTCCTCCACGACGGTGATATCCAGGTCCGGCGGCGGATCGCCCGCGCGGTCGTCGTGGTTGCCGCGCACCAGCACCCAGGCCAGATCGGGGTGGCGGCCGCGCCAGTCGCGCAGGGCCTGCAGCAAGGCGGGGGTGCGGGCGGCACGGGCGTGCAGCAGATCCCCCAGCACGACCAGCCGGCGCGCGCCGTGCCGGCGCACCAGCGCATCCAGACGCTGCAGATTGTCCCCGGTGGTGCCGCCCGGGACGGCCAGCCCGGCGCTGCGGAAGGCGGCCGCTTTGCCCAGGTGGACATCGGCCACGAACAGCGTGGCCCCGGGCGGCCACCAGACGGCCCGCTGTGGCAACAGCCACAGGGCCGCCTCGGGCCCCTGGTGCGGCGCCTGCAGCACGACCGGCGCCGGAACCAACGCCGTCCTCACGCGGCAGCCCCCGACGGGGCGGCGCGGTGCCGGCGGGGCCCGGGGGCATCCGCCGCGCGTTCGAGCTGCGCGACCAGCCGCTGCAGGCGCGCGCTCAGGGTCTCGCTGGACACGCTCTCGCGCAGGCGCTCGACCAGCAAGGGAAACGCCAGCGGCGTGGGCCGCTGCAGCGGCTGAACCTGCCATGTCTGGCGGGCCATGCGCTGCAGCGTGGCGTGCAGGCGCTGCACCTCCAACTCCTGCGCCAGCACCTCGGCCCGCGCCTGGTGCAGCAATCGGTTGGCCGGATCGTGGCGGGCCAATACGTCCCAAAACAGCGCCGCCGACGCCTGCAACTGCCGCTGACTGCGGCGCTCCCGCGGATGGGTCTGCACGACCAGGCCGGCCACGCGGGCGATCTCGCGAAAACGCCGCTGGGCCAATTGCGTCGCGTTCAGGCTGGCCAGCAGTTCGGCGGTCAGCGTGTCGAGATCGAGCGGCTGCAACCAGCGCGGCAGCTCGGCGGCCCAATCCACGGGCTGGGCGCTCAGCAGCGTCAGCCCGTAGTCGTTGACCGCCATCGAAAAGGTGCGCGGCTGCGCCTGCGCGGCCCGCCACGCCAGCCAGCCGGCCAACCCCAGGTGCACGTCGCGCCCCGCAAACGGGTAGAGGAACAGGTGGCAGCCCTCCCGGTCGTGCAACACCTCCACCAACAACCGCTCGGGGGTGGGCAGATGGGACCAGCGCGCCTGCAAAGCCAGCAGCGGTCGCAACGCCGCCAGCTCGGGCCCATCGGCCTCGCCCCGGGCGGCGGTGGCCAAGCACGCCAGCACGGCATCGGCCAGGGTGGTGGACAGGGACATGCGCCCGCCCTGCCAGCGGGGCACCCGCGGCTCCTGGCCGCGCGCGTCGCGCACCCAGACGGTCAGGTCACGCAGGCGCACCAGCTCCAGTGTGCGGCCGGCGAACAGAAACCGGTCCCCCGGGCGCAGGCGGGCGGCAAAGCCCTCCTCCACCAACCCCAGACGAGCGCCCTGCAAGAACCGCACCTCCAGTTGCGCATCGGCCACGATGGTGCCGATATTGAGGCGGTGGCGGCGGGCCTGACGGCCATCCGGCACGCGCCAGACGCCCGCCTGGTCGGGCTGGACGCGGCGGTATTCGGGATAGGCCTGCAGCGACGGCCCGCCGTGGCGCACGAAGTCCAGGCACCAGCACCAGTTCTCGTCCGACAGGTCGGCGTAGGCGTGGGTGGTGCGCACCTCGGCCAACAGCGCCCCCGGCCGGAAGCCGCCGCCCAAGGCCACCGTGACCAGGTGCTGCACCAACACGTCCAGCGGCGCACGCAAGGGGGCACGCGGTTCGATGCGGCCGGCCTGCACCGCATCGCGCGCGGCGGCGGCTTCCAGCAGCTCCAGCGCATGCGTGGGCACCAGCGTCACGCGCGAGGGCTGCCCCGGGCCGTGGCCGCTACGGCCGGCCCGCTGCAGCAGCCGCGCCACGCCCTTGGGCGAGCCAATCTGCAGCACCCGTTCCACGGGTGCGAAGTCCACCCCCAGATCCAGGCTGGAGGTGCAGACCACGGCGCGCAGCGTGCCGTCCTTGAGGCCCTGTTCCACCCAGCGCCGCACCTGGGGATCGAGCGACCCATGGTGCAGCGCGATCCGGCCGGCCCAGTCGGGCCGCGCAGCCAGAAGGGCCTGGTACCACCATTCGGTCTGGGACCGGGTGTTGGTGAACAGCAGCGCGCTGCGACAGGCGTCGATCTCGGCCACCACCGCGGGGACCATGCTCGCGCCCAGGTGCCCCGCCCAGGGGAAACGTTCCAGGCGCGCCGGCAACAGCGTGTCGATGACCAGCGGCTTGGGCTGGCCGGCCCGCACCAGAGCCGCCCCTAGGGCACCCGCCGGCCCGAGCAAGGCGGCCGCCGCCTCGTCCAGATGGGCCAGCGTGGCCGACAAGCCCCAGACCTGCAGCGTGGGCTGCCAGCCGCGCAAGCGTGCCAGCGCCAGTTGCACCTGCACGCCGCGCTTGCCGGGCAGCAGCTCATGCCACTCGTCCACCACCACGGCCGCCACGCCGGCCAACAGCGCCGGCGCGTCGGTGCGAGCGATCAGCAGACTCAGGCTCTCGGGGGTGGTGACGAGGGCCTGCGGCCAGCGCCGATGCTGGGCGGCCCGTTCGGCGTCGGGGGTGTCCCCGGTGCGCACGCCCAGCCGCCAACCCGGGGCCAGGGTGGGCAGCGGCGCCTGCAGAGCCGCCGCCGTGTCGCTGGCCAGCGCGCGCAGCGGCGTGATCCACAGCAACCGCGGCCCGGCCGCCGCAGAAAAGGCCATGGCATGCCGCTGCAGCAGCCCCAGCCAGACGGCGTAGGTCTTGCCCGCGCCGGTGGTGGCATGCACCAGCCCGCTGCGCCCGGCCTGGATGGCGGCCCAGGTCTCGTGCTGGAAGGCCAGGGGCGTCCAGCCCTGCGCCCGCATCCAGCCTTCAGCGGTCGCCGCTGGCGCGGTCACGGCCGCCAGGGTTCGGCGGAAACGGGTCACGGGGCGCCCCCGGGGTTGGCAGCCTCCAGCCAGGCCAGCAAGGTGGGCAGGCAATCGACATCCTCCACCCCCTTGTCGGTGCGCCAGCGCAGCATGCGCGGAAACCGCACCGCCACGCCGCTCTTGTGGCGGGGGCTGCGCGCAATGCCCTCGAAGCCCAGCTCGAACACCAGGGTCGGCTCCACCGCCCGCACGGGGCCGAAGCTCTCGCGCGTGGTGCTGCGGATGATGGCGTCCACCCGCGCCATTTCGGCATCGCTGAGGCCGGAATAGGCTTTGGCGAACGGCACCAGGTGCCGCTGCGGGTGGCCGGGGGCATGGCTCCAGATGGCAAAGGTGTAGTCGGAATACAGCCCCGCGCGGCGCCCGTGGCCTTTTTGCGCATAGACCAGCACCGCATCCACGGTCCAGGGGTCGGCCTTCCACTTCCACCATGTGCCGACCGCCCGCGTGCGACCGATGCCGTACTGGCCATCGCGCTGCTTGAGCATCAACCCCTCGGCCCCCCGTTCGCGCGCCGTGCGGCGGTGGGCAGACAGCGCCGCCCAGTCGGTATCGGCGGTGATGGGCAGGGCGGGACTCAAACGCAGCGCGGGGTCGGCCAGCGCGGCCACCAGGGCCTGCAGCCGCTCGCGCCGCCGCCACTGGGGCTCGGCGCGGCAGTCGCGGCCGTCGGCCTCCAGCAGGTCGTAGGCGATCAGTGCCACGGGCAGCTCGCGCAGCAGCGCCGCCGTCAGGCGCTGGCGGCCGATGCGCCGCTGCAGCGCGCCGAAGGGCTGCAGCGCCTCGCCCGCCACGACGACGATTTCGCCGTCCAGCACGGTGCCCGGCGGCAGGCGCTGCCCCAGCGCGGCCAGTTCGGGGTAGCGGTCGGTGACCAGTTCCTCGCCGCGCGTCCACAACGCCACGCCGCGCCGGCGCACCAGCTGGGCGCGGATGCCGTCCCATTTCCACTCCACGATCCAGTCGGCGGGAGCGCCCAGCAGGCCGGGCGGATCGTCCGGTTCGGCGGGCAGCGGATGGGCCAGAAAGAACGGGTATGGCTGCGCATCCGGCATGGGCGCCGCTGCGCCAGTCATCGCCTCTGCGGGGATCATGGTACCCGGGTCGGCCACGGCCCCGGGCGGGGCCAGCAGGGTCTGGTAGTCCTGCGGCCCGGGGCGGGCATCGGCGCGGGTGTAGCCCATCAGGCGCTGGGCCACGAGTGCGGGCGGCACGCCGGCCACCGTCGCCAACGCCTGTGTCACCTGCTGGCGCGACACGCCCACGCGCAGACCGCCGGTGATCAGTTTGCCGTGCAACAGGCGCTGCTCGGCGGGCAGGCGCGCCCACTGGGCACGCAGGGCGGCGTCGCGCTCGTCCGCCGGCAGCGCACGCAGCGCCAGCACCTCGGCCATCCAGTGCGCCAGTCCGTGCTCCTCGGGCTCGGCGGGCGGTGGCAGCAGCAAGGCGATCGTCTCGGCCAAGTCGCCGGCCGCTTGGTAGCACTCGTCGAACAGCCACTCCGGCAGGCCTGCCGCGGCGCGCGCCAGCTCGCGCAGCCGGCGCGGGGGTACGGTCTGGCGCGGCTTGCCGCCCGCCAGCAAATACACCGCCCAGGCGGCATCCGCGGGCGGCACCTCCCGGAAATAGGCTTGCAGTGCCGCCTGCTTGGCCGCGGTGGACGTGGTCGCATCCAGCGCTCGGTAGAGCGCCGCGAACGCCTTCATGCATCGTCCCCTTCTGCCGCATCGGCACCCGCCTCGCCGCTGTACAGGGTGTGCAGTGCATCGGCTTGCAGGCCTTGCTCCGACAGATACCGCACCAGCGGCGCCACCTGGCCGTGGGTCACCAGCACCCGCTGCGCGCCGCAAGCGCCGATCGCCTGCAGCAGCCCCGGCCAGTCGGCGTGGTCCGACAGCGCAAAGCCCCGGTCCACCCCGCGCCGCCGCCGCGTGCCGCGCAATTGCATCCAGCCGCTGACCATCGCGTCGGCATAGGCGCCCAGGCGCCGCAGCCACGGCGTGCCCTGCACCGATGGGGGTGCGATCACCAGGGCGCGCCGCAGGGCCGTCGCCTCCAGCCCGTCCTCCAGGCGTTGGGTGGCGGGCAGGAGCACGCCGGCCGCGCGGTAGGCCTGGTTGATGGCCTCCACCGCGCCGTGCACCACCACGGGGCCGGTGGTCGTGTCCAGACCCGCCAGCAAGCGCTGCGCCTTGCCCAGCGCATAGGCGTACAGGACACTCGCGCGGCCGGCCGCGGCATTGGCCTGCCACCAGGCCTGAATGTCGGCCAGCACCGCCGCCTGCGGACGCCAGCGGTACAGCGGCAGGCCAAAGGTCGATTCGGTGATGAAAGTGTGGCAGCGCACCGGCTCGAACGGGGCGCAGGTGGGGTCGGCCTCCACCTTGTAGTCACCCGAGACGACCCACACCTCGCCCCGGTGCTCCAGCCGCACCTGGGCCGAACCCAAAATGTGCCCCGCGGGGTTCAGGGACACGCGCACGCCGCCGCAATCCACGACCTCGCCGTAGGCAACCGTCTGCAGCGCAATGTCCTCACCCAGCCGGACGCGCAGCACGCCCGCTGCCTGGGCGTGGGCCAGATAGGCGCCGTGCCCGCGCCGAGCGTGATCGGCGTGGGCATGGGTGAGGATGGCGCGCGCCACCGGCCGCCATGGATCGATGTAGAAGTCGCCTGCCGGGCAGTACAGCCCCTGCGGCCGCACCACCACCAGTGCCTGCCCCTGCGCCATGCGCACAGTGTAGCCAGCCATGCGCGTGGCTGCGGCCCGCCGGTCTATTGCCCGTCCATGGCCCCGCCATCGTCCGCCCCGCGGGCCAACACCCGATCCGGCACGGTGCCGACGTCAGTGGCGCGCCACCTCGTAGCCGGCGGTGCGCAGCGCCTGCATCACCTGATCCACATGCTGCGGGCCGCGCGTCTGCAGCACCAGCTCGATTTCCACGCTCTGCGCCGCCAGCAGCGTGAAGGCGCGCTGGTGGTGCACCTGGTCGATGTTGGCCCCGGCCTCCGCCACGATGGCGGCGATGCGCGCCAGCTGCCCCGGCAGGTCGCGCGTGCTCACCACCAGCCGCACCAGCCGGCCGGCGCGCACCATGCCGCGCTCGATGATGGAGGCCAGCAGCAGCGGGTCGATGTTTCCGCCGCACAGCACCAGCCCCACCTTGCGCCCCGCAAACCGCGCCGGATGGCGCAGCACCGCCGCCAGCCCCGCCGC
>NZ_DAISXZ010000089.1:0-8100 GCF_036825565.1 Tepidimonas sp. | reverse complement strand
GAAAACGTCAGCAAGCAGGCGTGGCAGGACTGGCTGCGCCACCAGACCATGCTGGTCAACGAAAACCGCTTGAACCTGGCCGACGCGCGCGCGCGCCAATACCTGGCGCGGCAGATGGAGAAGCACTTCTTCGGCGAAGGCGCGGACGTCGCCGCCGGCTACGTGCCCCCGACGCAGGGGTGACATGGCCGACGTCGTGGTCGAGTGGCTGCCGGACGGCACGCCGCGCAACCCCCGCTTCGACGACATCTACCGCAGCCGCGGCGCCGACGGTCAGGGGGGCCTGGCACAGGCGCGGCACGTGTTCTTGGGTGGCTGCGGCCTGCTGCCCGATGACGGGCAACCTCCGGCCTGGGCGGGTGCGGCGCGCTGGCATGCGCTGGAAAACGGTTTCGGTCTGGGGCTGAACTTTCTGGCCACCTGGCACGCCTGGCGGGCCGACGCATCGGCTCCGCCCACGCTGTGCTACACCGCCACGGAAGCCCACCCTGCCACCGCCGACGACCTGCGCCGCAGTGCGGCCCCGTTTGCCCAACTCCAGCCCCTGGCCGCCGCGCTGGCCGAGCGCTGGGTAGGGCTGCTGCCGGGCGTGCACCGCTGGACCTGGGAATGGCCCGCCGATAGCGGCGATGGCCCCTGCCGGCGCCTGCTGTTGACCCTGTGCGTGGGGGATGCGGCGCGCTGGCTGCCGACGCTGGACGTGCCGGTGGACAGCGTGTTTCTGGACGGTTTCGACCCGGCCACCAACCCCGACATGTGGTCGCCCGGGATGCTGCGCGCAGTCGCGCGCTTGTGCCGACCAGGTACACGGCTGAGCACCTGGACGGTGGCGCGCGCGGTCCGCGACGGGCTGGCGCAAGCGGGTTTTCAGGTCGAGAAAGCCCCGGGCCTGCCCCCCAAGCGGCACTGCCTGCGAGCAGTGTTTGCCCCGAGCTGGACACCCCGGGCCACCTTGCGGTCTGCGCGCGCCCCAAATGCGGCGCCGCGTATGGCCCACCCACAGCATCACGCGGTCGTGATCGGTGCCGGTCTGGCCGGCTCGGCGGCCGCTTGGAGCCTGGCAGCACGGGGCTGGCGTGTGACGGTGCTGGACGCGGCCGACGCCCCCGCGACCGGCGCATCGGGCTTGCCCGTGGGGCTGGTCGCCCCGCATGTATCGCCCGACGATGCGCCGCTGTCGCGTCTGACCCGGGCAGGCTTGGCCAGTACTCTGGAGCGGGCCCGGGCGCTGTTGACGCCGGGCGTGGACTGGAGCCCCAGCGGCGTGTTCGAGCACCGCATCGAGGGCAAGCGCGCCCTGCCCGACGCGGGGGCTTGGCGCGACCATGGCCGCGCGTGGAGCGAGCCGGCCGATCCCGCGCGCACGGTGTGCGCCGGCCTGCCTGCGGACACACCCGCCCTATGGCACCCCCAGGCGGCATGGCTGCGGCCGGCACGGCTGGTGGCCGCCCAACTGGCCCGCGCCGGCGTGCGCTTCGTCGGTGGAGCGCACGTCGCCGGTGTGCGGCGCACGGCGGATGATGCCGAGTGGATCGCGATCGACGCCGCCGGCCGAACGCTGGCCCACGCCCCCGTGGTCGTCGTGTGCGCGGGCTTCGATAGCCTGCCGCTGCTGCCGCACACCGACCGACCGCCCATGCCCCTGCATGCCCTGCGCGGGCAGGTGACATGGGGACCCATGGCCGCCCTGTCGCCATCGGGGGCGAACGCCCTGCCGCCGTTCCCCGTCAACGGGCACGGGTCGCTGATTGCGGGTGTACCCGGGCCCGATGGGCAGCCGCTGTGGTGCATGGGCTCCACCTTCATACGGGGCAGCACGGATCGCTCCGTCCAAGCCGCGGACCATGCCGCCAATCTGGACAAGCTGCGCCGCTTGCTGCCCCCGGCGGCCGAAGCGCTGTCCCGCCTCTGGCCCCAGGCACACGGCTGGGCCGGCGTGCGCTGTACGCTGCCGGACCGCGTTCCCGCCGTCGGGGCGGTAGACCCCGATCGGCTGCCCGGCCTGTGTGTGCTGACGGGGCTGGGCGCACGGGGGCTGACCCTGTCCGTGCTGAGTGGCGAGGTGTTGGCGGCCGAACTGCACGGCGAACCCTGGCCCGTAGAGCGCCCGTTGGCGCAGGCTCTATTGGCTCGGCGGTTTGCCGTCCCACGCGGGCGAGGCAGTGCAGGCGAGGGCTGATTCAGTCGCCGTAGCGCACCATCACATAGCGGCCCGGCGCCGGCCCGAGCGCCGCATCCTGCGCAGGCTGGCGCGCCGGCACCTCCTGACCGCTGCCGTGCTGCTTCAGCCACGCCGACCACGAAGGCCACCAGCTGCCCTCCAGCCGCGGCGCCGCAGCCAGCCACTCCTCTGGCGTGCGCCACGGATGGTCCGCCGGCACCGTCAACAGGTGGTGGTAGCGCCCGCGGTGCCCCGGCTCAGAGACGATGCCAGCGTTGTGCCCGCCATTGGTCAGCGCAAAGGTCACGTCGGCCGAGACCAGGTGATGGATCTTGTACACCGAGCGCCACGGCGCCACGTGGTCCTTGACGGTGCCGACCGCAAACACCGGCACGCGGATGTCGCGCAGCGCGATCGGCCGCCCCTCGAACTGAAAGCGCCCCTCGGCCAGATCGTTGTTCAGATAGCAGCTGCGCAGGTACTGGCTGTGCATCACCGCCGGCAGGCGCGTCACGTCCGCGTTCCATGCCATCAGGTCGTTGCCGACCTCGTCCTCGCCGAGCAGCCAGCGCCGCGTCTGGCTGGACCAGACCAGCTCGCGCGAGTGCAGGAACTGGAACGACCCGGCCATCTGCTGCCCGGTCAGGTAGCCGCGCGCGGCCATCATGTCCTCCAGCAGCCGCACCTGCGCCTCGTCGATCAGGATGCCAAGCTCGCCGGGCTCCTTGAAGTCGGTCTCGGCGGCCAGCAGCGTCAGGCTCGCCAACACCCCCTCCTCCGCGGCGTCCACCGCACGCTGGCAACCCAGCCGCGCATCACCCCCGCCCAGCGCCGCCGCGGCGATGGCGGCAAACGTCCCGCCCAGGCAATAGCCCATCAGGTGCACAGGGGCGTCGGTGGCGCAGCGCACGTGGTCCAACGCCGCCAGCACCCCGTCGCGCACGTAGTCGTCCATCGCCAGCAGCGCATCGTCCTCGTCCGGGTTCTTCCACGAGACGATGTAGACCGTGTGGCCCTGCCCGACCAACCAGCGCACCAACGAGTTGTGCGGCGACAGGTCCAGGATGTAGTACTTCATGATGCACGACGGGATCACGAGCACCGGCTCGCGCTGCACAGTCGGCGTCGTCGGCGCATACTGGATCAGCTCGATCAGCGCGTTGCGCAGCACCACCTGCCCCGGCGTCGTCGCCAGCCCCCGGCCGGGCGCCAGCTCCGGGTCGAAGCGCCGCGGCGGCGGCTGCAGCCCCAGCCGCCACTGCACGTCCTCCACCATGCGGCCCCAGCCCTTGAGCAGCGACTGGCCGCCGGTCTCCCAGGCGCGCTGCAGCGCCTGCGGGTTGGTCCACAGCACGTTGCTCGGCGCCCAGGCGTCCAGCCACTGGCGGCCGTAGAAGCGCATCTGCTCGCGGCTGTGCGGCTGCATGCCGCGCAGTGCCGCGGCCTGCTGCCACCACAGCTCCAGCGCCTTGACGGCGCTGGCCAGCCCCGACCACGGCCAGCGCTGCCACGCCGGGTCGGCGTAGCGCGCGTCCTCGCGCAGTGCGCGCGCCAGCGGCGAGGCGTCGTCCGGCCGGGCATCTGCGTCGCTGAAAACGCCTTTCGTCGCGCTCCCCCCGCCTGCCTCTACGGTGCCTGCTGAGGCCACACCGGACACACCGGACGCCCCAGACGTCAGAAAGGCCGTGGCCGTGCCCATCCCAGCGCGCCAAGCGTCCTGCCACCACGCCTGGCCGAGTTCAGCCGCCTGCCGCGCCAACCGCCGTTGCGACCCCGGCGAACTCAGCGCATGCAGTGCCCAATCCGTTGCCGCCAAGGTCAGCGAAATGGGCGACAGGCCGCTCCACAACTGGGCCATCAGCACCGACGCCTGCTGGTCCATGGCCTCGGCAGCATCCGCCTGCCGGCGGTGGGGATCGGCTGTCACAGGCGGGGGCCCGTTTTCGCGCCCGGCGGGTGGGGGCAAACGGCGGCGGGGTGTATCGGTCATGGGCAAGGCCTCTGGAACGGACGGCGCACGAACACCGTGCACCCAGACAATAACCGCTTTGCCGGTCGGCGTGCTGACCCACATCAACCAGCTCCGCGCCCCGAACGCCTACAATCGGCCCGTTGCCGAGACCCGACGCGCGGCCCGCGCCGCGTTGGGGCGTTTGCGGCCCCCGAAAGACCCTGCGCCATGACACACGTTGTTACCGAAGCCTGCATCGCCTGCAAGTACACCGACTGTGTGGACGTCTGCCCCGTGGACTGCTTCCGCGAGGGGCCCAACTTCCTGGCCATCGACCCCGACGAGTGCATCGACTGCGCGGTCTGCATCCCGGAGTGCCCGGTCAGCGCGATCTACGCCGAGGAAGACGTGCCGCGCGACCAGCAGCACATGATCGCCCTCAACGCGGAGCTGGCCAAGCTGCCGACTTGGAAGAGCATCACCAAGCGCAAGGCACCGCTGCCCGAAGCCGAGCAGTACAAGGACAAGACCGGCAAGCTGCCGCTGCTCAAACGCTAACCGGCTGATCACGAGGGTGGTGCGCGCCGCCCCGACCGCCATGACGTCCGCCTTTCCCATCCGCACCGATGCTGTCGTGATCGGCGCTGGACCGGTCGGGCTCTACCAGGCCTTTCAGTTGGGCCTGCAAGAGTTGGGCGTGCACGTGGTGGAGGGTCTGCCCCATGCCGGGGGGCAATGCGCCGAGCTGTACCCCGGCAAACCCATCTACGATCTGCCGGGCATTCCGGCCTGCAGCGGGCAGGAGCTGACGCAGCGGCTGTTGCGGCAGTTGGCGCCGTTGCGGATCCCCCTGCATCTGGGGCAGATCGTGACGTCGCTGCAGCGCTTGGCATCCGACGGGGCCGAATCGTCTCCGCGGTTTCGGCTGGCAACGGACGGCGGCCTGGCCCTCGAATGCGACGCGCTCGTCATCGCTGCGGGCGTAGGCGCGTTCCTGCCACGCAAGGTGCCGATCCCCGGGCTGGATGCCTGGGAAGGCCGCCAGGTGCACTACCGCGATCCCCCCGCCGACGTCTGGACGGGCCAGCGCATCGTCGTCATGGGCGGAACCGAGTCCGCCGCGGCACTGGCACTGCAACTCGCGGACGGCGGGGCGGCCGATGTGACACTGCTGCACCGCAATGACCGCTTCGCCATCGACGCCGAACTGGATGAACGGTTGCAGTCCGCCATTGGCGCGGGCTGGGTGCGCCTGTGCATGGGGCAGCCAGTGGGGGCCATAGCCGCCGCCGATGGCCGTCTGGAAGCACTGGAGATCGCCACCGCCGACGACCGGCGACTCACGCTGCCGCTGGATCTGTTCATGCCCCGGCTAGGGCTGAATCCGCGCCTCGGCCCGATCGCCGACTGGGGGCTGGCGCTGGAGCGCAAGCACCTGGTCGTGGACACCGAGGGCTACCGCACCTCAGAGCCGGGCATCCATGCAGTGGGCGATGTCAACACCTACCCCGGCAAGCGCAAGCTCATCGTGTGCGGCTTTCACGAAGCGACCCTGGCCGCATTCGCCATTGCCCAGTGGCTGCGCCCGCAGGAGCGGATCGTCCTCGAATACACCACCACCAGCACCCGACTGCAGCGGCTGCTGGGTGTCGGGCCGGGCTGATCAGTCGAGCAGCCGCATCGGCACCGGCGCATAGCCGTGGTTGAGCGGCCCATTGCCCTGGCCGGTGCGCACATGCGCGCCGGCGGCAATCGCCCCCCGCACCCAGCCTTGGGCGGACTGAACCGCCTCCTCCAGCGTCTGGCCGATGGCCAGGAACGAGGCAATGGCCGACGACAGGGTGCACCCCGTACCGTGCACGTTGTCGCTGACGATGCGCTCACCGTTGAGACGGATCCAGTATGCCGGCGGCTCGCCGCAGATGGCCAACAGGTCGGTGACCACATCGCCGGGCAAGTGCCCCCCCTTGAGCAGCACGGCCGGCGCGCCGCGCCGCAGCAGATCGGCGGCCGCTGCCTCCAGCTCCTCCACCTGCACCAGCGGACGGCCCAACAGCAATGCGGCCTCGTCCAGGTTGGGGGTCACCACGGTGGCGCGCGGGAACAGCTCGCGCACCAGGCGTTCGATGGTCGCGTCCTCGATCAAGGTGTCGCCGCTGGTGGCCACCATCACCGGGTCCAGCACCACGTTGGGCAGGCGGTAGGTGTCTATGGCCCAGGCCACGGCATCGACGATGTCCGGCGCGTGCAGCATGCCGATCTTGACCGCGTCCACGCCGATGTCCTCCACCACGGCGGCGATCTGCTCTTTCAGAAACGACGCCGGCACCCCCTGAATGGCCCGCACCCCCAGGGTGTTTTGGGCCGTCAGTGCCGTGATCGCCGTCATGCCGTAGCAGCCCAGGGCCGCGATGGTCTTCAGATCGGCCTGGATGCCGGCACCGCCACCGGAATCGCTGCCGGCGATGGACAACACCCGCGGGTAGCGCGAGCGGTGTGGGTGGGCAAGATCGTTCAGATGCGACATGTGTGACATTATCCGCTGCGCGTGCACGGACGTGGAGCCCGCTGGCCTGGCGCGGGTTTTCCCTGGGGTACCATCCGGGGCATGCGCTCCCTCGAACCCGCCCTGATCCTCGGCGCCGGCCTGATGGGTCGGCTGCTCGCCCTCACGCTGGCACGGGCCGGTCACCCGGTCCATATCGTCGATCCCGCCCCCGACGCCGCGCAGGCCGGGGGCGCTGCCCGCGTCGCGGCCGCCATGCTGGCGCCGCTCGCCGAATCGGCCGTGACCGAGCCCAACGTCGTGGCCATGGGGCGTTACGCCCTACCCCGCTGGCAGACGCTGTGCGAGGGGCTGGCGCAACCGGTGTACTTTCAGCAAAACGGCACGCTCATCCTGTGGCACCGCCAGGATGCGCAAGAGGCCGTCCGCTTCGAGGCGCTGCTGCGCCACACCACCGCACGCCTGACCGATTTGCCCGCCCCGCGCGCGCTGGACGCGCAGGGCGTCGCCATGCTGGAGCCGGCCGTGGCCGGGCGGTTCCAGCGGGGGCTGTACCTGCCGGACGAAGGCCAGCTCGACAACCGCCAACTGCTTGATGCGCTGCTGGCCACGCTGGCCACGCTGGGCGTGGCGGTGCAGTGGGGCACCGCCATGACGCTGGATCAAGCCTGCGACTGGCAACGCCACCACCCAGACGGCTGGGTGTTGGACTGCCGCGGTCTGGGCGCGCGCGAGGACTGGCCTGCGCCACGCGCTGCGGGCGGCGGCCCCCTGCGTGGGGTGCGCGGCGAGGTGGCACGCCTGTACGCGCCGGACGTCACCTTGCAGCGCCCCACCCGGCTGCTGCATCCGCGCTACCCCATCTACATCGCCCCCAAGCCGGGCCATCTGTTCGTCATCGGCGCCACCCAAATCGAGTCCGATGACCTGTCCCCGGCCAGCGTGCGCTCCACCCTCGAGTTGCTCAGCGCCGCCTACGCCGTCCACCCCGGCTTTGCCGAGGCCCGCGTTCTAGAGCTGTGCTCCCAGTGCCGCCCCACCCTGCCTGACAATCTGCCCGCGGTCGTCGAGCGCGCGCCGCGCGTGCTGCAGATCAACGGGCTGTACCGCCACGGGTTCATGATCTCGCCGGCGATACACGACGCCGTCATCGAGTATCTGCAGACCGGCCGCACCGAGCTGGCGCAGCGCCTGGGGCTGGCATTCGCCCGGGCCGAGGCCCACGCCCCCGTCCGCACACCATGAAGATTTGGATCAACGCGCAACCCGCAGAACTGCCCGACGGCGCCACCGTCGCCGATGCGGTGGCCCGCGCCACCGATGGCCAGCCCCCCCAAGCGCCGTTTGCCGTGGCCGTCAACCTGCAGTTCGTGCCGCGCGCACAATACGCCCTCACGCCGCTGCGCGATGGCGACCGCGTCGAAATCATCGCCCCCATCACTGGCGGCTGACCCACCATGATCGCACCCCCCACCCCAGCGT
>NZ_DAISXZ010000088.1:0-8333 GCF_036825565.1 Tepidimonas sp. | reverse complement strand
GCCGTTGACCCGTCCGTTGCCGGCGGGGTGGACGCGGGGCCGGCGGACGGCACCGACGCCACGGTGGAAGGGGTGAGGGCGGCGGCCGCAGCGGGCGCTGGATCCGCCGGTACGGGCGCAGATGCCGTTGGCACAACGGGTGGCGGGGGCGCACTCCGTTCAGGCGTCGCGCTGAGCGCAGGGGCCGGCGCACTGCGTGGGCGCTCGGCGGCGGCTAGAGAGCGTGGCGGCGGAGCCGGGGCCTCGACCGAGGCGGCTGGCGGCGCGGGGACCGCGGCAGAAGACGCCGTCAGCAGAGTGGCTTGCACCACCGTGGGCGCGGGCGGGGACGCGGAGCGTGCGCTCCAGGCACCGTGCAGGGCCCACAGGGCGGCGGCATGCGCGGCCAGCACCCCCGCCACCGTGCCTGGCAGCCGGGCTCGGTGGGTCGTCACGCGGCCTGGCGGTGGCGGGGCCGGCGCAGGGGCTGGGGGGACGAATGCGGCGCGCATCATGCCTTCAGAATCCATGTCGTCGCCAGCAGCACGAGGACGAGGCTGGCCAAGAGGACCGCAATCGGGATCATAGACACTCCAACGGGTGGAAAGCGCCGTGGCACAGGAGGGCCGGCGTCAGTGCGTCGATGGTCGCGGCCCCGCACAGCGCCATGGCGCCGCGCAGCTCGTCGTGCCAACGCCGCCACAAGGCGGCCACGCCAGGGGCGCCACCCTGGGCCAGGGCGGCCACCAGCGGCCGGCCGAGCAGCACGGCGTTGGCGCCCAGGGCGAGGGCCTTCAGCCCATCCGTCGCCCGGCGCAGGCCGCCATCGACCAGCACGGGGCAGCGGCCCTGCACGGCCTTCACCACGGCCGGTAGCAGCGCGGCGGTCGGGGGCAGGCCGTCGAGCACGCGCCCGCCGTGGTTCGATACGATGAGTCCGTCGCACAGATCGGCTGCGCGGTCCGCGTCGGCTGGGTGGGTGATGCCCTTGAGCAGCAGTGGGAGCGGGCTGTGCGACCGCAGCCAGGCGACGTCGTCCCAGTCGGGCGCACGCGCCAGCAGGGCCTCCAGCGTGCCGGTTTCGGGCCGGGCAGGTAGGTTGGGTTGCGGCCAGTCCGCGGGCAGCGCAAAGCCGCTGGCGCGCTCGCGCTCGCCCGCCCACTGCACCGGGGCGTCCACGGTGAGCACGACCGCCTCGTAGCCCGCGCGGTGGGCCCGTTGCACGAGGCGCTGCCAGTCGTCCCGTTCGCCGTACGGGTAGAGCTGGAACCACAGGGGCCCGCGCTGCGGCTCGGGCAACACCGCCCGCGCCACCGATTCCAGCGCCGTGCTCGCCTGGGTGGACAGCACCAGCCCCGCCCCTTGGGCGGCGCAGGCGAGGGCCAGGCCCCGTTCGGCATCCGGATGGGCCAGCGCCAGGTGGGCCATGGGCGCGGCCAGCCAGGGGGTTGGCCAGCGCCGGCCCAGCAGCGTGACCTGGGTGTCCACCTGCCGGGGGGTGGCGAGCACCCGCGGACGCAGGCCGATGGCGCGCCAGGCTGCGACGTTGGCGCGCAGCGTCACCTCGTCACCCGCGCCGCCCTCGAAGTAGGCGCGGATGGCGGACGCTGCCAGCGGCGCGGCGGGTGTGGTGTCGTAGGCACGGGCGGTCATGGCGTGGCCCAGAGACGCAGCAGGTTGTGGTAGACCCCGCTGAGCGCCAGGGTCTCGCGCGTTTCGCCCAACTGCTGGCGCAGCCGCAGCAGGTTCATGTCCAGCTCGAAGAGCAAACGGCGTTGTTCGTCGCTGCGCACCATGCTCTCGATCCAGAAAAAACTGGCCAGGCGTGCGCCGCGCGTCACTGGCGTCACCTCGTGCACGCTGGTGCCGGGGTAAAGCACGGCGTCGCCTGCCGGGAGCTTGATGCAGTGCGTGCCGTAGGTGTCGTGGATGGTCAGCTCTCCCCCGTCGTAGTCCTGCGGATCGCTGAGGAACAGCGTGCACGACAGGTCGGTCCGCACCCAGGTGTCGTCGGCATGCGAGTGCAGTACCGCGCCGTCCACATGGGGGCCGTAGGCGGGGGCCTCGGGGCGGTAGCGGTTGAACAGCGGGTTGTACAGGCGCCGCGGCAGCGCCGCCGACAAGAACAGCGGATCGCGCCCGACCGCCGCCCGCACCAGGGCCTGCAGACGGCGGGCGGCCTCGCTGTCCTGCGCCAGTTGCTCGTTGCGTTTGACCGCCGAGGCCTGGGCGCCGGCGCTGGTGCGGCCGTCGAGCCAGAGGGCTTCGTCGGCCAGCAGCCCGCGCGCGGTGGCCAGCTCCTCGGGCGTCAGCACACCCTTCAGGTGCAGCAGCATGGCAGGGCTCCTGCGGACTCAGAACACCGTTTTGACGCTCAACATGACCTTGCGCGGCGCCCCGGGGGTGTAGAACCCGCGGTACAGCGCATCGGCATACAGCTTGTCGGTCAGGTTGGTGACGTTGAGCTTGACCGTGGTCCGCTCGTCGACCGTGTACTCCACCATGCCGTCCCAGGCGGTGAACGACGGCGCCACATAGGTGCGCTGGCCCTCGGGGTTTTGGGCGCCCCGGTGCGTCCACCCGATGCCGACGCGCCATTGGGGGGCGAGGCGATAGGTGGTCCAGGCGCTCAGGCTGTGCCGGGGGGTGAGGGCGGGGCGGTCGCCCTCGACCTGGGCGCCGGTGCCGTTGGCCGACAAGGCCTGGTTGCTGCGGTCGATGCGCGCGCTCGGAATCCAGGTGTGGTTGTAAAACACCTCCCAATTCGGGGTCAGGCGCCCTGCCGCGCTGATTTCCACCCCGGTGGCGTGGCGTTTGCCCGACAGCAGCATTTGCTGGGCGGCGCTGTCGGGGTCGGTGTTGCGCTCGTTGAATTTTTCCGCGCGGAACAGCGCGACGCCCAGGCTGGCGCGCTGCTGGAAGAGCTCCCACTTGGCGCCGATTTCGGCGTTGCGGCTCTTTTCGGGCGGGGTGTTGGCCAGCTTGGCGTTGCTGCCACCCGGGGCGAAGGTGCCCAGGGCAAACTGGTAGGTGTCCCCCGAGGTGTTGTACGACTGGCCCAGCGACACGTAGTAGGACGCCGTCTCGCTCGGTTGGTACAGCGCGCCGATGCGCGGGCTCCACAGGTTCTCGGTGACCGATCCGGTGTTGCCCGCGGTGTCGCGGTAGGTCGCGCGGAAGCGGTCGAAGCGCAGCCCGCCCACCAGCTTCCAGTGCGGCGTCAAGGCCACCACATCCTGGACATACAGACCCAGGCTGTCGGCGTCGAAGGTGTTGAGCGGGGGCGCACCCCGGGTGTCGGCCCGCCAGGCGCCGTCGTTGGGTGTGCCCACCGTGGTGCCCAGGCCGGAGGCGGCGCCGCCAAAGCTGTTGTTGCGCCGCGCATCCTCGACGGTCAGATCGACCCCCGCCGTCAGGTGATGGGCCAGCCCCCCAGCCTGGAAGCGGTGGCTGTAGTCGCTTTGGATCTGGGTGATATCGCTTTGGCCATAGCGCCCTTTGGGATTGCAGTTGAGCCGCGTGGCGTCCGTGGGCGGGTTGGCGAGCGAAACCGCCTGTCCCCCTGGCTGCTGCGCGGCGGGGGCGAAGGCGATGGCGCTCACCCACAGGTCGCGCTCGTAGCGGCCATGGCGCACGGTGGTGCGCAGCTCCTCCTGCGGGCCGAAGCGGTGGGTGTGGGTCAGGGTGAGCGCCGTTTGTTCGGTATTTTGGTAGTCGCTGGCCAGTCCGTAGTAGTTTTTGGCGGGCAGCACCGGCACGATGGTTCGGGTGGGGTCGGTGGCGCTGCCCGTCAACAACCAGGGGTGGTTGTAGTTGGGGCGGCCCTCGGTCTGCAGGTGGTACAGGTCGATCTGGAACTCGTCGCGTCCGCCGATGTCGGTGCGCCAACTGGCGGCAAGGCCGCGGCGGTCGTCCTTTGCCCCCCAGTTGTCGCTGTTTTGGGCCATGGCATTCAGGCGCACCGCGCTGTCGGGGCCGAGGGGCCGGTTCAGATCGGCCTGTACGCGGCGGTGGCCGCCGCTGCCGAGCGTGAGTTCCGCCTCGTACCGGTCCATCAGGAACGGCTGCTTGGTGACCTGGTTGACGACGCCGCCGGTCGAGCCCTTGCCGAACAGCATCGATGCCGACCCTTTGAGCACCTCGACCCGCTCGGTCGCGAAAGTGTCGCGGGTGATGAGCTGGCCCTCGCGCAGGCCGTCGCGGTAGATGTCGCCCGCTTGTCCGAGCGAGAAGCCGCGCAGGCGCACATCCTCCTCGCCGGTTTCGCCGGCCAGGAAGGTCACGCCGGCGGTCGCCTTGAGCACCTCGCGAAAGTCGTCGAGGTTGCGGTCGTCCAGCAGTTGCTCGGTCATCACCGTCACATGCTGGGGGATGTCGCGCAGGGCTTGCTGGCCTTTGCCCAGCCGGGTGTCGGTGGCGCGCAGGGTGCTTTTGGCGCGGATTTCGGTCGGGTCGCCCGCGTCGCGCACGGTGACGGTGTCCAGGCTGCCAGCCACGGCGTCGGGGGCGGGCGTGGCGGTTTGGGCGGCGGCCTGCAGACCGCTGGCGAGCAACAGCGCCCCCAGCGGTAGCGCGGCCATGGTTCGAGCAGCGGTGGGCGGGGTGGCGCGACGGGGAGCGAGCGAGGGGAAAATGGGGCGAGAGCGTGGCATGGTGGTCAAACGACGCAGCGTGTGATGCGCAAGTGTGGAAGGGATGGAGGTGGGAAAGGATGCTGAAAACGACGCTACATATTATATGCAAATGAGAACGATTCGCATAAACAAATTCATAAGCAGCTATCCATCGAATAAACGCTATCAATCATGCATAACGATTGTTGTGAGCTATGATATGCTCGTTTTCACGGAGTCGAGCCCTCCGCGCAAGCGGCCCACGGCGGCTCCGGTCGAGCCCGTTTTTCAACCACGAAAGGAAAGCAGCATGTCGCTGATCAACACCCAAGTCCCCGCGTTCAAGGCCCAGGCCTTCCACAACGGCAAGTTCGTCGAAGTCACCGAGCAGTCCCTCAAGGGCAAGTGGTCGGTGTTGATCTTCATGCCGGCGGCCTTCACCTTCAACTGCCCGACCGAGGTGGAGGACGCGGCGGACAACTACGCCGAGTTCCAGAAGCTGGGCGCCGAGGTCTACATCGTCACCACGGACACCCACTTCTCGCACAAGGTGTGGCACGAGACCAGCCCGGCCGTGGGCAAGGCCAAATTCCCGCTGGTGGGTGACCCCACGCACCAACTGACCCGCGCCTTCGGCGTGCACATCGAGGAAGAAGGCCTGGCCCTGCGCGGCACCTTCGTGATCAACCCGGAGGGGGTGATCAAGACCGCCGAGATCCACGACAACGCCATCGCGCGCGACGTCAAGGAAACCCTGCGCAAGCTCAAGGCCGCCAAGTACGTGGCCGAGCACCCGGGTGAAGTCTGTCCGGCCAAGTGGAACGAGGGCGCCAAGACCATCGCTCCGTCGCTGGATCTGGTCGGCAAGATCTGATCCCGACGGTCCGAACCGCCTCTGCGGTCCGGCTCCCCCGTCGGACCGCCCTCCGGCCCCAGCGCCTGTGGGTCTGGGCCGGACGGTCGGATGCTGCCCCAGTCATCCCGCCCATCCCCGGAGAACCCCATGCTCGACGATCAACTGCAATCCCAACTTCAGGCCTATCTGACGCGTGTCAGCCAGCCGTTCGAGCTGGTGGCCTCGCTCGATGACTCGGCCAGCGCCCGTGAGCTGGAGCAACTGCTGCGCACCATCGCCCGGCTGTCCGACGGCAAGATCGCCGTGCGCACCGACGGCACCGATGCGCGCCGTCCGTCCTTCGCCATCCGCCGGCCGGATGGGGCGCAGGACCTAACTTTTGCCGCCATCCCGCTGGGGCATGAATTCACCTCGCTGGTGTTGGCGTTGCTGTGGACCGGTGGGCACCCGCCCAAGGTGGCGCCCGAGGTGCTGGACCAGGTGCGTGCCCTCGACGGGGAGTATCGCTTCGAGGTCTATATGTCGCTGTCGTGCCACAACTGCCCGGATGTGGTGCAGGCACTCAGCCTGATGGCCATCCTCAACCCGCGCGTGCACGCCACCGTCATCGACGGTGCGCTGTTCCAGGCCGAAGTCGAGCTGCGCAATGTGATGGCCGTGCCGCTGGTTTTGCTCAACGGCGAGGTGTTCGTCTCCGGCCGCACATCGCTGGAGGAGATCGTCGCCAAGCTCGACACGGGCTCGGCGGCGCGCGCCGCGGCCCAGTTGTCGGCCAAAGATCCGTTCGACGTGCTGGTCGTCGGTGGTGGCCCGGCCGGAGCCGCCGCCGCCGTCTATGCTGCGCGCAAGGGTATTCGCACGGGCATCGTGGCCGAGCGCTTCGGCGGGCAGGTGAACGACACGCTGGCGATCGAGAACTACATCTCGGTCCTGGAAACCGACGGCCCGAAGTTTGCCGCCGCGCTGGAAGCGCAGGTGCGCCACTACGAGGTGGACCTGATGAACGGTCAGCCGGTTGCAGCGCTGTTGCCCGCCGAAGCGGTGGGCGGCTACGTCGGGGTGCAACTGGCCAACGGGGCCGAACTGCGCGCCCGCAGCGTGATCCTGGCCACCGGTGCGCGCTGGCGCAACCTGAATGTGCCCGGCGAGGCCGAGTACAAAAACCGCGGCGTGGCCTATTGCCCGCACTGCGACGGCCCGCTGTTCAAGGGCAAGCGCGTGGCAGTGATCGGCGGTGGCAACTCCGGCGTCGAGGCCGCCATCGATCTGGCCGGCATCGTTGCACACGTGACGCTGTTGGAGTTTGCCGATCAGCTCAAGGCCGACGCGGTGCTGGTCAGCAAGCTCAAGAGCCTGCCCAACGTGACCGTGCTGACCCAGGCCCAGACCCTGGCTGTGGAAGGCGACGGCCAGAAGGTGACCGGCCTGCGCTGGCGCGACCGCGCCAGCGGGGCGGAGCAGACCCTGGCGCTGGAGGGTGTGTTTGTGCAGATCGGGCTGGTGCCCAACACAGAGTGGCTGGATGGTGTGGTCGAGCGCAACCGCTTCGGCGAAATCGTGATCGACGACAAGGGGCACACCAATGTGCCCGGCGTCTTTGCCGCGGGCGACTGCACGACGGTGCCCTACAAGCAAATCGTCATCGCGGCGGGTGAAGGGGCCAAGGCGGCGCTGTCGGCCTTCGATTACCTGATCCGCACCCCGGCGCCGCGGGCGGAGCCTGCGGCGGTCTGACGGGCCAGAACGCACCCGGGCGGCGCTTGGCACCGCCCGGTTTTTTTTACTTTATGTCGTTGGCGATGAGCTGCGCGATGCGCTGCGCAGTGGCGGAACGGTCCGGCTGACCGTTGCCGTCCAGCACGACCACTGTGGCCCGCTCGCCGGTGGCGGTAACGCGGATGCGGTAGCGCGTCGGTCCGCTTTGCGCCGCGCTGGAACTGCCAAACCAGCCGGTGATGCGGCCGAGGAAGCCGCGTTCTTGCGCCTGCGGATTCGCATCCGGCGGCACATAGCGCACGAAGTACGTCCCCTCGGCGCGGTTGCGGTCTTCCACCGTGAAGCCGCTGCGGTCCAGGGCCAGCCCCACGCGGCGCCAAGCCCGGTCGAAGTTTTCGTCGATGACCACTGCCGGCTGGCCATCGACCGTTTCGATGCGCGCGATCGCCGGCCGCGCGCCCGCAGCGGTGGCAGCCTTGGATTGTTCCTGGCTCACGCCCAGCTTGACCATCAGGCGGCGCAGAAACTCGGCCTCCAGCTCCGGATCGGCAGGGCGGGCCTGCCAGACGGTGTTGTCTTTGCGTTCGGTGGTGTAGACCTCCACCATGCCGCGGTGGCTGATGAAGATTTCGCTGCCGCCCGCGGCGTTGCGCTCCACGCGGGTGCGAAATTTGTCTCGCTCCCCGGTCGAGTACAGGTTGTCGAACAGCCTGCCGATCGTGGAGCGGATGATGTCCTGCGGGATCTTGGCGCGGTTTTCGGCCCAATCCGTCTCCATCAGGCCCAGTTGCGGCTGGTCCAGCGTGAGCAGAAAGCCGTTTTCCTGCCAGAAGTCGCGCAGCGCAGGCCACAGGTCGTCGGGCGCGCGGTCCACGACCAGCCAGCGTTGGTTGCCCGCCCGTTCGATGCGGACATCGCCGATTTGCGCGGGGGCGGCGGTGCCGGTGGGTCGGGCGGCGGCCGTGGCCTCATAGCCCGACGCGGTGACCGACGCCCCGGGCAGCGCATAGCGCGAATCGCGCGCCAGTTGCGTCAGGTCCGGCGGGACTTCCAGGCGGTTGATCTGTTTGGCGCTCTTGTAGTCGATGCGGTCTTCCTCCAGCACCGAGCAGCCGCTGGCGAGCAGCGCCGCCAGGGCCAGGGGCGCGAGCCGCCACGCGGTGGAGGGG
>NZ_DAISXZ010000087.1:0-8443 GCF_036825565.1 Tepidimonas sp. | reverse complement strand
CCCCGCCGCCCCGCCGGCGGGGCGTGTGCCTTCGACGATGGTCAGGTTGCCGCCCTGCATCTCACGGCAGCCGCGCGCCGCGGGGTTGGGGCCGGGGTTGTTGGTGTACTCGTTGCCACAGCGCCAGATGGCACCGGTTTGCGCCCAGGCCGTCCCGGCGGCAAACCCCACGGCGGCCGCCCATGCGGTGGCTATGCCCGCCTTGCCCCATCGCCGAATGTTTTGCTGCAACGACATGCCAACCCTGATCCACAGAATGCGTCACGACACAGTATCGTTCAAAACGGCTGGGGGCGGCACACGGCCGCCCCCAGGGTGTTTCAGCGGGCCGCCCGCCGTGGGCGGCCCGTTCGCATCACAGGCTGAAGTACATGTCGTACTCGGTCGGCGTGACCTCGACGCGGGCGCGGGTGACTTCCTGCATCTTCAGCTCGATGTAGGCATCGAGCATGGAGTCGGTGAACACACCGCCCTTGGTCAGGAAGGCGCGGTCCTTGTCCAGGTAGTCCAGCGCCTGATCCAGGCTGTGGCACACGGTCGGCACCAGCTTGTCCTCCTCCGGCGGCAGGTGGTAGAGGTCCTTGGTGGCGGCCTCGCCCGGGTGGATCTTGTTCTCCACGCCGTCCAGACCGGCCATCAGCAGCGCCGCGAAACACAGGTACGGGTTGGCCATCGGGTCCGGGAAGCGGGCCTCGACGCGGCGCGCCTTCGGATTGGCCACGTACGGGATGCGGATGGACGCGGAGCGGTTCTTGGCCGAATAGGCCAGCTTGACCGGGGCTTCGAAGTGCGGCACCAGACGCTTGTAGCTGTTGGTGGTCGGGTTGGTGATGGCGTTGAGCGCGCGGGCGTGCTTGATGATGCCGCCGATGTAGTACAGCGCAAAGTCGCTCAGGCCCGCGTAGCCGTCACCGGCGAACAGGTTTTTGCCGTCCTTCCACACCGACTGGTGCACGTGCATGCCGCTGCCGTTGTCGCCGTGGTAGGGCTTGGGCATGAAGGTGGCCGTCTTGCCATAGCTGTTGGCCACGTTCCAGATGACGTACTTGAGCACCTGCGTCCAGTCGGCACGCTCGACCAACGTGCTGAACTTGGTGCCGATCTCGCACTGGCCGGCACCGGCCACCTCGTGGTGGAACACCTCGACCGGAATGCCCAGCGACTCCAGGATCAGCACCATCTCGGCGCGCATGTCGTGCGTGCTGTCCACCGGCGGCACGGGGAAGTAGCCGCCCTTGGTGCGCGGACGGTGGCCGCGGTTGCCGTTTTCGAACTTGGTTCCGGTATTCCAGGGTGCTTCGTACTCTTCGATTTCGTAGAAGCAGTTGCCCGGGTTGGTGCTCCAACGCACACCGTCGAACAGGAAGAACTCCGGCTCGGGGCCAAAGTAGGCGGTGTCACCCAGGCCCGACGCCTTCAGGTAGGCCTCGGCGCGCTTGGCGATCGAGCGCGGGTCGCGGTCATAGGCCTTGCCGTCGCTGGGCTCGATGACGTCGCACTGCAGGTACAGCGTCGTCTCTTCGAAAAAGGGGTCCAGGTTGGCGGTGTTGGGGTCCGGCATCAGCAGCATGTCGGATGCCTCGATGCCCTTCCAGCCGGCGATCGACGAGCCGTCGAAGGCGTGGCCCGACGTGAACTTGTCTTCGCCGAAGGCGGAAATCGGCACCGTCACGTGCTGCTCTTTGCCGCGGGTGTCGGTGAAGCGAAAGTCGACGAACTTGACGTCGTTCTCCTTCACCATGTTCATCACGTCGGCGACGGTCTTGGCCATCAGTGTGCTCCTAAGAGGTTCGGGTCGAGGGAAAGGACTGAAGTCGGACACTGGAAAGCAGGTTCCATGCCAGATCCATGCGTGGTGCATGTCGCCCCGGATGGACGCTTATGCACCATTTACACGCATATTGCACTTTCGTGGTGCGCTCCATCACCGCACCAATTCGGGGCCCAGCCGCACAGGCATGGCCCGCAAGGCGTCCAGCATCGCCTCGTACGCGGCCGCCGCGCCCGCGTCGGCGCCCTTGACCCCGAGTTCGATGTGCCGCCCCCACTGCGGGTGGTCGACGCTGGGCAGGCTAAACACCTTGACCCCGGGGTGCTCGGCTTCAATGCGCTCCATCAGCGGGGTCAACGTGGCCTCGATGCCGCCGAAAACGATGACCGAACGCTCGCGCTGCCGGGACTGCCCGAAATGCGCGCGGTAATGGGTGTCGAGCACCCACTCGATCATCGGCCAGGCCATGACGGGAAAGCCTGGCACGAAGTGCACCGTGCCACCCCCGGGGCCGTTGCAGGCAAACCCCGGAATGCGGTTGTACGGGTTGGGAATGAGGCGCGCGCCCACGGGAAACACCCCCATGTTGAGGCGGTGCACATTGTCGGGGCGATCGGGCTCGAAGGGTAGGCCCTGCTCCGCCGCGACTTCGCGCATGCGCTGCTCGATCAGGGCCTTGGCCTCGGGGTGCAGCACCGCCTCCACCCCCAGGGCGGCCGCAGCTGCCTGGCGGGTGTGGTCGTCGGGGGTGGCGCCGATCCCTCCGGTGGAAAACACCACATCGCCGCTGGCAAAGGCCTGCCGCAGCACCTCGGAAATGGCCGCGCGATCGTCGCCCACATAGCGCGCCCAGTCCAGGCGCAGACCGCGGGCGCCCAGCAGTTCGATGACCTTGGGCAGATGCTTGTCCTGGCGCTTGCCAGACAGGATTTCGTCGCCGATGACGATGAGGCCGAAGCGCGGGGCGGCGGCCGCAGCGGGGGATACAGGCGTCATGGTGCAGGGGGAAAAGGAAGCGGGCGGGCCTCGACGTCGACGATGCGGTCCGCAGGGACGGGGGGAGCCGCAGAGACCGGAGGGCCGGGCGGCACCGACGGGGTGGCGGCTTCGCGCCGCAGCTCATCCAGCGCCTGCAGCAGATAGTGGGCGTACCACAGCGACGCAAAGGCGAACACCAGCGCGTAAATCCAGATGGCCAGCGGCACGAGCAGCGGGGCCAGCGCAATGAACATGGCCCCTGAGGCCCACAGCACGCTGGGTGCCGCACTGATCAGGCCCGCAATCACCCCCATGACCAGCAAGGGCACGCGGTGGCGGGCCAGAAGGGTGCGCCGTTCGTCCACCGAGGCATGTTCGGCCAGCGCATCGTAGGCGAACACGCGGTAGGTCAGCCAACCCCAGATCAGCGGGGGCAGCACGAGCACCAGCGGCGGAATCAACCAAAAGGGCAGCGACACCACCAACATCAGCACGGCCAGCACGGTGGACCACAGGGACCAGCCCACGCTGCCCAGCACTCCGCCGCCGCGGCGCCGCTGCAGGTCCGGGAAACGCCGCTGGGCGACCAGATCCACCATGGCGGGGGTCATGAAAAACGCTACCAGCAGCAACGCCAACACGACGATCAGCGGCGTGGCCATGACGAGCACCAGCAGCGGTGCGACCACTGCCCGCAGCGCCCCCAGCCCCACGCTGTCCAGCCAGCCGAGTACGAATTCGACCAGCGACCACGTCTCCAGCCAGGCGAGCACGGCATCGACCGCCCGGTCCCAGAACCAGTAGCCCAGGGCGAACGCCCCCGCCACCATCAGCACCAGGGGCAGCAGCGACAGCGCAATGACCCGCGGGTGCAGGCAATACGCGACCGAGCGCCAGAACGAACCGAGCAGCACACGCATGTCGTAAGCATAACCGGCGATGCGGCCCGGGGGCTCTACCATCATGGGCATGGAGCCGACCGCCCCACCCAACCCGCCTCTTACCGACCCACCCGCCGAGGCGTCGCTGGATCCGCCCATGCGCGTCGTCATCGACGGCGTAGGGCTGGAGGTCCAGGCGATTCGTCCGGCCTCCGCTCGGGCGCTCGCCCCCATCGTCTTTTTGCATGAAGGGCTGGGGTCGGTGGCGATGTGGCGGCAGCGCGGCGGCCACTGGCCCTCGGCCCTGTGCGCCCGCACCGGACGCGTGGGCTGGATGTACTCCCGGCGCGGCTACGGGGCCTCCGACCCCATCCCCGACGTGCGCGGAAGCGGCCGGCAGGGGCCGGATTACATGCACCGCGAGGCGTTCGACACCCTACCCTGCCTGCTGCAGGCGTTGGGGCTGCAGCAGCCCGTGCTGGTGGGCCATTCGGACGGCGCGACGATCGCACTGCTGCACGCCAGCCAGCACCCGGTGGCGGCGTGTGTGGCGATGGCGCCCCATATCTTCGTCGAAGACGTGGCCCTGCGCGCGATTGCCGCCGCGCGCGACGCCTACCCCCTAGGCCTGCGCGAGCGGCTGGCACGCTACCACGCCGACGTGGACAACGCCTTCTGGCAGTGGAACGATGTTTGGCTCTCGCCGGCGTTTCGCGCGTTCGACATCCGGGCGGCGTGCGGCCGCATCGCTGCACCGCTGCTGCTGGTGCAGGGCACCGACGACGAGTACGGCACCTTGGACCAACTGGACGCGATCGCGGCGGGCGCGCCACAGGCCCAGCGGCTGGTGCTGCCGACATGCGGCCACAGCCCGCACCGCGACCGACCCGACGCTTTGCTGCAGGGCGTCAGCGCGTTTCTGGACGCGGTGCCTTGACGCCCCCTGCCGCCTGGAGGGCGGCCACCTCGTCCGCGCTCAACCAGCGCCACTGGCCCGGCGCCAAATCGGCGGGCAAGACCACGGGGCCGATGGCGGTGCGGTGCAGCGCGTCCACCCGGTTGCCCACCGCCGCCACCATGCGCTTGACCTGGTGGTAGCGACCCTCGGTCAGGGTCAGGCGCAGCCGGTTTACGTCGATGCGCTCCACCGCCGCGGGCGTCACCGGTCGCGGGTCGTCGTGCAGCACGACGCCAGCGCGCAGTCGCTGGATCTGTCCCTCGTCGACCGGGTGCCGGCAGGTCACCTCGTACACCTTGGGGACGTGGTGGCGCGGCGAGGTCAGACGGTGGATGAAAGCCCCGTCGTCCGACAGCAGCAACAGGCCGGTCGTGTCCTGATCGAGTCGGCCGATGGCCTGCACACCGTCCGCCGCCCCAGCTGGGCGCCGGCGCAGCGGCGCGGGCAGCAAGGTGTGCACGCCCAGCCAGGCCGAGGGTCGGCGCGAACATTCGTAGCCGGCGGGCTTGTGCAGCATCAGATAGGCCCGCGGCCGATACGGCCAGCAGACCCCCTCCACCCAGAACGGCAGGTCCGGGACGAGCTCGTCCGGGGACACGGGCTCGTCCGGATCGAAGACGGGGCGCCGGTCAGCCCCCGCTGCCACCGCCCCGCTCAGGATCAGCGCCCGACAGACTCGGCGGGTACCAAACCCTTGCAAATACAACACATCTTCCCATCGCATGGGGGACGAGGATAGCGGGGATCGCGGCGAATGCGTCACAATCTGGGTCGTTTCGTACACCTCTGGCCATGAGAGCGCGCGTCCAGTCCCTACTGCCTAGCCGCGAGCGCCTGCACGACATGCGCTGGCTGCGCTGGTTTGCCCCGCATCTGCACCACCCTCGGTTGTGGCACATCAACCGCAAGGGGCTGGCGCTGGGGTTGGCGCTGGGGGTGTTTTTCGGGTTGTTGATCCCCGTGGCGCAGATCCCGGCCTCAGCCGCGCTGGCGGTGTTGCTGCGCGCAAATGTGCCGGCCGCCGTGGCGAGCACGCTGGTGACCAATCCGGTCACCTTTGGGCCGGTGTACTTTGGGGCATACAAACTGGGCGAGTGGGTGCTGCAGGCTGAACCCAGCGCGGCGTCCCCCCGCAGCGGCGCCGATGCTATCGTCTTGTCCGCACCGAGGGCCGACGCCGGCGCAGCGACCGGCGCAAGCGCGGCGACCGACGGCTCCGGCGGGTCGTGGCTGGCCGACTTCTGGCACTGGATCACCAACGTCGGCAAACCCCTGGTGGTGGGCTTGGCCATCGTCGCCAGCCTCACCGGCGTATTGGTGTATCTGGCCGTCCACTGGGCGTGGATTTTGAAGGTGCGTCTGACGCAGCGCCGCCGGCGGCGTCAGCGCTTGGGCCGCGCCCGTGCGCAGCGGGCACGACAGTCCTAAGCGGGGGCCGTTTAGGTCAGCGCGGCCTGCTTCCAGGCGTGGCCGGCGGCGGCCTCGTCACCGCGCTGCTCGGCCAGTTCGGCCAGCGCGCACCAGCAGCGCCGGCGCAGATCGCGGTCGTCCAGACCACGCACCGCCTGTTGCAGCAGCGTCTGCGCCTTGCCCCACAAGCCGCGGGTGCGGTACGCCTGTCCAGCCAGGTATTGCAGACCGGCATCCGACGGGTTGCGCCGCTGGGCCTCCTCCAGCCGGGGCAGCCAAGCAGCATCCAGCCGCGTCAACCAAGGCTCGACCACGGCGACGGCCCGCAGCCGATCGGCGCCCGTGAGGGTGTCGTAACCCGCCCAGGCCACGCGGATGGCTTCGTCCACTGCGCGGGGCACCGGCCCCGTGGCATCGAGCAAGCCCTCGGCCACCAGCCGCTCGACATGCGCCAGCAAGGCCAGCGCCCGGGCGGGGTCGCGGCGCTCGTCGCCGTGCAGGCTGCGCCACACGGCAAACAGGCCATCCTCGTCACGCGCATCGCGCAGAGCCTCGATCCACAGTCCCCGCAGAACGGTGCGCACCGCCTCCGGCGAAAAGGCGCGGTGTTTGGCGAGCAGACGCGCCATGTCCAGCGCGGCACGGCTGTCGTGCCGCAATTGGGCCAGCCGCAGCCGCAGGCGCACCGCCTGGATGCGGCGGGCCGCCCCTTGGGGCAGTTCGGCCAGCCAGCGCGCCGCCTCGGCGGGGTCCCGGGCCTCGATGGCCCACTCGGCGGCCCGCAGCAGCGCGCCTTCGCGGGCCTCGGGCGCACCGCGGGCGCGCGTCGCATCGGTGGCCGCCGCCAGCCAAGCGTCGCGCTGTTCGCGCTGGCCCAGTTGCTGGGCGCTCTCGGCCGCGGTCAGGTGCGCCAGCACCCACAGCGCATCGGCATACGGCACGGTGTCACGGTCGGCCGCCTGCAGGCGCGCGATGGCCTCGCGCGCCGCCCTCTGAGCGCGGACGAAGCGCCCACCCAACTGGTGCCCCCAAGCCTGCAGCAGCAGGCCCACGGTGGCCCGCTCCTGCTGCAGGGCCCGCCAACGGCTGGCCCGGCGCGGCAGCTCGCGCAGCAAAGCGATACCCCGCAAGGCGGCATAGCCAAACACGAAACCGGCGACCGCGACAATGAGCACCAGGTTGAGCGATACGTCCACCCGCCAGGGCGGCCAGAACAGCGACACCGTGGCGGGGTTGTCGCCCATCAGCAGCGCGGCGACGACCGCCAGCGCCGCCACGAACAGCAGGCCGAAGACGCCCTTCACCGTCCGCCTCCACAGTCCGATGCCCCCTGGCGGGTGCGTACGGCCATGTCAGCGCCCTCCCGCCGCGGCGGACAGCGCCGCCAGCGTTTCGTCGGGCCGGGGCAAGGTCTCCTGCCGCAGATCGCGCTGCAGCGCAGCCAGGGTGTCGAGCGTCTGGCGCATGCGCGGCGCGTCGGTCTCGAAGTAGCGCCGCAGGTGGCGCTCGACGGTGCGCACATCGGCGCGCGCGCTTTCGAACTGCCGCGCTACCAGGCCCAACCGGGCGTTGAGCAGCATCAGGCGCACGTTCTCGCGCAGAAAGTAGGCATGCTCCGGCGCAAGCAGCACGGCCTCCGGGTCGATGCGGCGCAGCCGGACCAGGTCGCGGGTGGCACCCTGGAGCCGCGCCCAGCCGGCCTCGACCCAGCGTTGGACGCTGGCGCGCGCGCGCGCCCAGGCGGAGTCGGTCGCCACCCCGCCCTCCCCGGCCATCGGTGCCGGCAACGGCTCCCCCGCTGGTTCGGGCGTGCCTGCGGGGCGGATCGGTTCGTCCAGCGGCGGGCCGGATCGCAGAGGCCACTCGTCCACGGTGCGGGCCAATTCGTCCAATCGGGTGACCAATGCGGGCACGTCCACCAACGACGCGGCCCGGATGCGCTCCAGATCGCGGGCGATGGCCCGCTGCACGGGATTCAGGCGGGGCTGCGCGGCGCGCTCGATGCGCTGGTGGGCGCCCTGCAGCGCCGTCACCACGGGCTGGACGCTGCCGGTGAGCTGGCTTTGCTGGATGGCCAGGCGCAACGCCGCTTCCAGATCCTGCACCAGGGCATCGTCACGCGAACGCGACACCGACAGCATCAACTCCTCGAGTTGAGTGCGCTGCAGCGACACCTCCGACAGCTTCACCTCCGCCACCCCAAGCCGAGCCTGCAGATCGGCCACCGCCGCCTGGGCCTGGTCGGCCAGCACCCGCGCCGCGGCCAGCTCGGCCTGGGCGTCGGTGGTTCGGCGCGCCAGCTCCTCCTGCGTGCGCGCCAGGCGCTGCCATAGCACGGCGGTGCCCGCCAAAGCCACCACGGCGAGCCCCGCGGCCACCGCAGCAAGCAGGCGCGAAGAGCCACCTGCCACGCCCGTTTGAGAGGCGGGCGGCGGGGTGGTGGGG
>NZ_DAISXZ010000086.1:0-8500 GCF_036825565.1 Tepidimonas sp. | reverse complement strand
CCCCCCGACGGGGCGCCCCCATTCGTTACCCCGGCCGAGCGTGGCGCGCGCAACGGCCCGCGCACCAGCCCCTTCTCGACCGCCTGCAACAGCTTTTGCAGGGTGATGGGCTTTTCAAGAAAGGCCATGGCGCCGATGCGTGTGGCCTCCACCGCCGTGTCGATCGTCGCGTGCCCGCTCATCATGATGACGGGCATGGTCAGCAAACCAGACGTGGCCCATTCCTTGAGCAGGGTGACGCCGTCGGTGTCCGGCATCCAGATGTCGAGCAACACCAGGTCCGGTACGTAGCGATGGCGGTGCGCGCGCGCCTGAGCGGCGTTCTCGGCCAGTTCCACCGCGTGGCCTTCGTCATTGAGAATCTCGAACAGCAGCTCGCGGATACCGAGTTCGTCGTCGACGACCAGAATATTTGCCATCGTCTGCAGTCACCCGTTGGTGGGGACCCCCTGTGGAATCTGTTGCATATTTGCAACCCTGAATGATAGCGAGACTTGTGCACCCAGGATTCGGTCGCCGTCGCGGCGGTTGAGCAGCTCGACGCGCCCGCCGTGCTCGTCCATGATTTTTTTGACCACCGCCAGACCCAGCCCGGTGCCCTTGGGCTTCGTGGTGACGTAGGGCTCGAAGGCCCGCTGCAGAATCGCCTCCGCAAAGCCCGGCCCCTCGTCGATCACCTGCAGCCGCACCCATTGTCCGTTGTCGGAGACGCGGGTGCGCAGCGTGACGACGCCGCCACTGGCCGGGGCGGTGGCGTCCTGCGCGTTTTGCACCAGGTTGTGCACCACTTGGCGTACCTGTTGGGCGTCGGCCAGCACGGGGGGACATGCGGAGTCCAGGTCCAGCCGCACCGGCACGGCAGAGGCCTCGTACATGGCCACGATTTCGCGCAGCAGCGGGGCCAGATCCAGCGCAGCCAACTGCGCCGCCGGCAAGCGGGCGTAGTCGCGAAACTCATTGACTAGGCGCTTCATGGCCTCGACCTGATCGACGATGGTTTTGACCGATTTCTGCAGCATGGCCAGATCAGGCCCCTGCAAGCGCGGCTCCAGCTTGAGGGCGAGCCGCTCCGCGGAAAGCTGGATGGGCGTCAGCGGATTCTTGATTTCGTGAGCCAGCCGCCGCGCCACCTCACCCCAGGCCTGGGCGCGCTGGGCCGAGATAATGTCGCTCACATCGTCGAGCACCAGCAGATGGTCGCCACCGGGCAGCAGCGCCCCGCGGGCGATCAGGGTGCGGGCTGCCGCCGGGGCCTGGGCCGCATTCGGCGCATTCGGGGCCAGCAGATCGTGCGGTTGTTGCCAGTGCGCTCCCTCGGTGGTACCTTCCGGGTCCGCGACGAAGCGTGCAAACTGCGCCCGCACCCAGGCACCGAAGGGCCGCAGTTCCGGGATCGATTCCAGCGGCTGCCCCAGATGGTCGCCCAAGGGTACGCGCAGAATGCGGGCCGCGCCGGGGTTGGCGCTGCGCAAGCGGCCGTCCGGCGCCATGACGATGACGCCCGAGGTGAGGTTGTCAAGCAGCGTCTGCAGGCTGGCGCGCGCGGCGTCCACCTGCTGCATGGAGGCCTGCACGGCCTGACGGGCGTCCGCCAGTTCCTGCGTCATGTGGGCGAACGTGCGGGTCAGCCCCGCCAGTTCGTCGCGCGCGGGCAAGGCCACCTTGGGCCCCAGATCGCCGCGGGCCACGTCGCGCATGCCCTCGGCCAGCAGCAGCAGCGGCCGCACGAGTTGGTTGCCCAGCAACACCGCCAGCAGCACCGCCCCGGCCACGGCCAAAAACAGCGCCAGGGTCAGCGTGCCGATGTACATGCTGCGCAAACCGTCGCGCACCAGCGCGCGTTCCTGGTACTCGCGGTTGGCGGCCTGCACCGCAAGGGCATTGGCCACCAAGGCTAGCGGCATGCCGGCTGTGACCTGCAGATAGCGCGGCTCCAGCCCGAAGGAAAAGCCCCCGGCGGGCACATAGGCCAACACACGCACGCTGGGCAGCGCGGCGGCGGACAGGCCGATCACCTCCCGCGGGTCGGCCAGGGTCTCCAGCTCCTCTAGGCCCTCGATCCAGGTCACCACCCGTTCCGAGCGGGCGCGCCGCAACAGGGTCGGCGACGGCCGTTCCGGCGCGAGGCGGAAGCGCGACTCACCGGCGCTCGCGATGGCGCGGCCCTGCGCATTCCACAGCACGACGTCGGTGGCCCCGCTCTGGTCACGCCAGCCTTCCAAGGCCACCGCTGCGGCGCCATCCCCGCTGTTGGCGATGGAAGCGGCCAGGCCGAGCGTCTTGGTGGCCCACTCGGCGCTCACGGTGTCCAGCGCGGTTCGCCCCAGCTCCAACCCTGCACGCAGGGCGGTCTCCACCCGCGCGTCGAACCAGGTTTCGATGGCGCGGCTGACGAACTGGTACGAGACGACGTAAATCAAGGCCCCCGGCACCACCCCCACCAGCCCAAAGATCGCCGCCAATTTGAGCAAAAGCCCGCTGCCGAAACGACCGCGCCGCAGCCGCACGATCAGGCGCGTGGCCAGCCACAACAGCACACCGGCCAGGGTGGCCGCCACGCCCAGGTTGAAAATGAGCAGCCGGGTGTAGGTTTCGGGCTTGACGGCGCGGTGGTCGGTGGCCAGGGTCAAGAGATAGAACAGCACCAAGCCGACGCCCAGGATGAACAGCAGCCCCAGCGCCAGAAACCAGCGCAGGTTGCGCGCCCGCACCGCGTCCCGCTCGCGGGCATTGCTCATTCACGGGCCTCCGTGGGCTCGAGGGCCTCGGCCCCGGGGGCGGCGGGCACCTTGAACACCGCGTGCCAGCCAGGGGGCGGCTCGCTCGCCCACCCGGGCAATATCTGCAGCGGGCGGGGGAGCTGCCTGGTGTCCAGGCGAAACTCCGCCTCCAGACGCTCGTCCCCGCGCAGGGCGGCGGCCGACGCCACCCGCCAGCGCTGGACGGAGCGCGCCAGCGCCAGCGCCTCGCCCAGGGTGTCCAGGCTGCGATGCAGCGCACCCGCCGCCGCGGCGGCGTCGTGCGCCCCGCCTTCGTGCACGCTCAGCCGCCAGCGCTGGGTCAGGGGCTGATACACCAGCCGGACGGTGCGCACGACGCTGGCCAACTGCCGATCGGTCCAGTACCAGCGGGGTTGGCGCAGTTCGGCCCGCCAGACGAAGTGCAGCGGCACACCGCGGTGCAACGCATCGGTCAACTGCGCCGGCAGCTCCAGCGGCACGCGCGCCGACAGGTACAGGGCATCGGGCGTGCGCTCCAGCCGCCAGTGCGCCGCATCGCCTTCGGGCGCGGCCCAGCCCCGGCGCGGGGGCAGCGCGGTCGCCGCCAACGCCACCGCCCCGCCGGCGATGGCGCGCAGCGCGGCGCGGCGCCGCATCCCGACGGACGCGGCACCGGCGCAAAGCCCTTCACCCCTTGGCGAGCAAGGCGTAGAAAAATCCATCCATGCCACGCCGCGCATTGTCGCCCATGGCGTGCGCGGAGACGAAGCCGGCTGTGGTATCCGACGCATCGGCCGCCAGCCCGCCGGGCAGCAAATGACCGGGGGCGGGCAGCACCCGAGCCTGCGGATGGCGGGCCCGGAAGTCGGTCACGACATCCGCCCCCTCGACCCGAAACACGGAACAGGTGGCGTAGAGCAGCCGCCCGCCGGGGGCCAGCAAGGGCCACAAGGCGGCCAGCAGGCGCCGCTGCTCGGCCGCCAGACGGTCGATGTCGCCAGGTCGGCGCAACCAGCGCACATCCGGGTGGCGCCGCACGATGCCCGAGGCGCTGCACGGCGCATCGAGCAAGATGGCATCGAACGGCCGACCGTCCCACCAATCGGCTGGCGTGCCGGCATCCGCCGTCAGCACACGCACCTGCCCCGCCGCAGGCAGGCGCAACCGGCGCAGCGTGTCGCGGATGCGCTCGGCGCGCGCGCCGTCCGCATCCAGCGCCCACAGGTCCAGATCGGCGCGCTCCAGCAGGTGGGCCGTCTTGCCGCCGGGGGCGGCGCAGGCATCCAACACCCGGGCGCCGGCGGGCAGACCGTCCCCCAGCAGCAGGGGCGCCGCGAGCTGCGCGGCGCCATCCTGCACCGAAACGGTGCCCGCCTCCCACCCGGGCAGGCGCTCGACCGGCACCGGATCGGCCAGCACCAGCCCGTCTGCCCCGATGGGGTCGGCCGCCCAGCCAAGCGCCGCCAGCCGCGCCCGATACGCCTCGCGCGACGTCTGGCGGCGGTTGACGCGCAACACCATCGGCCCGGGCCGATCATCGGCCGCCAACACGGTGGTCCACTGGTCCGGGTAGTCCTGCTGCAGGCGCTGCACCCACCACTCGGGGTGATTCCAGCGCCCCTCGGGCGTGGCTTGGGCGCGGGCCAACAGGGCGTCGCGCTCGCGCAGAAAACGCCGCAGACAGGCGTTGACGAAGCCGCGCAGCGCCGGCGCACGCAACCGCGGCAGGGCCTGCACGGCCTGATCGACCACGGTATGCGCGGCATACGCCGTGCCCTGCAGCAGCAGCGCCAGCGCCACCTCCAGCAGCGCGGCCACTGGGGGGGGCGGTTTCCGTTCGGCCAGGGCCCCGACCAATGCCCGCGCCGTGCCCGCGCGCCGCAAGGTGTCGAACACCAGCGCCTGGGTGCCAGGGCGCAGCGGCGCCGGCACCGCGGGCAACAGATCGGCCAGCGAACGGCCGGCGTGCACGTCGGCCACGCAGCGCGCGGCCTCGGCCATGAGGTCAGACAGGGGGGGCGTCAAGCCGTCTCGTCGTCGGCGTCGCCGCCGGCCATCGACAGTGCGTCGGCTTCGGCGATGGCGCGG
The DNA here is from genome assembly GCF_036825565.1 of Tepidimonas sp. Classification (GTDB taxonomy): domain Bacteria; phylum Pseudomonadota; class Gammaproteobacteria; order Burkholderiales; family Burkholderiaceae_C; genus Tepidimonas. The sequence continues at coordinate 3,692 of NZ_DAISXZ010000086.1, read as the reverse complement.
CGCTCCTCCTCGTCCATGCGCTCCTTGGCGCGGCGCGCCTCGTGGAACGCCATGCCGGTGCCGGCCGGGATCAGGCGGCCGACGATGACGTTCTCCTTCAGGCCGCGCAGCTCGTCCTTCTTGCCCATGATGGCGGCTTCGGTGAGCACGCGCGTCGTCTCCTGGAACGATGCGGCCGAGATGAACGAGTCGGTCGACAGCGAGGCCTTGGTGATGCCCAGCAGCAGGTTGCGGAAGGTCGCCGGCGTCTTGCCCTCGGCGCGCAGTGCGTCGTTGGTGTTGAGGATCTCGGAGCGCTCGACTTGCTCGCCGGCGATGTAGTGGCTGTCGCCGGGGTTGTCCACCTCGACGCGGCGCAGCATCTGCCGCACGATCACTTCGATGTGCTTGTCGTTGATCTTCACGCCCTGCAGGCGGTAGACGTCCTGCACCTCATCGACGATGTAGCGCGACAGCTCCTCGATGCCCAGCAGCCGCAGGATGTCCTGCGGGTCGGCCGGGCCGTCGACGATGAGCTCGCCCTTGTTGACCACCTGGCCCTCGTGCACGAGGATGCTCTTTTCCTTGGGCACCAGCTCCTCCCAGACCTTGCCGTCCGGGTCGGTGATCTGCAGGCGCACCTTGCCCTTGGTCTCCTTGCCGAACGACACCGTGCCGGTGATCTCGGCGAGGATCCCCTTGTCCTTCGGCGAGCGCGCCTCGAACAGCTCGGCCACGCGCGGCAAACCGCCGGTGATGTCGCGCGTCTTCTGCCCTTCCACCGGGATGCGCGCCAGCACCTCGCCGGGGTGGATGCTCTGGCCGTCGCGCACCTGGATCAGCGCACCGACCGGGAACGTCACCGTCACCGCGTGATCGGTGCCGGGGATCTTGACCTCCTTGCCCTCGGCGTCGATCAGCTTGACCTGCGGGCGCACCACCTTGGTGGCACCGCGGCGTTTCGGGTCGATGACCACCAGCGTCGACAGGCCGGTGACCTCGTCGACCTGCTTGGCCACCGTCAGGCCTTCCTCGACGTTCTCGAACTTCACCACGCCGGCGAATTCGGTGATGATCGGGCGCGTCAGCGGGTCCCAGTTGGCCAGGATGGTGCCGGCGCCGATGCGCTGGTCCGCCTTGACCGCCAGGATCGCGCCGTAGGGCACCTTGTGGCGCTCGCGCTCGCGGCCGTTGTCGTCGTGAATGACGATCTCGCCCGAGCGCGCGATGACCACCAACTCGCCCTTGGCGTTGGTGACGTAGCGCATCGTGCTGTTGAAGCCAACGATGCCGTTGGACTTGGCCTCGACGCTGGAGGCCACCGCCGCGCGCGACGCCGCACCACCGATGTGGAAGGTGCGCATGGTCAGCTGCGTGCCCGGCTCACCGATCGACTGCGCGGCGATGACGCCGATCGCCTCGCCGACGTTGACCAGCCCGCCGCGGCCCAGGTCGCGCCCGTAGCAGCGCGCGCACACGCCGTAGCGCGTCTCGCAGGTCAGCACGGTGCGCACGCGCACCTCGTCCACACCGGCCTGCTCGATCAGGTCCACCGCGTCCTCGTCCAGCATCTGGCCGGCGGCCACCAGCACGCGCTGCGTCTCGGGGTCGACGATGTCCTCGGCCGTGGTGCGGCCCAGGATGCGCTCGCGCAGGCTTTCGATGACCTCGCCACCCTCGACGATGGCGCGCATCAGCGTGCCGTTGGCGGTACCGCAGTCCTCCTCGGTGACGACCAGATCCTGCGTCACGTCGACCAGGCGGCGCGTCAGGTAGCCGGAGTTGGCGGTCTTGAGCGCCGTGTCGGCCAGGCCCTTGCGCGCGCCGTGCGTCGAGATGAAGTACTGCAGAACGTTCAAGCCCTCGCGGAAGTTGGCGGTGATCGGCGTCTCGATGATCGAGCCGTCGGGCTTGGCCATCAGGCCGCGCATGCCGGCCAGCTGGCGGATCTGCGCCGCCGAGCCGCGCGCGCCGGAGTCGGCCATCATGTAGATGGAGTTGAACGACTCCTGCTCCACCTCGCGGCCGGCGCGGTCGATGACCTTCTCCTTCTTGAGGTGCTCCATCATCACCTTGGAGATCTCGTCACCGGCCTTGCCCCAGATGTCCACCACCTTGTTGTAGCGCTCGCCGGCCGTCACCAAGCCCGAGGCGTACTGCTGGGCGATTTCCTTGACCTCGGCCTCGGCGCGCTCGATGATGGCCTGCTTTTCGGCCGGCACCAGCATGTCGTCGATGCAGATCGAGATGCCGGCCTGCGTGGCCAGGCGGAAGCCGTTTTGCAGCAGCTTGTCGGCAAAGACCACCGTCTCCTTCAGGCCGCACTTGCGGAACGAGGCGTTGATGAGCTTGGAGATCTCTTTCTTCTTGAGCGGCTTGTCGATCAGCTCGAACGGCAGGCCCTGGGGCAGGATCTGCGACAGCAGCGCGCGGCCCACGGTGGTGTCGCGCAGCTTGGTCGCCGCCTCCAGCTCGCCAGTCTCCTTGTTCTTGAGCCACTCGGTCAGGCGCACGCTGACGCGGCTGGTCAGCTCCACCACACCGGCATCCAGCGCGCGCTGCACCTCGGCCACGTCGGCAAAGACCATGCCCTCGCCCTTGCCGTTGACGCGCTCGCGCGTGGCGTAGTACAGGCCCAGCACCACGTCCTGCGACGGCACGATGGAAGGCTCGCCGTTGGCCGGGAACAGCACGTTATTGGACGACAGCATCAGCACGCGCGCTTCCATCTGCGCCTCGATGGACAGTGGCACGTGCACGGCCATCTGGTCGCCGTCGAAGTCGGCGTTGAACGCCGCGCACACCAGCGGGTGCAGCTGGATGGCCTTGCCCTCGATCAGCACCGGCTCGAACGCCTGGATGCCGAGACGGTGCAGCGTCGGCGCGCGGTTGAGCAGCACCGGGTGCTCCTTGATGACATCCTCCAGGATGTCCCACACCACCGGCGTGCCGGCCTCGACCTCCTTCTTGGCCGACTTGATCGTCGTGGCGATGCCCATCTGCTCCAGCCGCGCGAAGATGAACGGCTTGAACAGCTCGAGCGCCATCAGCTTGGGCAGACCGCACTGGTGCAGCTTCAACGTCGGGCCGACCACGATCACCGAGCGGCCCGAGTAATCCACGCGCTTGCCGAGCAGGTTCTGGCGGAAGCGGCCGCTCTTGCCCTTGATCATGTCGGCCAGGGACTTGAGCGCGCGCTTGTTGGCGCCAGTCATCGCCTTGCCCCGGCGGCCGTTGTCCAGCAGGCTGTCCACGGCTTCCTGCAGCATGCGCTTTTCGTTGCGGGCGATGATCTCGGGGGCCCTGAGCTCCAGCAGGCGCTTGAGGCGGTTGTTGCGGTTGATGACGCGGCGATACAGGTCGTTGAGGTCCGAGGTGGCAAAGCGCCCGCCGTCCAGCGGCACCAGCGGCCGCAGGTCCGGCGGCAGCACCGGCAGCACCTCCAGGATCATCCACTCGGGCTTGATGCCGGACTTCTTGAACGCCTCCAGCACCTTCAGGCGCTTGGCGTTCTTCTTGACCTTCATCTCCGAGCCGGTCAGGTCGTTGCGCAGCTTCTCGATCTCGGTGTCCAGATCGATGCTCTGCAGCAGATCCTTGATGCCCTCAGCGCCCATCTTGGCGACGAACTCGTCACCGAACTCGCGGCGCTTGGCGTCGTAGTCGTCCTCGGACATGATGCTGAACTTCTTCAGCGGGGTCATGCCGGGGTC
>NZ_DAISXZ010000085.1:0-8876 GCF_036825565.1 Tepidimonas sp. | reverse complement strand
AGCTCACATGGCAACGGCTGCAGGGCCAGGCCTTGGGGAATTTTTCAACGGCCTGATAAAGATCTCAAGGGCCTGATGGCCGCCCTCAAGGAAGACCCCAGCAAGATCGTGCTGGGCGGCGCCCCGGTGCGCGTGCTCGCCGTGTACAGCAAGAAGCGCCTGACCGGCCGCCTGTCGGCCACCCCCACGGCCGAGGAGCAGGGCTTCGACATCCAGTGGCCCATCATCCGCGGCTTCTATGTCGGCCCCAAGGTGTCCGACGCCGACTACCAGTGGTGGGTCGCGGCCTTCAGCAAGGCCATGAGCGCCCCCGGCCTCGCGGCCCTGCAGCAGCAGCGCGGCCTCTTCCCCTTCGACATGGTGGGCGCCGAGCTCGACCGCTTCGTGAAGGAGCGCACCCGGGCCTACGCCGAGCTGGTCAAGGACTTCGGCCTGGCCAAGTAAGCCGTCACCGCCGGCTCCGCCAGGGGCCGGCCTCTCCCCCAGTGCCCTTTCGGGAGCCTGCCATGACCCTCAACGACCGTGTGCTGGGCGTCTTCGCCCCGCTCCTTGCCGCCCTGCTCGTCTGGCAGGGCTGGGGCCTTGCGGCCCCGTTTTCCTACGAACCCGTCGGCCCGCGCGCCTTCCCGCTGCTGTTGGCCGGCGTCATCGAGCTGTGCGGCCTGTGGCTGCTGGTGCACGGGCGCGAGCGGGCCGAGCCCAACCCGCCGGGGGCCAATGCGCGCATCGCCGCGATGGCGGCCCTGGTCGCCGGCTATGCGCTGGTCTTCGTGAGTCTGGGCTTCATCGTGGCCACCGCCCTGATGGCCGCCTTCGCCGGCCGCCTCTTCGGGGCTCTCTGGCACCAGTGCGCGATCGGGGGCGTGGGCCTGGGCGTGGGCCTGTACCTGCTGTTCGACAAGATCTTCGACGTGGTCCTGCCCACGGGCCTTTTCAGCTTTGGGGGCTGACATGGATGTCCTTCAACACCTGGGCCTCGGCTTTGGCGTGGCCTTCTCGCCGGTCAACCTGCTGGTGGCCGCCATCGGTGCCTTCCTGGGCACCATCGTCGGTGTGCTGCCGGGCCTCGGGCCCATCAACGGCGTGGCCATGCTCGTGCCCATCGCGTTTGCGATGAACCTGCCGCCGGAAACCGCCCTCATCCTGCTGGCGGCCGTCTACGTGGGCGCCGAATACGGCGGGCGCATCACCTCCATCCTGATCAACGTGCCCGGCGAGGCCGCCTCGGTGATGACCACGCTGGACGGCTACCCGCTGGCACGCCAAGGCCTGGCCAGCGTGGTGCTGTCGCTGTCGGCCTGGGCCTCCTTCATCGGCTCCACCGTGGCCATCCTGGGCATCGCGGCCTTTGCGCCGCTGGTGGCAAAATGGGCCCTGGCCTTCGCCCCGGCGGAGTACTTCATGCTGATGATCTTCGCCTTCTGCGCCTTGAGCAGCCTGCTGGGCGACAAGCCCGTCAAGGGGGCGTTGGCCGCCGCGATCGGTCTGGCGATCGCCAGCGTGGGGGTGGATGCCAACTCGGGCGTCTACCGCTACACCTTCGACCTGCCCGAACTCGCCGACGGCATCGACTTCGTCGTGGTCGTGATCGGCCTGTTCGCCATCGCCGAGATGCTGCAGATGCTGGAGAACCTGCTCACCGGTCACAAGGTCGAAGTGCCCCCTGGTGAGCGCAAGCTCTTCAACCTGAAGGAACTGCGCTTCACCTGGTGGACGACGATCCGTTCCTCGTTGATGGGCTTCGGCATCGGCGTACTGCCCGGTGCCGGCGCGAGCGTGGCCTCGGCCGTGGCCTATGCCAACGAGAAGCGCCTGCACGAAGGCAAGGACCCGGACGCCAAGTTCGGCAAGGGCGACCTGCGCGGACTGGCCGCGCCCGAGGCGGCCAACAACGGCGCGGCCACCGGCTCCTTCATCCCCATGCTCACGCTGGGCGTGCCCGGTTCGGGCACCACGGCGGTGATGATGGGCGCGCTCACGCTCTACAACATCACGCCGGGCCCCGTCCTCTTCGACGCCCAGCCCGCCCTCGTGTGGGGCCTGATCGCCTCGCTCTTCATCGCCAACGTGATGCTCTTCGTGATGAACGTACCCATGGTGAGGGTCTTCGCGTCGATGTTGGCGATTCCCGGCTGGTTGCTGGTGCCAGGCATCCTGGCGATCAGCTTCATCGGCGTGTACGCGCTCAGTTCCAGCACCTTCGACCTGCTGCTCATGGTGGGCATCGGCGTGATCGGCTACTTCCTGCGCAAGATGGGCATGCCCATGGCGCCCATGGTACTGGGCGTGGTGCTGGGCAACCTGATTGGGTCGAGGCTTCGCCTGATCACGCCCAGGCCCTCCCCACAATGCCCGCGCACCCGCACACAATGCAAAGCACGGGGAGGGATCGATGTCCTGGATCGGATTGACCATTGGCCTGGTGGCCCTGGGGGCCCTGATGGGAGTCCTGCTCGCGCGGCTGTACCGCCGGATCGACCTGCTGGAGCAGCAGCTCAGGCTCCTGCAGCCCGCTCGGATCCCCGAAGCCGCACCTCCCATGGTCCAACCGACGGCCATACCTGTACCGGCGCAGCCCCCCGCGCCACCACCCAAGGCCGCCACGAACGAAGACGGATTCGAGGACTGGGCCGCAACGGTGCCCCCACGCTGCCTCACAGCCCGTCTCCCCCGCGGGTCGCGGACGCACCGCCCACACCAACCCCGCCCCTCGAACCCGACGAACGCAGCTTGGCCGTCACCGCCTCGCTCGCCCAGACCGCCCCGGCCTGGCTACGTGGTGGCAACACCATCGCGCACGTGGGCGTGCTGATCCTCTTCCTCGGCGTGGCCTTCCTGCTGCGCTACGCGGCCGAACATGCCCTGCTGCCCATCGAGCTGCGCCTGGCCGACGTGGCACTCGGTGGCGTGGGACTCGCCGTCATCGGCTGGCGCCTGCGCGAACGCCGCCGTGGTTACGGCCTGAGCCTGCAGGGGGCAGACCCACGGCGGTGAACAGCGTCACCTGCGTGTCTCCGGTGACGCCACTGGGCGCGGCGCCGTCCAGCGGTGCGTGATCTACGATGGCGTTCGCGCCGAGCGTATCCCCGACTGCACCGCCCAGCAGACAACCGGTGAAGCGCGCAAGCATTTCGCGACGGACCACCGAGGATTTTTTGTTTTTGTTGACAACGCCCCCCTAACCACGACAACAGATCATCCTCTGCCGATTCACCCTTACGCATTTCGCTCGTCGCGCCGGAACACCAGCCGATCGGACGCGGAGACCTCCGGCGCGTAGCGGTAGCCCTCGCTGTCGAAGCCTTGCAGCGTCTCGACGTCGGCGGCGCGGTGCAGCGCGGCCCAGCGCGTCATCAGACCGCGCGCGCGCTTGGCCAAAAAGCTGATGACCTTGTAGCCGCTGCCGCGCCGCTCTTCGAAGACGCAGGTGACGACGCGCGCGCGCAGCGCCTTGGGGTCGACCGCCTTGAAATACTCCTCGCTGGCCAGATTCACGACGAGGTCGTCGTCTTGCGCCGCGCGCTGCGACAGGTAGTCAGCGATGCGCGTGCCCCAGAACTGGTACAGGTTGCGCCCGCGCGGCGTGACCAGGCGCGTGCCCATCTCCAGCCGGTACGGCTGCATCCAGTCCAGCGGGCGCAGCACGCCGTACAGGCCGCTCAGAATGCAAACGTGGCGCTGCAGCCAGTCCAAGTCGTCCGGGCCCAAGCTGCGCGCATCCAGCCCCTCGTAGACGTCGCCGTTGAAGGCCAGGATCGCCTGTTTGCTGTTGTGCGGGCCGAATTCGGGCTGCCACGCCTGGTAGCGCGCCACGTTGAGCTGCGCCAGCGCGTCGCTCAGGTCCATCAGCTCGGCCACCTCCTGCGGCGACTTTTGCCGCAGGACGGCGATCAACTCGGCGGCCTGCTCGACGAACAGCGGCTGGGTGGCCACTGGGGTGGTGGGCGGCGTGTCGTAATCCAGCGCCTTGGCGGGGGACAGAAGGAACAGCATCGGTGCGGGGCCTCCGGGCCGCGATGATACCGGCGCCGGCATCGTGGCGCCGGATCAGTCGGCCAGATCCCCCGCGAGACTGGCCAGCGTCTCCGGCGTGATCGTCACGTGCGCCGGGTAGTGGGTGTGGTCGCAGCCCAGCTTGACCGAGGCGCCGGCCTTGATCGCCGCGCGCATCGCCGGCGTGAACTCAAAACGCAGGAAATGGACCGCCGAGGTCTTGTCGGGCGTCTCGCGGTCCAGGTCCTCGTCGGCGATCGCGTAGACGCGGCCGTGGCCTTCGACCTCGACGAACATGCGATCCTCGATGCCGATCAGACGCGCCAGCTCGCGCCGGCGCTCGTGGATATCCGGGTACTCGATCATCATCGTCGCCTTCCAGTTGGTGCCGTCGGGCACCAGCGGGGCGTAGGCGTCGATCTCGTCTTGGATGCCCTCCTCCTCGAAGATTTTTTCGATACGCAGCATCTCCTGGATCTGGTAGCGCATCGACAGCTCGCTCTCGAACTGCACGGTGACGTGCTCGCCCAGGTGCACGGTGCGCAGCTTGCGGTGCGCGATCACCTCGCCCTTGTGCGCCTTGCGCCATTTGGCATAGGCCTCCAGCGGCATCAGCGTCTCGCGCGTGATCTGGCCGGTCAGTTGCATCGTGGTAATCATGGTGGCTTGCGAAATCAGGTGGGTCAGGGGTTCTTCAGGCCGTAGGCTGTGGCCAGCATCGTCAGCGGATGCATCAGCTTGGAGGCGCCAAGCTGGTTGACCTCGAAGCCCTGGGCGATGTGGTGGCCGCCCAGCGGGCAGTCCGAGCCGACCACATCCGGCGCGCCGCCACCCTTGTGCTGCGCCATGCTCTTGAACACCGGCTTGCCGATCTTCATCGCCACGGGGTGCGTGGCCTTCTTGACGCCGTAAGTACCCGCGTGGCCGCTGCAGCGCTCCAGCGTCTGCACGTCGGTGTCGGGGATGAGCTTGAGGATCTCCTCGGTCTTGCGCCCCATGTTCTGCACGCGGCTGTGGCACGGCACCTGATAGCTGACTTTGCCCAGCCCACGCTTGAAGTCGGTGCGCAGCAGGCCGTCGCGCCGGCGGGCGCTGAAGTACTCGAATGGATCCCACATCGCCTCCTTGACGAGCTGCACGTCCGGGTCGTCCGGAAACATCAGCGGGATCTCCTGCTTGAACATCAGCGTGCAGCTCGGCACCGCCGACAGGATGGCGTAGCCGTCGCGCGCGTAGCGCGCCAGCACCGGGATGTTGGCTTGCTTGGAGGCGGCCACCGACTCCAGATCACCCAGTTCCAGTTTGGGCATACCGCAGCAGCGCTCCTTCTCCACCAGGGTGTAGGGGATGCCGTTGTGCTCCAGGATCGCCAGCAGGTCCAGCCCGATGCCGGGCTCGTTGTAATTGACGTAGCAGGTGGCAAAAATGGCCACCTTGCCCGGCGTTCGCTCGCCGTCGACCACCTGCGCGGCGTGCGAGGCGGGCGCGGCGCGGCGCAGCGTCTGGGTCGCCAGCTCCGGCATCCAGGCGTCGCGGTGCACACCCAGCACGTTTTCCATCAACGCGCGCGCCGGCTTCGTGCGGTTGATCGCGTTGACGGTCTGCACCACCACCGGGATGCCGGCCAGACTGCCGTGCACGTCGGTGGAGGCGAGAAATTTTTCCACCGCCTTGACCTCGCCCTTGCGGAACTTGATCGCCTTGGCGCGCAGCATCGTGTGCGGAAAGTCCAGGTTCCACTCGTGTGGCGGCGTGTACGGGCACTTGGTCATGTAGCAGAGGTCGCACATGTAGCACTGGTCGACCACCTTCCAGTAGTCGGCCTTGTCCACACCGTCGAGCTCGCCAGTCTTGCCCTCGTCAATCAAATCGAACAGGGTCGGAAACGCCTGGCACAGGCTGACGCAACGGCGGCAGCCGTGGCAGATGTCGAAGATGCGCTCCAGCTCCACGAAGCACTGGGCTTCGTCATAGAAATCGGGGTTGCGCCAATCTAGCGGATGGCGCGTGGGGGCTTCCAGGTTGCCTTCGCGGGCCATCGTCGGTCTCCTCACCTCATATGGGGCCGGGGCGCGCGTCGCGCAGGCGGCCTCTCTTGTTGCTTTTCCTGCGTCCGCTGGCCGCCGCCGTGCGGGCCGGGAGCCGAGCGGCGGCGGGGGCGGCCCCCACGGGGCCGCCGGTCACAGGGCGGACCAGGACGGGTCAGTCGACCAATTCGGCCAGCGCCTTGGCGTAGCGGTTGGCGTGCGAGCGCTCGGCCTTGGCCAGCGTCTCGAACCAGTCGGCGATCTCGTCGAAGCCTTCCTCGCGCGCGGTCTTGGCCATGCCCGGGTACATGTCGGTGTACTCGTGCGTCTCGCCGGCGATGGCCGACTCCAGGTTCTGGCGCGTGGTGCCGATCGGCATGCCGGTGGCGGGGTCGCCGGCCTGCTCCAGGAACTCCAGGTGGCCATGCGCGTGGCCCGTCTCGCCCTCCGCGGTGGAGCGAAACAGCGCCGCCACATCGTTCTGGCCCTCCACGTCGGCCTTGTTGGCGAAGTACAGGTAACGGCGGTTGGCCATCGATTCGCCCGCGAAGGCGTCCTTCAGGCACTGCTCGGTCTTCGAACCCTTGAGTTGCGGCATGGTCATCTCCTGGTCAGGTGGTTCACGAAAACGCCGCCGTGTCCGCCAACCTGCAGGCCGGTCGGCACGGCAGACTTGGCAACCTTAGAGCCATTTGCCCGCGCCGTCCAGTCAGCGTGTTCAATGCATTGCATTGAATCCGTCAATGTTTCGGGTAAACCCCATTTCGGGGGGCCGCCGCCTACAATTCCACGCTTGTTGCCGGGGTCCGACCGCGTCCCGCGGGGTCCCCTTACCGCACCCGAGAATCACCCATGTCTGAACCCGTCCAGCAACCGGGCCTGCAGAGCCTGTCCAAATCGTTCGAGCCCGCCGCCGTCGAGCGGCGCTGGGGCCCCGAGTGGGAAGCGCGCGGCTACGGCCGCGCCGGCTGGCGCGGCACCGGCCAGCCCCGGGCGGATGCGCCATCGTTCGCCATCCAACTGCCGCCGCCCAACGTCACAGGCACGCTCCACATGGGGCACGCCTTCAACCAGACCATCATGGACTCGCTGACGCGCTATCACCGCATGCGGGGCCACAACGCCGTCTGGATTCCGGGCACCGACCATGCCGGCATCGCCACGCAGATCGTGGTGGAGCGGCAACTGCAGGCCCAGGGCATCAGCCGGCACACGATGGGCCCCACCCCCGAGGAGGCGCGCAAGAACTTCGTCGCCAAGGTGTGGGAGTGGAAGGAAAAAAGCGGCAACACCATCACCCAGCAAATGCGCCGCATGGGCGACAGCGTGGACTGGAGCCGTGAGTACTTCACGATGGACGAGCGGCTCTCCAAGGTCGTCACCGAAACCTTCGTGCGGCTGTATGAGCAGGGCCTGATCTACCGCGGCAAGCGGCTGGTCAACTGGGATCCGGTGCTGATGAGCGCGGTGTCGGACCTGGAGGTCGAAAGCGAGGAGGAAGACGGCTTCCTGTGGCTGATCGCATATCCGCTGGTCAGCGGCGTGGGACAGCTGGTGGTGGCCACAACCCGGCCCGAGACGATGCTGGGCGACGTGGCGGTGATGGTGCACCCCGAGGACGAGCGCTACCGCCACCTGGTCGGCCAGCGCGTGCGGCTGCCGCTGTGCGAGCGCGAGATTCCCATCATCGCCGACACCTACGTCGATCCGGCCTTCGGCACCGGCGTGGTCAAGGTCACGCCGGCGCACGACCCCAACGACTACGCCGTCGGGCAACGCCACCAGCTGCCGCTGATCAACATCTTCCACCTCGACGCGACCGTCAACGACCAGGCGCCGGCGGCCTACCGCGGGCTGGACCGCTTCGAGGCGCGCCGCCGCATCGTCGAGGACCTGCGCGCCGCCGGATTGCTGGTGGAGGTGAGAAAGCACCGCCTGATGGTGCCGCGCTGCGCGCGCACCGGCCAGATCGTCGAGCCGATGCTGACCGACCAGTGGTTCGTCGCCATGACCAAGGTCAGCCCGCAGGACCCCACCGGCAAGAGCATCGCGCAGAAGGCCATCGACGCCGTGGCCAGCGGCCAGGTGCGCTTCGTGCCGGAGAACTGGGTCAACACCTACAACCAGTGGATGGCCAACATCCAGGACTGGTGCATCAGCCGCCAGCTCTGGTGGGGCCACCAGATCCCGGCCTGGTATGACGCCGAGGGCAACGTCTACGTCGCACGCAGCGAGGCCGAGGCGCGCGCGCAGTTCGAGGCTTACGTCGCGCACCTGGGGCCCGAGCAGCGCGCGCCGCTGCTGGAAGCGGGCCTCAAACGCGACCCGGACGTGCTGGACACCTGGTATTCCAGCGCGCTGGTGCCGTTTTCGACGCTGGGCTGGCCCGAGGCCGCCGAAGGCGCAGCCGGCGCCGCGAGCGACTTCGACCTCTACCTGCCCAGCACCGTGCTGGTGACGGGCTACGACATCATCTTCTTCTGGGTGGCGCGCATGATCATGATGACCACCCACTTCACGGGGCGGGTGCCGTTTCGCCACGTCTACATCCACGGCCTGGTGCGCGACGCGCAGGGCCGCAAGATGAGCAAGTCCGAAGGCAACGTGCTCGACCCGGTGGACCTGATCGACGGCATCGACCTGCCGGCGCTGCTGGACAAGCGCACCACCGGCCTGCGCAAGCCCGAGACCGCCCCCGCGGTGCGCAAGGCGACCGAAAAGGAATTCCCCGACGGCATCCCGGCCTACGGGGCCGACGCGCTGCGTTTCACCTTCGCGGCGCTGGCCAGTCTTGGCCGCTCCATCAACTTCGACAGCAAGCGCTGCGAGGGCTACCGCAACTTCTGCAACAAGCTC
>NZ_DAISXZ010000084.1:0-8901 GCF_036825565.1 Tepidimonas sp. | reverse complement strand
GGCGGTGGGCGGGCTATCCATAAGCGCACGAGCGGACTCAAATGAGAATGCGCATTATCTACAATGGCGGCATGGACCTCGCCGTCACCCAGGTTTCCGTGCGGTACCCGCGCGCGACCCAATCCGCCGTCGATGGCGTCACGCTGGGCCTGAGCGCCGGCGATATCGGTGTGCTCATCGGGCCATCGGGCTGCGGCAAAACCACGCTGCTGCGCGCGGTGGCGGGGCTGGAGCGCATTGCCGGCGGCACCATCGCGCTGGGGGGCGAGGCGGTCAGCGGCGACGGCATGCATGTGGCCCCGGAGCACCGGCGCATAGGCATGGTGTTCCAGGACTATGCGCTGTTTCCGCACCTGGATGTGGAGCGCAACGTGGGCTTTGGCTTGGCCCACTGGGATGCCGGCCAGCGCCGCGCGCGGGTGGCCGAGGCGCTGCGCCTAGTTGGGCTAGAGGGCCTGCAGCGGCGCTATCCGCACGAACTCTCGGGCGGCCAGCAGCAGCGCGTGGCCCTGGCGCGGGCGCTGGCCCCGCAGCCACGCCTGCTGCTGTTGGACGAACCCTTCTCCAACCTGGACGTGGATCTGCGCGAACGGCTGGCGCACGAGATTCGCGGCATCATCAAGGCTGCGGGCATCACGGCGCTCTTCGTCACGCACGACCAAATGGAGGCCTTCGCGATCGGGGACGTGATCGGCGTCATGCACCAGGGGCGGCTGCACCAATGGGATGACGCCTATGCGCTCTATCACCGGCCGGCCACACGCTTCGTCGCGGAGTTCATCGGGCACGGCGTGTTTGCGCCGGCGCGCATCTTGACGCGGGGCCAGCAGGTGGTAGTGGAAACGCCACTGGGTGAGTTGGAAGACGTGGCCGAGTGCCCGCTGCCCAGCGCCTTCCCCGACGGGCTGTGCGAGGTGCTGCTGCGCGCCGACGACGTGGTGCATGACGACGCCTCGCCGTTTCGCGCGGAGATCGTGCGCAAGGCCTTCCGCGGCGCGGAGTTCCTGTACACGCTGCGGCTGGCCGACGGCCAGTTACTGCAGGCGCATGTGCTGTCGCACCACGATCATGCGATCGGGGAGTGGATCGGCATCCGCGCCGCGGTGGACCACGTGGTCACCTTCGCGCGCGGTGCTGGGGCGGCCGCCCCGCCCGCACCGGCGGTACGCCAGCCGGCGCCCGAGCCGGCGTGAGGGCTGAACGGCTGGCGACCGATCAGGCCACCGCCAGACGGCCAGCGGCGCCGGGTGCGGTCTGGGGCTGGCGCGGCAGCAGCTCACCCAGGACGCGGCACACTGTCTCGTGCTTGGCGTCCACCAGCTCCGCCAGCACGCGCAGCGGCGGCAGGCGGCCACGCAGACCCACGGCCCCACCGGCGTCGCCCAGCACATCCGGCCGTGCCAGCAGCCGCAGCAACGAGGCCAGACGCTGCCGCACCGAGCCGGTACGCAGCAGCGCCATCGCATGCGCCCGCTCGGGCTGTTGCAGCAGCGCCTCGGTTAGCCAACGGGCGCGCTCGCCGTCGTGGGCGGGCTGCAGCGGCCCGCCCACCGTCACCGAGGTGATCGCCGTGGCGCGCCAACCATGTGTCTGCCCTGCCAGCGCGTCGAGGCCAAGCCAATCGCCTGGCTCGGCCAGCATCACCAGCAGCGGGCCGTCACGGCCCATGCGGTCCAGCCGCACCAACCCGCGTTCGACGCGCCAGGGCCCGCCGCGGCCACCGACCTCGAACACGGTTTGCTGGGGAGCCAGCACCACCACGGGTGCCTGGGTCGGGTCACTGGATGCCATCGAGGTACCACTGGCGCACGCGCGCGAACTGTTCAGGCGACAGGGTCGAGCGCACGAAATCGACACAGCGCTCGCGCATCTGCAGGTGCTCCTGCTCGGTCTGCACGAGCTGCTGGCGCAACTCGTCGCGGCGGGCGGCGGGTGCGCCGTCCAGAATCGCCAGCCGCAGCTCGCCGCGCAGCGCGCGGATGCGCTGGGTCAGCGCCAGGCGGCGCGGCATCGCCTCTTTGCGGAATTGATCCAGCGCCTGGCGCTGGGCGTCGCTCAGGCCAAGCTGCGCCTCGTGCTTGAGGATTTGCGGCATCAGCTCGGCAATCGGCACGCTCTCGTCGGCAACGCTGGTGCGGGCCTGGGCCGGCGCGGCGGCCAGCGCCAGCCCGCAGGCCAGCAGCGCGGCCGTGGCGGCGCGGCGCGCCTGAAAACGGCGAATGACACGAACGGGGGTGTGCATGGAGGAACACTCCTTTCTTCTGTTTCAGTGCTTGGGTGGCCGTGTCTCAGTGCCGGTGACCTCCGTGCGGGCCGGCCCCCATCGCGCCGGGCTGCGCGCCCAGCGCCATCACCTTGGCCTGCACCTCCTGGCGCACGCGCTGGCCAGCGGCGTTTTCGAACACCAGCGTCAGCGGCACGGTTTCGCCGCCGGCCAGCGGGCGCTTGAGGTCCATCAGCATCACGTGGTGGCCACCGGGCTTGAGCTCCACCGGCCGGCCGGCCGGCAGCGCCAGCCCGGGGATGGCGCGCATGCGCATCACGTCGCCGTCCATCGCCATCTCGTGGATCTCGACGACGCCGGCCACCGGCGATTCGCCGGCCACCAGGCGCATCGGTTCCGGCGCCGTCAGGCGCATGAAGGCGCCGGTGGCCTTTTGCTGCGCGACGGTGCCGCGCACCCAGGGCTCGTCGATCTTGACGGTCTGCGCCCAGGTGGTGGCGGTGAGGGTGAGCAACGCGCCGGCGGCGGCGCTGAGAATCAGGTTGCGGGGCATGGTTGGGCCTCCTTTCGGGGGTTGCAAAGGGGGGTTGAAAACGCAAGGGGTGGGCATCAGGCGCCTTCTCGAAGAAGCCACGCGATGTCGTGCGCGTAGTCGTCGGCGCTCTGTTTGTGCTTGTGCACGATGCGCAGGCGGTGGGCTCCTTCCACCGCACGCGCCAGCGCCGTCGGACAGACGTCCGGGCACTGCACGAAGCCGAGGTACAGCATCACCGCCTTGCCACGAAAGTCCTCGAGCGTGCGGCGTTGGCCGTGCTGATCGGTCAGGGCCAGTGTGCGGCCGTTGGACGCGGCGTCAGGCGGACAGGAGCGGCGGGGCGTGCGGCTGCGGCCGCAACCACGCCCGGGGCGGCGCGGCCGGACGGGCCGTGTGGGCGACTAGAGCCAACGGGTCTGCGGCAGGCGCCAGGCCGACGCAGCCTACGGACGATGGCAAACCCAGCCCGCCGTGCAGCAGGCACCAGTCGCACACCATCGCGGTGGCGGCGCCATCGTCCGGTGCGGCGTCGCCAGCCGCGTCCAGCGCAACCCAGGCCATGCCGGTGCTGGTGCAGATCTGCACCCGCTCGCCAGCACGCGGCTCGCCCGCCCACGCCCGGGCGAGCGTGGGCGCCAGCGCTGCCCACAGCAGCGCCAGAAGGGCCAGCGCAAGCGGCCAGCGGCGGCAACGGACGATGGCGTTCACCATCGACATTGTAATGAGCACTGCCCGGACGTGCTCGTTACACTTGGCGCGTCACGCCGCACGACCGAGGGTTTCCGGGCGGGTGGCGCCGCACCTTTTTCGTCCCTTGCGCATCACGCATCACGCCACCATGACGCCCGCCGAACAAGCCCTGCGCGACGCCGCGCTCGAATACCACCGCACCCCGACCCGGGGCAAGGTTTCCGTCACGCCGACCAAGGCGCTGTCCAACCAGCGCGACCTGAGCCTGGCCTACTCCCCCGGCGTGGCCTATCCGTGCCTGGAGATCGCGGCCGACCCCAACAAGGCCGCCGACTACACTAGCCGCGGCAACCTGGTCGGCGTGGTGACCAACGGCACCGCCGTGCTAGGCCTGGGCGACATCGGCCCGCTGGCCGGCAAGCCGGTGATGGAAGGCAAGGGGTGTCTGTTCAAAAAATTCGCGGGCATCGATGTGTTCGACATCGAGCTGGCCGAGAAGGACCCGGACAAGTTGGTCGAGATCATCGCCGCGCTGGAGCCGACGCTCGGCGGCGTGAATCTGGAGGACATCAAGGCGCCCGAGTGCTTCTACATCGAGCGCCAGTTGCGCGAGCGCATGAAGATCCCCGTGTTCCACGACGACCAGCACGGCACGGCGATCATCTCGGCGGCAGCGCTCATCAATGCGCTGGAACTGGTGGGCAAGGGCATCGGCGACGTGCGCATCGCCGTCAGCGGCGCGGGGGCGGCCGCAATCGCGGTGCTGGATCTGTTCGTCGCGCTGGGAGCGCGGCCCGAGCACATGCTGGTGTGCGACTCCAAGGGCGTGATCCACGACCAGCGCGAGGACGCCCTGGCCGGCCGACTGGACGAATCCAAGCGGCGCTACTGCCGCACGACGGCGGCGCGCACGCTGGCCGATGCGGTGCGCGGCGCCGACGTGTTTCTGGGCTGCTCGGCGCCCGGGGTGCTGACGGCCGAGATGGTGCAGACCATGGCCGAGCGGCCGGTCATCCTGGCGCTGGCCAACCCCGAGCCCGAAATTCGCCCCGAGGTCGCCAAGGCGGCCCGGCCCGACTGCATCATCGCCACCGGGCGCAGCGACTACCCCAACCAGGTCAACAACGTCCTGTGCTTTCCGTACATCTTCCGCGGCGCGCTGGACTGCGGCGCCACCCGCATCACGGAAGCGATGAAGCTGGCCTGCGTGCACGAGATCGCGGCCCTGGCCAAGGCCGAGATCAGCGACGAGGTGGCTGCCGCCTACGCCGGGCAGGAGTTGCAGTTTGGCCCGGACTACCTCATCCCCAAGCCGTTCGACACCCGGCTGATCCTGCGCATCGCCCCGGCGGTCGCGCAGGCGGCGGCGGACTCGGGCGTCGCCGCGCGCCCGATCGCCGACATCGGGGCCTACCGCGACAGCTTGCAGCGCTTCGTCTACCAGACCGGCATCCTGATGAAGCCGGTCTTCAACGCCGCCAAGGCCGTGGCGCCCAAGGCCCGCGTGGCCTACGCGGACGGCGAGGACGAACGCGCCCTGCGCGCGGCCCAGCTCGCGCTGGAGGAAGGCATCGCTCAGCCGATCCTGATCGGCCGCCCTGCGGTCATCGAGGCGCGCATCCGCAAAGCGGGGCTGAACCTGCGCCTGGGCGTCGATGTGGAAAACGTCAACCCCGAGGACGACCCACGCTTCCGCCAGTACTGGGAGGCCTACCACCAATTGATGAAGCGCAACGGCGCCACGCCGGAGGTCGCCAAGGCAGCGGTGCGCCGCTCCAACACCATCATCGGCTCGCTGATGGTGCACCTGGGCGATGCCGACGCCCTCATCTGCGGGCTGGTCGGGACGTACACGACGCATCTGGAGCGCATCGACGCCATCCTGGGGCGGCGCCCCGAGGCTTCACTCTACGCCGCGCTCAATGCGGTCAACACCGACCGCGGGCCGATCTTCATCACCGACACCTACGTCAACGAGGATCCCAGCGCCGAACAACTGGCCGAGATCGCCTGGATGGCCACACAGGAGGTGCAGCGCTTTGGCATCGCTCCCAAGGTGGCGTTCCTGTCGCACTCCACCTTCGGCTCGTCCAAGCGCGCCAGTGCGCGCAAGATGCGCGCCGCGCGCGATCTGTTCGTCGCCGCGCATCCCGAGATCGAATGCGACGGCGAGCTGCACGGCGACGCGGCGCTGGAGCCCGAGATCCGCGGGCGCTTTCTTTCCGACTCGACACTGTCCGGCAGCGCCAACCTGCTGGTCTGCCCCAATCTGGACGCGGCGAACATCCTCTACAACGTCATGAAGACCACCACCAGCGGCGGCGTAACGGTGGGGCCGATCCTGATGGGCGTCAACGGCACGGCCTATGTGCTGACGCCGGCCGCCACCGTGCGCCGCGTGCTCAACATGACGGCGGTCGCGGCGGCGCGGGTGCGGGGTTGACGCGCGGCGGCGCTCGCACGCTACCCCGCAACCGGACGCCCCCTTCGTCGAATTCGACGGCGTGTGGCTGGCCAACAACCAGACGCTGCTGGACAAGGGACAGTTTGCCGTCGAAGACATACACCTGCAGGCGCGCCGCGGCGAGTTCATCGCCATTGTCGGGCCGTCGGGCTGCGGCAAGTCCACGTTCATGAAGCTAACCACGGGCCTGAAACGCCCCTCGCGCGGCGCCATCCGCGTCGACGGGCAGCCCGTGGACGGGCCGCTGAAGATTTCTGGCATGGCGTTTCAGGCACCGTCGCTGCTGCCCTGGCGCACCACGCTGGATAACGTGCTGCTACCGCTGGAGATCGTGGAGCCGTTCCGCAGCCAGTTCAAGGACCGGCGGCGCGAGTTCGAGGAGCGCGCGAAGCGATTGCTCGCCTCCGTGGGCCTGGCGGGCTACGAGCGCAAGTTCCCCTGGGAACTGTCGGGTGGGATGCAGCAGCGCGCCAGCATCTGCCGCGCGCTCATCCACGAGCCCAAGATGCTGCTGCTGGATGAGCCCTTCGGCGCACTGGATGCCCTCACCCGCGAGGAGCTCTGGTGCACCCTGCGCGACCTGTGGGAGGCGCAGCGCTTCAACGTCATCCTCGTCACGCACGACCTGCGCGAATCCGTCTTTCTGGCCGACACGGTGTACTGTATGAGCAAAAGCCCCGGGCGCTTCGTCGTGCGGCGCGACATCCCGATCCCGCGCACGCGCGATCTGGAAGTTACCTACACACCCGAGTTCACCGACATCGTGCACGAGCTGCGCAGCCACATCGGTGCCATGCGCAAAACCGGCGCACCCCTGCAGCAGTAACCGCCATGTCCCGCAAAACCCTGGAACGGCTCTCGCCCCTGATGTTGCTGGTCGTGCTGATCGTCCTGTGGGAGGCGATCACACGCGGCTTTGGCGTGTCGGAGTTCATCTTTCCCAGCCCCTCGCGCATTTGGGAGCAGACGGTCGAACACCACACGGTCATTCTGGGCCACGCCTGGCGCACCTTCTGGGTGACCATGGCGGGCTTTGGCATCGCCATCGTGGTCGGCGTGCTGCTCGGCTTTCTGATGGGCTCCTCGCGCCTAGCCTATGCGGCCCTTTATCCGCTGATGACGGCTTTCAACGCCCTGCCAAAGGCGGCCTTCGTGCCGATTTTGGTGGTGTGGTTTGGCATCGGCGTGGGACCAGCGATCCTGACGGCCTTTTTGATCAGCTTCTTCCCCATCATGGTCAACATCGCCACCGGGCTGGCCACGCTGGAGCCGGAGCTGGAGGACGTGTTGCGCGTGCTCGGCGCCCGCCGCTGGGACGTGCTGACCAAGGTGGGGCTGCCGCGATCGCTGCCGTATTTTTTTGGTTCGCTCAAGGTCGCCATCACGCTGGCGTTCGTGGGCACGACGGTGTCCGAAATGACGGCGGCCAACGAGGACATCGGCTATCTGCTGATCTCGGCCGGCTCGTCGATGCAGATGGGACTGGCCTTCTCCGGGCTGCTGGTGGTGGGCATCATGGCCATGGCAATGTACGAGCTGTTCAGCCTGATCGAAAAAAACACCACCGCCTGGGCCCACCGCGGCAGCCAAGCCGCCTGAGCCGCGTGCCGCCCCGCACGCCCGCCGCACCATGCCCTGGGACGCCCACCTGCATCTGCACAACCAGCGGCGGGGCGACACCAAGGTGGCCCGCCACCGCCACCACGGTCCGCTGCGCCTGTTCCACAGTTCCACAGCCTGTATCCGGAAGGCCCAGGCATCCGCCACAACGTGATCGTTCACCCCCCCGGCGGGCTGGTGGAAGGCGACACGCTGCGCGTGACGGTGCAGGCGGATGCGGGCGCGCACGGCCTCGTCTCCACGCCGGGTGCGACGCGTTTCTACCGCTCCGATAGCGAGCCGGCCACCCAGCGGGTGCACATTCGGCTGGAGCTGGGCGCCCGGCTGGAATGAGTGCCGCTGGAGACCATCGCTTACCCAGGCTGCCAGGCCCGCAATGCGCTGGAGGTGCAACTGGCGGAAGGAGCCGAGTGGCTCGCCTGGGACGTGACGGCGCTGGGGCTGCCGGGCTCTGGCCAGCCCTTCAACAGCGGCTGCCTGCACCAGCGCCTTTGCATCGAGGGCCATTGGCTGGAGCAAGGCCGGCTGGACGCCGCGGATGCATGCCTGCTCGACAGCCCGGTGGGGCTGGGCGGCCACCGCTGCCTGGGCACGCTGGTGCTGGCCAGCGGCACGCCATGGAGCCGCGAGCGGCGGGAGCGCCTGCTGGATGCGGTGCGCGCCGTCCTGCCCGACAGGCTGGCCGATCTGCCAGCCGGCGCCACCTGCCCCAACGATCATGTGCTGGTGCTGCGGGTGCTGGGCCCGCTGGTCGAGCCGGTGATGACCCTGGTGCAGCAAGGCTGGGCGGCACTGCGGCAGTCGGCGTGGGGGCTGCCGGGGCAGCCGGCGCGGATTTGGCGGGTTTGAGCGAAACTTCAGATCGCCAAAAGTTGGCGAATACCGCGGACCTGCATTTCGGCCCCAGGCCCGCTGGCCACCACCTCGCCGCGCTCCATCACCAGGTAGTGATCAGCCAGTTCTTCGGCAAAGTCGTAATACTGCTCCACAAGCACGATCGCCATGGGCTGGCCGTCCAGCCCTTCTCGGGCCAGTTTCCGCAACACCCGGCCAATATCTTTGATGATGCTGGGCTGAATGCCTTCGGTCGGTTCGTCGAGCACCAGCAGCCGGGGGCTGGATGCCAGGGCACGGGCAATCGCCAACTGTTGTTGCTGCCCGCCGGAGAGGTCGCCGCCCCGGCGACTGAGCATCTGCTTGAGCACCGGAAAGAGTTCATAAAGCTGAGGCGGCATGGGCGTCCCCGCTTTTTGCGAGGCCTGGCCCATGAGCAGGTTTTCGTGCACGGTCAGGCGGGCGGAGATCAACTGGCACCGTTTCCTGGAGAAGCTGCTCGCCCGCGGCCTCACGGGCGTCAAGCTCATCGTC
>NZ_DAISXZ010000083.1:0-9099 GCF_036825565.1 Tepidimonas sp. | reverse complement strand
AGCACCGCCGACCCCGTGGCCATCGAGCCCGACAGCGCCAGCGGTCCGTCGAACCACTGGCGGATTTCCTGGATGAGGGCGAACGGGCTCTTGGTGCCGGCGTGGCCGCCCGCGCCGGCCGCCACGGCGATCAGGCCATCGGCCCCTTTGTCGATGGCCTTGTGCGCAAAGGTGTTGTTGATGATGTCGTGCAGCACCACGCCGCCCCAGCCGTGCACGGCCTGGTTGACGTCCTCGCGCGCGCCCAGGCTGGTGATCACGATGGGCACCTTGTACTTCTCGCACAGCGCCATGTCGTGCTCGAGCCGGTCGTTGCTCTTGTGCACGATCTGGTTGATCGCAAAGGGCGCGGCCGGCTGCTCCGGATGCGCGGCGTTGTGAGCCGCCAGCGTCTCGGTGATCTCGGCCAGCCATTCGTCGAGCTGCGAAGCGGGCCGCGCATTGAGCGCGGGCATCGCCCCGACGATGCCGGCCTTGCACTGCTCGATGACGAGCTTGGGGTTGCTGATGATGAACAGCGGCGAGCCGATCACGGGGAACGGCACGCGCTGCAACACGGCGGGCAGTCGTGACATGGGTCCGTCTCCTCAGAATGCGTCGAGCGCCATGTCGGCGATGGGGGTGTGGCCGGCCACGATGCCGTCGCGCCAGCCGCCGCAGCGGGTCAGGATGTGGTCGGCGTAGAAGCGCACGGTGGCGATCTTGGCACGCATGAACGCTTCGTCACGACCGGCGGCCAGCTCCCGCTCCGCGGCGAGCAGCGCGCGCGCCATCTGCCAGCCCGCCATCAGGTTGCCGGCCAGCATCAGGTACGGCACGCTGCCGGCGTAGGTGGCCACGGGGTCGGCCTTGGCCTGCGCGGCGATGAAGCGCACCACCTCCTCATAAGCCAGCCGCGCAGCCTCCAGGCGCGCCTGCACGGCGCGCGCCGCCTCGCTGCCGCTGGCGGCCAGCGCGGCTTCGGTGGCCTGGACCTGCGCCGCGATGGCTAGGGCCGTCGCTCCGCCATCGCGCGCGGTCTTGCGCCCGACCAGGTCGTTGGCCTGGATGGCCGTCGTGCCTTCGTAGATGGTCAAGATCTTGGCATCGCGGTAGTACTGAGCCGCGCCGGTTTCCTCCACAAAGCCCATGCCGCCGTGCACCTGCACGCCCAGGCTCGTGACCTCGTGGCTGATCTCGGTGCTGTAGCCCTTGACCAACGGCACCATGAATTCGTAGAAGGCCTGGTTCTGGCGCCGCACGGCCTCGTCCGGGTGGTGATGGGCGGCGTCGTAGGCGGCCGCGGCCACCGCGGCCATGGCGCGGCAGCCTTCGGTCAGCGCGCGCATCGTCATCAGCATGCGGCGCACGTCCGGATGGTGAATGATCGGCGCCGCACCCGCCACGCTGCCATCGACCGGGCGGCTCTGGATGCGATCGCGCGCGTACTGCACGGCCTTCTGATAGGCGCGCTCGGACACGGCAATCCCCTGCACCCCCACGGCGTAGCGGGCGGCGTTCATCATGATGAACATGTACTCGAGGCCGCGGTTTTCTTCACCGACCAGGTAGCCGATGGCGCCGCCGTGGTCGCCGTACTGCAGCACGCAGGTGGGGCTGGCCTTGATGCCCAGCTTGTGCTCGATGCTGACGCAGTGCACGTCGTTGCGCGCGCCCAGCGAGCCGTCCGGGTTGACGAGGAACTTCGGCACGATGAACAGGCTGATGCCCTTGACGCCTTCGGGCGCCCCTTGCACGCGGGCCAGCACCAGGTGCACGATGTTCTCGGCCATGTCGTGCTCGCCGTAGGTGATGAAGATCTTGGTGCCGAAGATCTTGTAGGTGCCGTCCGGCTGCGGCTCGGCGCGCGTGCGCACCAGCGACAGGTCGCTGCCGGCCTGCGGCTCGGTCAGGTTCATGGTGCCGGTCCAGCGCCCCTCGATCATCGGCGGGATGTAGGTGGCCTTTTGCGCGTCGCTGCCGGCCGTCAGCAGCGCCTCGATGGCGCCGTCGGTCAGCAGCGGGCACAGGGCAAAGCTGAGGTTGGCGGCGTTGAGGATCTCGCCACAGGCGGCCCCGATCGTCTTGGGCAGGCCCTGGCCGCCGAACTCGGCGGGGTGCTGCAGCCCCTGCCAGCCGCCTTCGGCGTATTGGCGAAAGGCTTCGGCAAAACCGGGGGTGGTGCGCACCTGACCATCCTCGAACCAGGACGGGTTCTTGTCGCCTTCCCAGTTCAGGGGGGCGATGACTTCCTCGTTCAGGCGTGCGCATTCTTCCAGCACGGCCTGGGCGGTCTCCAGGTTGGCTTCCTCGAAACCGGGCATCTGCGCGATCTGGTCCAACTGCGCCAGGTGCTCCATCGCAAAGAGCATGTCCTTGACGGGGGCCTTGAAGGTCATGGGGGTCTCCTAGGGCAAAAAAAGGGCATCCCTCGGATGCCCGTTTGTCGATGGCCGAATCAGAGGGCCTGCACCAGTTCGGGAACGGCCTGGAACAAATCCGCTTCGAGGCCGTAGTCGGCCACGCTAAAGATCGGCGCCTCCGGATCCTTGTTGATCGCGACGATGACCTTGGAGTCCTTCATGCCCGCCAGGTGCTGGATGGCGCCGCTGATGCCGACGGCTACGTAGAGCTGGGGCGCAACGATCTTGCCGGTCTGGCCAACCTGCCAGTCGTTGGGCGCGTAGCCCGCGTCCACCGCCGCACGGCTGGCGCCGATGGCCGCCCCAAGCTTGTCGGCCAAGGGGGTGATGACTTCGTTGAACTTCTCGGCGCTGCCCAGCGCCCGGCCGCCCGAAACGATGACCTTGGCGGCGGTCAGTTCGGGGCGGTCGCTCTTGGCCAGTTCGCTCTTGACGAAGGTGCTCTTGCCGGCGTCGGCCACCGCGGGCACCGATTCGATCGCCGCCGCACCACCCGCTCCCGCCGCGTCGAACGCCGTGGTGCGCACCGTGATCACATGCTGGGCATCGCTGCTCTGCACGGTGGCGATGGCGTTGCCGGCATAGATCGGCCGCTCGAAGGTGTGCGCGTCGATCACGGCGGTGATGTCGCTGAGTTGCGCGACGTCCAGCTTGGCGGCCACGCGCGGCGCCACATTGCGCCCGCCCGCCGTGGCCGGGAAGAGGATATGGCTGTAGCCGCCGGACAGCGCCAGCACCTGCGCGGCGACGTTTTCGGCCAGGCCGTGGGCCAGCGCGGGTCCGTCGGCGTGCAGCACCTTGGCCACGCCCGCGATCTGGGCAGCGGCCTGGGCGGCGGCAGCCGCCTGATGGCCGGCCACCAGCACATGGATGTCCCCGGCGCCAGCCGCCTGCAGCTTGAGCGCGGCGCCCACCGTGTTGAGCGTGGCCCCCTTGAGGGTGGCGTTGTCGTGTTCGGCGATGACGAGAATGGTCATGGCGGCGTGTCCTTTCCTCAGATGACCTTGGCTTCGTTCTTGAGCTTGTCGACCAGCGTGGCGACGTCGGGCACCTTGATGCCGGCGCTGCGCTTGGGCGGCTCGGCGACTTTCAACGTCTTCAGACGCGGCGCCACGTCCACCCCCAGATCGGCGGGCTTGAGGGTCTCGAGCGGCTTCTTCTTCGCCTTCATGATGTTGGGCAGCGTGACGTAGCGCGGCTCGTTGAGGCGCAGGTCGGTGGTCACGATGGCGGGCAGGGTCAGCTTGAGGGTCTCCAGACCGCCGTCCACCTCGCGCGTGACCTCGACCGCATCGCCCTGCACCTCGACCTTGGAGGCAAAGGTCGCCTGCGGCAGATCGGCCAGTGCAGCCAGCATCTGGCCGGTCTGGTTGGCATCGTCGTCGATGGCCTGCTTGCCCAGGATCACCAGGCCCGGGGCCTCCTTGTCCACCAGGGCCTTGAGGATCTTGGCCACGGCCAGGGGTTGCAGCTCCTCGTCCGTCTCGACCAGGATGGCGCGGTCGGCGCCGATGGCCATGGCGGTGCGCAGCGTCTCCTGGCACTGCGCCACACCGCACGAGACGGCCACGACCTCGGTGGCGACGCCTTTTTCCTTCAGGCGCACGGCCTCCTCGACGGCGATTTCGTCGAAGGGGTTCATGCTCATCTTGACGTTGGCGATGTCGACGCCGGTGCCGTCCGCCTTGACCCGGACCTTGACGTTGTAATCGACCACGCGCTTGACGGGGACGAGGATCTTCATGCTTGCTCCTGTGGGTGGTGGGGCAGTGACGCCAACTTTACGTTTACGTCAACGTCAACTGAGCGCATTGTAAGGAGGAAACTCCGCCAAAAAACGAACGACCGTTCGTTTTTTTGATTATAGGCGGTCGTGTGGGGTGTCACAAGCCCTGCGTGGCGCCGACGCGCCGCCCGTGCGACATCCGGCATCCCCGGCTCATGCGGCGCCCTCGCCGGTGTGCGGCAGCACGGCCGGGGCCGCCGCGACGGCACCCTCCGGGGACGCCCGCACGTGCAGCACGCGCTGCGGGTACGGGATCTCCACCCCGTGCTCGCGGAACAGCTCCAGGATGCGCAGGTTGATCGCCGAGCGCAGGCCGAGCTGGCCGTTTTCCGGGTCGGCGATCCAGTAGCCGAGCGTGAACTCCAGCCCGTCGGCGCCGAAGGCCGACAGCGCCGCGAGAGGCCCCGGGTCGCGCAGCACACGCGGCTGCTCCAGCGCCGCCTGCTCCAGCAGCCGGCGCACCAGCGCCACGTCGCTGTCGTAGGCCACGCCGACCACGGTGGACTGCCACACCTTCGGGTCCGACAGCGAGAGGTTTTCCACCCGCTGCGTGATCAGGATCTCGTTCGGCACGATGGATTCGCGCCCGCTGACGGCGCGGATCACCGTGTAGCGCGCCTTGATGTCGGCCACCACGCCCTCGAAGGTGTCGAGCCGCACCATGTCGCCGATGCGCATGCTGCGCTCGGTCAGGATAACGAAGCCGCTGACGTAGTTGGCGGCGAGCTTCTGCAGGCCGAAGCCGATGCCGACGCCGATGGCGCCGCCCAGCACCGACAGCGCCGTCAGATCGATGCCGACCGCCGACAGCGCCAGCATCAGCCCGACGAACAGCAGCAGCGCGCGCGCGGCGTTGCTGGCGGCCTTGCGCAGCGACAGTGACTCGCCGGTGGCGTCGCGCAGCAGGCGCGCCTCGATGGCCGACGACACCCACAGCGCCACGATCAGCACCGCGCCGGCCGACAGCAGCCCCTCGATCAGCGTGCGCACCGAAAGCTGGGTGCCGCCGAGCTTCCACGAGATCTGGTCCAGCTCCGCCAGCACCACCGGCAGCAGCCCGGTGATCCACGCCACCGCCGCCAGCCACGCCAGCCACGAGACGGTGCGCTCCACCGGTCGCAGCCACGCCGCGCCCTTGAACGCCACCTCCAGCACCTTGACGCCGATGCGGATGACCACCAGCGCGATCAGCGCCGGCAGCACGACGTGCCACACCGCGCGCGGCGCCCACAGCAGCGTCAGCGCGCGCGCGCCGTAGGCCAGCACCAGCAGCAGCAGCGGAAACAGCACGCCGTCGACGCCGCGGCGGCCGAACCAGATGGAGCGCTCGGCGTCCGGGTTGAAGGCGCGCTGCAGCGCCCGCACCGCAAGCCACGCGATGCCGACGCACAGCGCCAGCGCCGCCAGCTCCAGCAGCGCGCCGGGCTGCGCGAACGTCTGCAGCCAGGAGCCGAGGTCGTCGATTGGGACGGGCGCGGCGGGACGGGCCATCCGCTCAGCCCCCCGCGCGCCAGGCCGGCGCACGCTTGTCGATGAAGGCCTGCACGCCCTCCTGCGCCACCTCGTGCATCATGTTGCAGGCCATGGTCTGGCCGGCGAGCTGGTAGGCCGCCTCGATGCCGGTCTCGCGGTGCTGGTAGAACACCGCCTTGCCCATCGCGATCGCCTCGCGCGGCTTGGCCAGGATCGCCACCACCAGCCGCTCCACCTCCGCGTCCAGCGCGTCCAGCGGCACCACGCGGTTGACCAGCCCGCGCTGGCGCGCCTCCTCGGCGCCGATGAACTCGCCGGTCAGCAGCATCTCCATCGCCACCTTGACCGGCACGTTGCGCACCAGCGGCACGCTGGGCGTGGCGCAGAACAGCCCGACGTCGATGCCGTTGACGCCGAAGCGCGCCTCCTGCGCCGCCACCGCCAGATCGCACTGCGCCACCAGCTGGCAGCCGGCGGCGGTGGCCAGCCCCTGCACGCGCGCGATCACCGGCACCGGCAGGCGCTGGATCTGCAGCATCATGCGCGAGCAGCGCGCAAACAGCTGCTGGTAGTACTCCAGCCGCGGATTGGCGCGCATCTCCTTCAGGTTGTGGCCGGCGCAGAAAGCCTTGCCGGCTGCGGCGATGACGAGCACGCGCGCGCCGTCGTCGGCGGCGATCTCGTCGAGCTTGGCCGACAGCGCCTCCAGCATCGCTTCGCTGAGCGCATTGAAGGCCTTGGGGGTGTTGAGCGTGAGGGTGTGCACGCCGCGCGCGTCGCGCGCGTGCAGCAGGATCGGTTCGGTGTCGGGGGTGGTCATCGGCGGGGGTCTCCTCGTTTCGGGGCGGCGGTCAGACGTCGGCCAGCACGCGCACGTGCGCCTCGACGCTGCGCGCCAACGCGCTCAGGTTGTAGCCGCCCTCCAGCACGCTGACGATGCGGCCCTTGGCGTGGCGGCGCGCCACGTCCATCAGCCGCTGCGTGATCCAGACGTAGTCCTGCTCCACCAGCGCGAGCTGGCCCAGGTCGTCCTCGCGGTGGGCGTCGAAGCCGGCGCTGATGAGGATCAGCTGCGGGCGATGCGCCTCCAGCCGCGGCAGCCACATCATCTCGATCAGCTCGCGCACGTCCATGCCTTTGGTGTAGGCCGGCACCGGCACGTTGACCAGGTTGGCGTCGTCGCGGTGGTCCCATTCCGGATAGTAGGGGTGCTGGTAAAAGCTGCACATCAGGATGCGCTCGTCGCCGGCGACGATGTCCTCCGTCCCGTTGCCGTGGTGCACGTCGAAGTCGACGATCGCCACGCGCTGCAGCCCCAGGCGCGCCAGCGCGTACTTGGCCGCCACCGCCACGTTGTTGAAGAAGCAGAACCCCATCGCCCGGTTGCGGCAGGCGTGGTGCCCCGGCGGGCGCACGGCGCAGAAGGCGTTGGCCAGCTCGCCGTTGACCACGGCCTCGGTGGCGTCGATCGCGGCGCCGGCGGCGGCCAGCGCGGCCTCCCAGGTGTGGGGATTGAGCGCCGTGTCCGGATCGACGGAGAGCGTTTGCGGCCCGCCCGCCGCGATGGCATCGCGCAACTCATCGCTCAACCCGCGGATGGCCGCGACATGCAGCCGATCGTGGGCCAGCTCCAGCTCGGCGGCGGAAGCCGGGGTGGCGGTGCGCTGCTCCAGGGCATCGAGCAGGCCGGTGATCAGCAGGCGGTCGTCGATGGCTCCAAGACGCTGGGGGCACTCCGGGTGGCCTGGCCCCATGTCGTGCCGGACGCAGGCGGGATGGGTGTAGTAACCGGTCGGTTTCATGGCAGACGGGTTGGGGGCGGCGAGCCGCAGCGCTTTCCGGTATCGTCGGGGCATGACCGCGTACCGGCCCCTCATTGCCTCCTTGATGCATCAGCTTACCACGGTCATCGTGGGCAAGGACGACGTCCTGCGCGACGCCGTGACCTGCGTGTTGGCGGGCGGCCATTTGCTGATCGAGGACCTGCCCGGCGTCGGCAAAACGACGCTGGCGCAGGCGTTGGCGCGCACGCTGGGGCTGCAGTTTGCGCGGGTGCAGTTCACGGCCGACCTGATGCCCAGCGATTTGATCGGCGCTTCGGTATACGACCGGGCGCGGCAGGACTTCGTGTTCCACCCCGGGCCGCTGTTCACCCAGGTGCTGCTGGCCGACGAGATCAACCGCGCCAGCCCCAAGACCCAGAGTGCGCTGCTGGAGGCGATGGAGGAGCGTCAGGTCAGCGTCGATGGCGCCACGCACGCGCTGCCGCGGCCGTTCTTCGTCATCGCGACACAAAACCCCTTCGAGCAATTGGGCACCCACGGCCTGCCCGAGTCGCAACTGGACCGGTTTTTGATGCGGCTGTCGCTGGGTTACCCTGGCCGCGCGGCCGAGCGCGCCCTGCTGCGGGGCGAGGACCGCCGGCAGATGCTGCAAAGGCTGCCGGCGGCGCTCGATGCCGAAGGCTTGCTCGGCTTGCAGCAGGCGGTGGAGGCGGTGGCGGTGAGCGACCCGTTGCTGGACTATCTGCAGGCGCTGCTGGCCGCCACACGCGAGCCGCGCTGGTTTGCCCACGGCCTGAGCCCCCGGGCCGGCCTGGCGCTGCTGCGCGCGGCACGGGCCCGGGCGCTGGTGCAGGGCCGCGATTACGTGGCCCCGGACGATCTGATCGACGTGCTGGTCCCCGTGGCCGCGCACCGGCTCACGCCCGCGGCAGGGGCCGGACGGGATGCGGCGGGCCAATTGCGCGCACTGGTGCAAGCCCTTCCCCTGCCTTGAAAGCGCCCATGGCCCAGCCCCGTGCTCCGGTGCGAAGCCCGCTGGCGCGGTTGCGTGCCTGGTGGCTGGCGCGGCTGCCCGCGACCGCCGAGCATGCGCTGACCCACCGCAATCTGTACGTGCTACCGACCCGGCCGGGCTGGATGCTGGGGCTGACGCTGCTCCTGCTGCTGGTGGGCAGCATCAACTACCAGCTCAACCTGGGGTATTTGCTGACCTTTCTGCTGGCGGGCCAGGCGGCGGTCGGGGTGTGGGTCGCGCATCAGAACCTGCGCGGGCTGCGCCTGGGGGTGGGCCTCGAAGGCGAGGCATTCGCGGGTCAACCGGTTCGGGTGCGGGTCGATGTGCACAACCCGGGGCGCCGCGCGCGCTGGGCCGTGACCGTGCGCTGGGGGCAACCCCATTCGGACGCGGCGTCGGTCGACCTCCCCCCTGGCGAGACGGCGAGCGTGGCCCTGCCCCTGGTGTTTGCCACACGGGGGCGGCAGCCCCTGCCCCCGCTGTCCATCGAAACCCGCTACCCCCTGGGCGCCTTTCGCGTCTGGAGCTGGTGGCGCCCAGCAGGCACGGTGACCGTCTACCCGGCTCCGGAGATCGACGCCCCGCCCTTGCCCGGCGCAGCGACAACGGGCGGCCTTTTTCCACAGCACCCGCGCGGGG
>NZ_DAISXZ010000082.1:0-9420 GCF_036825565.1 Tepidimonas sp. | reverse complement strand
ACGGCCGCCCGCCGGATGGGCAGGCTTACCTGGCCGAAGTGCGGCGGCGCGCGACCGCCGATTGACCCCACGGCCCCACCCGGCAAGACCAACCCAGCAAAAAGGCCCCGACGGGCTGCACCCGTCGAGGCCTTGGCACGGGGTTCACCGTGCCAGCCGCGGCAGCATGGAGGGTCTTGTCACACACTGCCGGAAGCAACGGATTGCTTCCATTGGGGGTTGCCAGGCCAAGGCGTTTGCCGCCGAGGCGGGCCCGTCGGACCAGAAGGGCATCGCTGCCACCGTGTTTCTGATCGCGACGCCTTCAGTGTACGCCACGGCCCGGTCCCTTGGGGCTGAATTTTTTCGATGACGGACACCCCTTTGTTGGGTAAAAAATATGACCCGTCTCGCCCGGGGGGCGCCCCGACGACGCTTTATTTATGAATTGCAGGTATAAAAATCACGATCTAAAGTATTGACTCGTCATTACAAGCCCCCTACCATCGCGCCCGTTTCGTTCATCGTAATCCCGAGAAAGGTCGGTGCCCCGCCACGCAGCGCGCGGCGATGCGGCATCCCGCCAGCCGGCTCCGCCGATGGCCCCTGGATGCCACCGACCTTTTTCGCAAGCCGCCAGAGCCGGCACGCCGCTGCATCCGCCGCAGCCGTGCCGTGGAGCACGCCCCGAGGGGCGACTCCGGGTCGGTCCCCGTTGCCCACCGCGGCACACCCGATCGACCGCCCGACGCAACCCGCCCCGAGAGCGGGAGCGCCGGACGGCTTGTTCATTCCCAGAAAGGAGTGTGTGCATGACCACCACGTGCATCGACACCCAGGATCGCGCACCGGCCTGCTCCCCGAGCGGGACCCCGCGCGTCGCGCCCGTTCAAGGACTGGCGCAGATCGTGGCGCGCGTCTGGGCGGCCGCTCGTCACGGCATGGCGTTGTTTGGCGTCGCGACCCTGGTGGCCGTCGTGCTGCTGGCCACCCAGCCGCAGTTGCGCGCCGAGCTGGAACGCGGCGCGACCGACTGGCTGCTGGGCCGCCAGGCTGCCACGGTCGAGGACGACGAGCTCGCCGCGCCCGAGCGCGTGCTGGCCGCCAACCTGAAGGATCTGCCACCCGAGCAGGTGCGCGTGGCGCACTGGCTGGCGCGCAAATACCGCGTGGCCAGCGAACCGATCGGGGCGCTGGTCGCCGAGGCCTACCAGCTCGGCCCGCAGTTGCGGCTGGACCCCGCGCTGATTCTGGCCGTCATGGCCATCGAATCCCGCTTCAACCCGTTTGCGGCCAGCCCCGTGGGCGCGCATGGCCTGATGCAGGTGGACACCCGCGTGCATGCCGACAAGTTTGAAGGCTTTGGCGGCACGCTGGCGGCTTTCGACCCTTTGAGCAACCTGCGCGTGGGCGCCGAGATCCTGCAGGACGCGGTGCGGCGTGCCGGCTCGATCCCGGGCGGCCTGCGCCTGTACGTCGGCGCCGTCACCCACGACGGCCGCGATTACATCGTCAAGGTGCTGTCCGAGTACGAGCGGCTCAAGCGCGTATCGGGCGGGCAGCAGGTGGGTTTTCAGGCCACCATGCCGCTGCCTGCATCGATCGGCCCGGCGGCACCGGTGCTGCCGGGCGAGCCTGCCAGCACCCCGCAGATCGAGGCGGACGCCGCGCCGCGCGCCGCGGCCGCGCCGTTGGCCGCCCGGGCGTCCTGATAAAATTTGCGGCGCGCGCGACTGGCGATAGGCCTCGGGGCTGGTTGTTGTCCCGTCAAGCAGCAATGGCCGACGTGGACCACCACGGGGGAGCGCGCAGCACAACGTCACCTGCGGTATGCCGCCTCGC
Organism: Tepidimonas sp.; assembly: GCF_036825565.1. GTDB lineage: Bacteria > Pseudomonadota > Gammaproteobacteria > Burkholderiales > Burkholderiaceae_C > Tepidimonas. Next base: position 7,599 of record NZ_DAISXZ010000082.1, on the reverse strand, counting down.
CGTTCGCCTGGGCAGCCCGTGAGGCGTGACCACCGCCGCGGGTCCACCGACCACGTCAGGACTGCCATGTTCAGCCGCCACATCCTCATCGAACAGACCGACCCCGAGCTGTGGGCCGCCATCCAGGCCGAAAACGCCCGCCAGGAAGCCCACATCGAGCTGATCGCCAGCGAGAACTACGCGTCGCCCGCGGTGATGGCCGCGCAGGGCACGCAGCTGACCAATAAGTACGCGGAGGGCTATCCGGGCAAGCGCTACTACGGTGGCTGCGAGCATGTGGACGTGGCCGAGCAGCTGGCCATCGACCGCGTCAAGCTCTTGTTCGGCGCCGAGGCCGCCAACGTGCAGCCGCATTGCGGCGCCAGCGCCAACGAGGCGGTGTTCCTCGCCTTCCTCAAGCCCGGCGACACCATCATGGGCATGAGCCTCGCGGAAGGCGGGCACCTGACGCACGGCATGGCGCTGAACATGTCGGGCAAGTGGTTCAACGTCGTGTCGTACGGGCTGAACGAGCGCGAGGAAATCGACTACGACGCGCTGCAGGCCAAAGCGCGCGCGCACCGGCCCAAGCTGATCATCGCCGGCGCCAGCGCCTACAGCCTGCGCATCGACTTCGAGCGCATCGGGCGGGTGGCGCGCGAGGTCGGCGCGATCTTCATGGTGGACATGGCGCACTACGCCGGCCTGATCGCCGCCGGGGTCTACCCCAACCCGGTGCCGCACGCCGACGTGGTCACCTCCACCACGCACAAGAGCCTGCGCGGCCCGCGCGGCGGCATCATCCTTATGAAGGCCGAGCACGAGAAGGCCATCAACAGCGCCGTCTTCCCAGGCCTGCAGGGCGGCCCGCTGATGCACGTGATCGCCGCCAAGGCGGTGGCGTTCAAGGAGGCGCTCAGCCCTGAGTTCAAGGCCTATCAACAGCAGGTCATCCGCAACGCCCAGGCGATGGCCGAGACGCTGCAGCAGCGCGGGCTGCGCATCGTCAGCGGCCGCACCGAAAGCCATGTGATGCTGGTGGATCTGCGCGCCAAGGGCATCACCGGCAAGGAGGCCGAGGCCGTGCTCGGCCAGGCGCACATCACGGTCAACAAGAACGCCATCCCGAACGATCCGGAAAAGCCGATGGTCACCAGCGGCATTCGCCTCGGCACGCCGGCGATGACCACGCGCGGCTTCACCGAGGCCGAGGCGCGCCAGACCGCCAACCTGATCGCCGACGTGCTGGACGATCCGCGCAACCCGGCCACCATCGAGCGCGTGCGCGCGCAGGTGGCGGAGCTGACGCGGCGCTTCCCCGTCTACGGGTGATGCGATGAAGTGCCCCTTCTGCGGACACGCCGACACCCAGGTGGTGGAGACGCGCGAGTCCGACGACGGGGTGTTCGTACGCCGGCGCCGCCGCTGCGGCGCGTGCGACCGGCGCTTCACCACCTACGAACGCGCCGAGGTGACGTTTCCGCAGGTGGTCAAGAAGGACGGCCGCCGGGTCGATTACGACGCGGCCAAGCTGCGCGCCAGCCTCGCGTTGGCGCTGCGCAAGCGACCGGTCAGCACCGAGCGGCTGGATGCCGCCATCGCCCGCATCGAGGAAAGGCTGCTGGCCGACGGCGCGCGCGAGGTGCCGTCGCAGCGCTTGGGCGAGTGGGTGATGCTGGAGCTGCGCGAGCTCGACCCGGTGGCCTACGTGCGCTTTGCCAGCGTCTATCGCAGCTTCGAGGACGTGGAGGCCTTCAAGTCGCTGATCGACGAGGTGCGGGGCTGACCGCAGTGTCGGCGCCCGTGCGGATCGGCAGCCGCACCTGGGCGACGAACTCGCCCTCCGACTCGTAGGTTCGCAGACGCGCCGCACCGCCGTACAGCAGCGCCAGCCGCTCGCGCAGGTTGGCCAGCGCCAGCCCGTGCCCGCCCGTGGTCACCTCGGGCGGCGGCAGCGGATTGCGCACGAACAGCACCAGGTGGCGGTCGTCGCGGAACGCCTCCACCGTGACACACGCCCCCTCCGGTCGCGGCTCGACCCCGTGGCGAACGGCGTTTTCCACCAGTGGCTGCAGGGTTAGCGGCGGTAGCAGCGCATCCGCCGGCGCGGTGTCCACATGCCACGCGATGCGCAGCCGCTCGCCCAGGCGCACCTGCCCTACCGCCAGATAGGCCTTTGCCAGGGCCAACTCCTCGCGCCAGGGCACGAGCGTACGCGGCTCGGCCAGCAGGGCGCGGTAGAGTTCCGCCAAATCCTCCAGCATGGCTTCGGCACGCGCCGGGTCGCGCCGAATCAGTGCCAGCACACCATTGAGGCTGTTGAACAGGAAGTGCGGGCGCATGCGCGATTGCAGCGCCTGCAGCCGCGCCTCGGACAAGGCGGGGGACAAGCGGTGGTGGCGCCAGTCGAAGTAGCCCGCAATGCAGCCCCACACGGCCAGCGTGGCCACGACGACGGTGGGCGGCGTGGGCACCGCCAGCCCCCAGCCCTGCAGCAGCGCCCGCCAGGCCAGCGCCACCAACACCGCGACCAGCGCGGTGATCAGCAGCGCCCGCCAAGGAGGGCAGCGCCGCAACCTCGGCGACAGCAGTGCCAGCGCGGCCGCCACCGACAACAGGGTCGGCTCGAACAGCGCGCCGGCGGTCAGCCAGCCCCGGAGGGTGGCGTCGGCGGGCGAGGCCCCCAGCACCCACCACAGAGCGCGCAACCCCTCGGCCAGCAGCAGCAAGCGCCATTGAACCCCGAGGTCACGGAAGTCGGGAATGACAAACCGCGCAGCGGCCATACGATGGGGGATGGATTCCGGGGTCGGCGAATGGAAAGAGGCAGCGGTAAGGGGCCTGACGGCGGCACGCCATGGGAGCCCGACCGACCCGATGGTAGCGCCCACCACCGGTGCCGACCACCCCCTGCGAAACTGCGACAATCGCGGTCATGTTCACCGGCATCATCACCCGCGTCGGGCGCATCAAGCGGTACCAACCCCTCGGCACCGGCGTCGACCATGGGCTGCGGCTGCACGTGGCGGCCGGGGGCGACTATCTGGCCGATGTGGCGCTGGGCGACAGCATCGCCATCAACGGGGCTTGCATGACCGTCACGTCGCTGGACCCGACGCAGGGGGTCTTCACCGTGGATGTGTCGGCCGAATCGCTCGCCCGCACCGCGGGCCTGGACCGCCCCGGCCCGGTCAATCTGGAAAAGGCCATGCGCCCGGCCGACCGGCTGGGCGGGCACATCGTCAGCGGGCACGTCGATGGCGTGGGCACGGTCACCCGGCTGGCCGCCGTGGGTGAGTCCTGGAACCTGTGCGTGCTGGCCCCGCCCAACCTGGCCAAATATCTGGCCTACAAGGGGTCGATCACCGTCAACGGGGTCAGCCTAACGGTCAACCACGTCACGGACCGGGCGGATGGCTGCGAGGTCAGCATCAACCTGATCCCGCACACGATGCAGCACACGGCGCTGGGCGCGTTGACGGTCGGTGCGCGGGTCAATCTGGAGGTGGATATGATTGCGCGCTATGTCGAGCGAATGCTGTCGCTCGCTGCCGTGCCACCGACCGCCTGACGGCGCCTGCGCGTCGCCTGCCGACCCCGCGGCCCGCCGCGCCGCCTCCCCGCCTACCCCAGCATGAGCACTGACCCAAACGCCACCGATGCGGTGGCACCCATCGCCTCCGTGGAAGAGATCGTGGCCGAGCTGCGTGCCGGCCGGCTGGTCATCTTGGTCGATGAGGAGGACCGCGAAAACGAGGGCGACCTCGTCCTGGCCGCCGACCATGTGACCCCCGAGGCGATCAACTTCATGGCCAAGTACGGCCGCGGCTTGATCTGCCTGACCTTGACGCGCGAGCGCTGCGAGCAACTGCGCCTGCCGCCGATGGTGCCGCGCAACGGCACCAAGATGGGCACTGCCTTCACCGTGTCGATCGAGGCGGCCGAGGGCGTGACCACGGGCATCTCGGCCGCTGACCGGGCCCACACCATCCGCGTCGCCGTCGCGGCCAGCGCCCGCCCAGACGATCTGGTGCAGCCGGGCCATGTGTTCCCGCTGCAGGCGGTGGACGGCGGCGTGCTGATGCGCGCCGGCCACACCGAGGCGGGCTGCGACCTCGCGGCCATGGCGGGCTGCACGCCGGCCGCCGTGATCTGCGAGATCATGAACGACGACGGGACCATGGCCCGGCTGCCGGATCTGCAGCGCTTCGCCGCGCAGCATGGTCTGAAAATCGGCACCATCGCCGATCTTATCGAACACCGCAGCCGCACCGAAAGCCTGGTGCGGCGCGTCAACAGCCGAGCGTTGGCCACCGCCTTTGGCGAATTTACCGCCTACGCCTACCGCGACCAGACCAGCGGTGGGGTGCATCTGGCGCTTATCAAGGGCCAGTGGGGCCCCGACGAGGTGGTACCCGTGCGTGTGCACGAGCCGCTGTCGGTGCTGGACGCGCTGGAGACCGGCCGCCGCATGCACTCCTGGAGCCTAGAGGCGAGCCTGCGCCATCTGCAGCAGGCCGGCCGCGGGGTGGCGGTGCTTCTCAACTGCGGCGAATCGGCGGACCAGTTGCTGGCCCAGTTCGAGGGCACGGCCCGCTCGGCCCAAGCGCCGGAGCGTGGCCGCATGGACCTGCGCACCTACGGCGTGGGTGCCCAGATCCTGCGCGACTGCGGCATCCACCGCATGCAACTGCTAGGCCACCCCCGCCGCATGCCCAGTATGACGGGCTATGGGCTGGAGGTGGTGGGCTTTCTGCACCCTCCAACCACGGAAGGAAACCCGACATGATGGGAGCCCACAAAAGCGACGGCCCGGCGCTGGACGGCCGCGGCCTGCGCATCGGCATCGTACAAGCCCGCTTCAACCAGGGCATCACGGACGCGCTGGCCGCCGCCTGCCGCGACGAGCTGCGGGTATTGGGCGTGGCCGAGGCCGACGTGGCGCTGGAGCAGGTCCCCGGCGCACTGGAAGTGCCCCTGGCCCTGCAGGCCATGGCCGAGAGCGATCGCTTCGACGCGCTGGTGGCGCTGGGCTGCGTGATCCGCGGCGAGACCTACCACTTCGAGCTGGTGTGCAACGAGTCGGCCGCCGGCATCACCCGCGTGGCGTTGGACCACCACATCCCGATCGCCAACGCCATCCTGACGACCGAGAACCTGGCGCAGGCCGTCGCCCGCCAAGACGAGAAGGCGCGCGACGCCGCCCGCGTGGCGGTGGAGATGGCGACTCTGCTGCGGCGCTTCCCCGTGGACTGACCCGCACGGTGCCCGCGCGGTCTGGGACAATACGGCCCATGACCAAAGCATCCGAAAAATCCGCCCGCACCCGCGCGCGGGAGTTTGCCCTGCAGGGGCTGTATCAGCACCTGGTGGGCCGCAACGACGCGCAGGACATCGACCTGTTCACACGCGACCTCAGCGGTTTTCACAAAGCCGACAGCGCCCACTACGACGCGCTGCTGCACGGCTGCATTGCCCAAGGGGCCGAGCTGGATGCCCGCCTCGCCCCGCTGCTGGACCGCCCACTGGCGGAGCTGTCGCCCATCGAGCACGCGGTGCTGTGGATCGGCGCCTACGAATTCCTGCACTGCGTGGACGTGCCGTGGCGCGTCGTCATCAACGAATGCATCGAACTGGCCAAGTCGTTCGGCGGCACCGACGGGCACAAGTTCGTCAACGGTGTGCTCAACCGGCTGGCGCCGCAAATCCGCGGCGACGAGGTGGCCCGTGACCCCGCCCGCCGCGGCTGAAGCGATGGACGCCGCGCCGCTGCACGCCTGGCCCATCCGGGTCTATTGGGAAGACACCGACGCCGGCGGCATTGTCTACTACGCCAACTACCTGAAGTTTTTCGAGCGGGCACGCACCGAGTGGCTGCGCGGGCTAGGCCTGGGGCAGCAGGCGCTGCGCGAGCGCACGGGGGGCATGTTCGTCGTCAGCGCTGCCGAGGCCCGCTATCTGCGCCCGGCGCGGCTGGACGACCGGCTGGAGATCCGTACCCGCATCCGGGAACTCGGACGGGCCTCGCTGACACTGCAGCAGCAGGCGTGGCGCACCGACCCGACCCCGACCCTGCTGTGCGAGGGGACGGTGCGCATTGGCTGGGTGGAGGCCGAGGCGATGCGCCCGGGCCGCCTGCCCGCCGAGGTGACCGCGGCCCTGGCCCCGGCCTGGGCATCGACCCGGCAGGCCGACTCCGACAAGGACCTTTGCGCATGACGCACGACTTTTCCGTCATCGAGCTGATGCTCAACGCCTCCTGGGTGGTCCAGGCGGTGGTGCTGCTGCTGATTGGCGTGTCGGTCACGAGCTGGGCGGCGATTTTCCGCAAGGTGTTCGCCCTCAAGCGGGTGCGGCACCTGACGGACGACTTCGAACGCGAGTTTTGGTCTGGGGGCAACCTGCAGGATCTATACGCCGCCGCGGCGCGCAACGCGCGCGAGGGCAGCCCGATGGAGCGCATCTTCGCCAGCGGCATGCGCGAGTTCCAAAAGCTGCGCGAACGGCGCATCACCCAACCCGACGCGCTGCTCGACGGCGCTCGCCGCGCCATGCGCGCCGCTTATCAGCGCGAGCTCGACGCCCTCGAAGTCAATCTGTCCTTCCTGGGCTCGGTGGGGTCGGTGTCGCCCTACGTCGGCCTGTTTGGCACGGTTTGGGGCATCATGCACGCCTTCACCGGGCTGGCGGCGCTGACCCAGGTGACACTGGCCACCGTGGCCCCCGCCATCGCCGAGGCGCTGGTGGCCACCGCGATCGGGCTGTTCGCGGCCATTCCGGCCGTGCTGGCCTACAACCGGTTCGCGCACGACATCGACCGCCTGGCCAACCGGCTCGAGACCTTCATCGAAGAGTTCTCGAACATCCTGCACCGCCACGCCGGCGTGGCACCGGCCGGCCACTGACGCGGGCACCGTTTTTCCGACCGGAGGACCGCCCCGCATGCCCGCCATCGCCCCCCGCGGACAAGGCCGCCGCGCGATCACCGAGATCAACATGGTGCCCTTCATCGACGTGATGCTGGTGCTGTTGATCATCTTCATGGTGACCGCCCCGCTGATCGTGCCCAGCCAGGTCGAGCTGCCCAGCGTCGGTCAGGCGGCACGCCAGCCGGATCGCTTCGTGCAGGTGATCGTGGAGCGCGACGGCCGCCTGCGGCTGCGCGACAGCGCCCGCAGCAGCGGCGAGGCCGACGTGGTCACCCTCAAAGATCTGCCCACCCGTGTGCAGGCCATCCAGGGCGCGCCGGGGGCGGACGGATCGGTGAGCGTGCCGATCATCATCAGCGGCGACAAGCGCGTCGCGTACGAACAGGTGATGCAGGTGATGGATGCCCTGCAGCGCGCAGGCGTTGCCCGTATCGGGCTGGCCGTGCAGACCGACCCCGCGACCCGTTGATCCGCTCCCCACCATGCTGGCCACGGCCGACGATCTGGACCTGAGCCCGCCGCCCGCCCCGGGCGGCTGGGCACCCTGGGTGCTGGCGCTGCTGGCCCACGGACTGCTGGCGCTGGCGCTGGCCTGGGGCTTGGCGTGGCAGCGCGAGACGATCACGGTCGCCTCGGCCGAACTCTGGTCGGCGCTGCCGCAAGTGGCCGCCCCCCGTGCGCAGGAGCCGCC
>NZ_DAISXZ010000081.1:0-9468 GCF_036825565.1 Tepidimonas sp. | reverse complement strand
GGTAAACACTTCGCGCCGGTATTTGGTCACGAAGACCAAATGCACGTGCATCAGAAAGACGCAGTGCCGACCGCGCCGAATATCGTTGTCGTTGCTCATAGGCCAAGCGTATCATTTCGCCCATGCAACGTCTGCAAGCCTTCAGATACGAACTGATGCCGACCGGCGAACAGCAGCGCCAGATGCGCTGCTTCGCTGGCTCGTGCCGCTTCGTATTCAACAAGGCGCTGGCGTTGCAGAAGGAACGCTACGAGCAAGGGGAAAAGAAGCTCGGTTACGGCGGCCTGTGCAAGCTGCTCACCGAGTGGCGCAATGGGCCTGAAACGCCGTGGCTGGCCGATGCGCCTGTGCATCCGCTGCAACAGGCGCTGAAGGATTTGGAGCGCGCTTACGCCAACTTCTTCGCCAAGCGGGCCGGTTTCCCACGTTTCAAGAAGAAAGGCCAACACGACAGCTTCCGCTATCCCGACCCGAAACAGATCAAGCTCGATCAGGCCAACAGCCGCCTGTTTCTGCCCAAGCTCGGCTGGCTGCGCTACCGCAACAGCCGCGAGGTTCTGGGTACGGTGAAGAACGTTACCGTGAGCCAGTCGTGCGGCAAATGGTACGTGTCGATCCAGACAGAGCGTGAAATTCAAGCCCCAGTGCCCAAGGCCACCAGTGCCGTGGGCATCGACATGGGCGTGACACGCTTTGCCACGCTCTCAGACGGCACGTTCTACGCGCCGCTCAACAGCTTCAAGCGGCACGAAACCGCGCTGCGCAAAGCGCAGCAGGCCATGAGCCGGAAGGTGAAGTTCAGCAACAACTGGAGGAAGGCGAAAGCCAGAGTCCAGCGCATTCATGCCCGCATCGGCAATGCCCGCCGCGACTTCCTGCACAAGACCACGACCGCGATCAGCCAAAACCACGCGATGGTGTGTATCGAGGATTTGCAGGTGCGAAACATGTCCAGGTCGGCGGCAGGCACTACCGAACAGCCGGGAAGAAACGTTCGGGCCAAGTCTGGCCTGAACAAGTCCATCCTCGATCAAGGCTGGTTCGAGTTCCGCCGCCAACTGGACTACAAGCTGGCATGGGCCGGCGGGCATCTCATCGTCGTGCCGCCGCAGAACACGTCGCGGACGTGCCCGGCCTGCGGCCATGTGTCGGCGGACAACCGCCAGACGCAGGCCCGGTTCCTGTGCGTCGAATGCGGTTTCAAGGAAAACGCCGATCTGGTCGGCGCGATCAACATACTCAGGGCGGGACACGCCCGTTGCGCCTGTGAAGTGAGCGGTGCAGTCATGCCGCCAGCAGCAGGAACCCACCGAAGCGACTCATTCCGGCTCGATGCCGGGGTGAGCGCCGTAGGAATCCCCCGACTTTAGGCGGGGGAGGATGTCAAGACCTCGGAGACGACCCAGGTCTCGAACAGCGCGCCGCGCAGCGCGTGGGTGTGCAGCTGGGCTGGCGCGCGGATGCCCGCCAGCCACGCCGCCAGCCCGGCGTCCAGAAAGTAGAGCTTGGGCGTCTTGACCAGCCGCTTGCCGATGTTCTGGTGGTAGGGCGGCAGCCGCAGCATCAGGTAGCTGGCCTCCAGCACCGACAGCCACTGCCGCGCCGTGGTGGCCGACAGCGGCAGCAGCAGCTCCAGCCGGCCGACGCGCCCGGCCAGCGTCTGCGTCAGGCCGTGGGCCAGCTCGAACTGCCGCGAGCCGGTCAGGACGAAGTCGCCCATGCGCCGGCGCTCGTCCACCAGCCCCTGCAACCACGACAGCAGGGCCGGGCAGCGCTGGATCTCATCCAGCACCGCGCCGTCGGGAAAGCGGGCCAGAAAGCCGCGCGCCAGCCGCAGCAGCGTGGAGTGGGCGTTGCGCGGGATCAGTTTACGTTTGAAACGTGGATTTGCGCACCTGGTGCTCGCGCATCAAGGTGCTTTTGCCAAACAGGCTCTCGATCAAATCCACCGCCAGCAGCGCGGTGCGGTTGCGCACATCCAGCGCCGGGTTCAGCTCCATCACGTCCAGGCTGGCCAGGCGGCCGGTGTCCGCGATCATCTCCATGCACAGCTGGGCTTCGCGGTAGGTGGGGCCGCCGGGCACGGTCGTGCCTACGCCGGGCGCAATGTCGGGGTCCAGAAAATCGACGTCGAAGCTGACATGCAAGTGGGTGTCGGCGTCCAGGCCCGCCAGGGCTTGCTCCATCGTGTGGCGCATGCCCATTTCGTCGATGTAGCGCATGTCGTACACCTCCAGGCCCTGCTCGTGGACGAAGCGCTTCTCCCCCGCATCGACGCTGCGGATGCCAATCTGGCGCACCTGCTGCGGGTGCAGCGCCGGGCCCTCGCCACCCAGGCGCACCAGCGCCTCGGGGCCAAAGCCGCAGAGGCACGCCACCGGCATGCCGTGCAAATTGCCGCTGGGGGTGAGCGCCGAGGTGTTGAAGTCCGCGTGCGCGTCCAGCCAGAGCACGCGCAGCTTGCGGCCGGTGGCGCGGCAGTGGCGCGCCACGGCGCTGATGGAGCCCATGGCCAAGCAATGGTCGCCGCCCAGCAGGATGGGCAGGCGGCCCTTCGTCAGCTCGGCATACACGGCGTCGTGCACCGCGCGGTTCCACGCCACCACCTCGTCCAGGTGGCGGTAGCCATCCACGGCGGGGCGCCAAGGGTTGGCTGGGCCTCTCAGGTTGCCGCCGTCTTCTACCTGCAGGCCGTGGGACTCGAGCGCCGCTTTCAGGCCGGCGACTCGCAGCGCTTCCGGGCCCATGGACGCGCCGCGCGCGCCGGCGCCAATGTCGGTGGGGGCGCCCACGAGGGCGACGGTGGGAAACGAAGTCGTGCTCATGGCGGGCGGTGTGGGTGGTGACGAAGCGAATAGTGTGGCATGCCGCCTAGAATCCCCGCCATGCAAATCGGCGCCGCCCAATTGCCCGCCCAGCTCCAGCGTGCGCTGGCGCCCTTGTATGTGGTGCATGGCGACGAGGCCTTGCTGGTGCAGGAGGCGGCCGACGCCATCCGTGCCGCGGCGCGGGCCGCCGGCCACGGCGAGCGGACCGTCTTCACCGTGGCAGGCGCGCACACGGACTGGAGCGGCATCCTGGCCGCCGGCGGGGCGCTGAGCCTGTTCGCCGACAAGCGCCTGATCGAGCTGCGCATTCCGTCGGGCAAACCGGGCAAGGACGGGGCCGAGGCGCTGCAGCGCTTGGCCGAATCCGCCGCCGCCTCGGCGGACACCGTCACCCTGGTGCTGCTGCCCCGGCTGGACGGTACCGCGCTCAAGAGCGCGTGGTGGGCGGCGTTGGCGGCGCGTGGCGTCGTGGTCCGCGTGGACGCGGTGGAGCGCGCGCAACTGCCCGACTGGATCGCGCAGCGCCTGTGGCAGCAGGGGCAGCATGTCGCCGCGGGCGAGGAGGGGCAGCGCACACTCGCTTTCATGGCCGATCGGGTGGAGGGGAACCTGTTGGCCGCGCACCAGGAGATCGCCAAACTGGGCCTGCTGTATCCGCCCGGGGAGCTGTCGTTCGAGCAGGTGCGCACGGCGGTGCTGGACGTGGCGCGCTACGACCCCTTCCGGCTGCCCGAGGCGGTGTTGGAAGGGGCGCTGCCGCGCGTGCAGCGCATGCTGGAAGGGCTGCGCGCCGAGGGGGTGGCGCCCGTGCCGGTGCACTGGGCGCTGGCGGACGAGCTGCGTACCCTGCACCGGGTGCGGCAGGCGATGGACCGCGGCCAGCCTCTGCCGCTGGTGCTGCGCGAACAGCGCGTCTGGGGCCCGCGCGAGAAGCGCTACGAGCGCCTGCTGCCCCGGCTGCGGGCGGCGCAGACCGGGCGCTGGCTGGCCGAGGCGCAGACGGTGGACGGCATCGTTAAGGGCCTGACGGCCCCCGACTGGCCGGCCGATCCGTGGTTGGCGCTGCAACGCCTGGCGTTTGCCGTGGCTGCCGGGTGTGCCGCCGCGCGCTGAACCGTGCGGTGCCCGGGATCGGTTGCGGCTTCTGTTAGCATCCGCGGTTATGCGTCGAGTCGCCGCTTTCGTCCTGTCTGCGCTGCTGACCGTGGCCGCCCATGCCGCGCCCCCGGCGCCGGGCGCTCCCCTCGTCGGCGCGCCGGCTGCGGAGGGCCTGTTGGGCCAGCTGCAATCGGTCGGCACCGAAACGGGTCTGATGGCCAGCCAGCTGATGAACACCGCGCTTGGCCTGATCGGCGTGCCCTACCGCATGGGGGGCAGCACCGCCGAGACCGGTTTCGACTGCAGCGGCTTCGTGCGCTATGTGTACGCCAACACGCTCGGGCTGGTGCTGCCACGGCGCGCGGCGGAGCAGGCGCAGGCCACCACCCCCATCGCCAAGGATGACCTGCGCCCCGGCGATCTGGTGTTTTTCAACACCATGCGCCGGGCGTTCAGCCATGTGGGCGTCTATTTGGGGGATGGCAAGTTCATCCACTCCCCCAGCAAGGGCGACAGCGTCAAGATCAGCGACATGAACGATCGCTACTGGGCGCGGCGCTTCAACGGCGCGCGCCGGGTGGATGCCGCGGAAACGTCGTTGCCGCTGGTCCGCTGATCCCGCTCAGGAGCCGAGCAGCCGCTCGATGTCGCGCCGCAGCGAGCCGCTGTCCGGCGCGGTGAGGCTGTTGTAGGCCAGCACGGTACGGCCGTCGCGGCTGATCAGGTATTTGTAGAAGTTCCACTTCGGCGTCGTGCCGGTGCGTTCGGCCAGTTGCTTGAACAGCGCGTTGGCCTGTGGGCCGCGCACGTGGCTCTTGGCAAACATCGGGAATTGCACCCCGAATGTGTTTTCGCAGAACTCGGCGATCTGCTGGTTGCCGCCCGGCTCCTGTTGGCCGAAGTCGTTGGACGGAAAGCCCAGCACCACCAGCCCGCGCTCGCGGTAGCGGCGAAAAAGCTCTTCCAGTCCTTTGTACTGCTGAGTGAAGCCGCAGTAGCTGGCGGTGTTGACGACCAGCACCACCTGGCCGGCATACTGGCACAGGTTCTGGGGTTTCTCGTCCTGCAAGCGCGGGAAGGTGTGCTGCAGGACCGGCGGACAGGCGCTGGAGGCGGGCGCGGAGACGCCGCTCGGCTGCGCGGCGGCAACAGGCATGGGGCTCATGGCGGCGGTGAACAGGGCCAAGACCAACAGGGACGACGGGCGCATGGCGATGGCGGGCGAAGTGACGACGTTATAGGGACATCGTAAGCCGGCGCGCGCAGCCTGGTCGGGGTGGTGGCCGGCAACCCGGCTGGCGTCGGGGGCATGACGGCTGAGCTGGGGGCGGTCATCCGAGCGCCGCCTGCCACAGCGCGCGCACGGCGGCGGCCTCGGCTCGCACTTCGGCGGGATCGATTTGGGTGGGCGCCTCGTCCAGCCGCGCCCGGTGCTGCAGCTGACGCAGATGGCGGTAGGCGTCGGCGGCGGCCTGGCCGACGCCGGAGGGCAGCAAGCCGGCGGCCTCGGCGCGCTGCAGCAGCGCGATGTTGCCGGCGTTGGCGCGCAGCGGCGGGTGCGCCGCGCTGTGCGCCAGCACCAGGTACTGCACGGCAAACTCCACATCGATCATGCCGCCGGGGCTGTGCTTGAGGTCGAAGCGGCCCGGGCGTACCGGGTGCGCCTCGTAGAGACGCTGGCGCATCGCGCGGATTTCGCTGGCCAGCGCCACGGGGTCACGCGAAGCGGTGATGACGGCCTCACGTACGGCGTCGAAGCGCGCGCGCAGGTCGGGGCTGCCGACCACGAAGCGCGCGCGTGTCATCGCCTGGTGTTCCCAGGTCCAGGCGGTGTTGCTGCCGCGGTTTTGCTGGTAGTCGGCGTAGGCCTGAAAGGTGGTGACCAGCAGCCCGGAGTTGCCGTTGGGCCGCAGCGCGGTGTCGATCTCGAACAGGTCACCCTCACCGGTCTTGACGGTCAGCCAGTTGATCAGCTTGCGCACGAAGGCGGCGTAGACCTCGGGGGCGCGCTCGTCGTCGTCATCGTAGACGAAGACGATGTCGAGGTCGCTGCCGTAGCCGAGCTCCTTGCCGCCGAGTTTGCCGTAGCCGATGATGGCGTGGCGTGGCTCGTCGCGGTGGCGGCCCTTGAGGCGCTGCCAGCACCACTGGCCGGTGATCTGCAGCACGGCGTCGGCCAGGGCGCTCAGGTCGTCGGCGACCTGTTCCACCGCCAGCAGCCCTTCGACGTCGCGCGCCAGGGTGCGGAACACCTCGGCGTGGTGGGCGCGGCGCAGCAGGTCCAGCAGCGCTTCGTCGTCGTCCTCGCCGGTCTTGTGCAGCGACCAGCGGCGCGCCTCCAGCTCGGCCGCGAAGACCGTGGCGTCGAAGCGGCCCTCGTACAGTTCGCGGCTGGCCAGCTCGTCGATGACGCCCGGGTGGCGCAGCAGATAACGCGCCGGCCAGCGCGCCGCGCCCAGCACCCGCAGCAGCCGCTCGTGCACGGCGGGGCGCTCCTGCAGCAGCGCCAGGTAGCTCTCGCGGCGCAGCAGCGGCTCGATCCAGTCGGCCAGCCGCACAGCGGCGGTTTCGCTCACGCCGCCCGCCTCGATCCACGCCCCCGTGCGCTCCACCAGCCGCGCCAGGCGCACCCGCGCGTCCTCGCGCAGCGCAAGCACGCGCGGATGGTCGCACCACATCGCCACGCGCTCGGCAAAGCCGGCCGGCAACTGCGGCAGCACGGCCTGCAAATCTTCCACCGCCGAGCGGGACTGCCCGTGGCAGCCTTTGCCGTTGCAGCCCGTGCCGTGGCCGTCGCCGCCCAGCAGCGTGTCGAACTCCTGCGCCACCACCTCGCGGTGCGCATCCAGCACACGCAGAAAGGCCGGCGCCCCGTCGAAGCCCAGCGACGCGGCGATCCAGGCCAGGTCGTCGTCGCGCGTGGGCAGCACATGGGTCTGCTGGTCGTCCAGGTACTGGATGCGGTGCTCCACCCGCCGCAAAAAGATGTAGGCGTCGGCGAGTTGTCGCGCCTTGTCCGCCGGCATTAGGCCGGCCTGGGCCACGCGCTGCAGGGCCTGCAGCGTCGGGCGGGTGCGCAGCTCCGGAAACTGCCCGCCGCGCACCACCTGTAGCAGTTGCACGATGAACTCGATTTCGCGGATGCCGCCGCGCGAGAGCTTGACGTCGTTGGCGCGCTCCGGGTGGCCGGCGGCGCGCCGCGCCGCATGTTCGCGGATATGGCGGTGTAGCCGCCGCAGCGCCTCGAACACGCCGTAGTCCAGATAGCGTCGGAAGACGAACGGCAGCACGATGGGCCGCAGCCACTGGCCGGTGCCATCGCGCCGCGCGCCCTCGGCCGGGGCGACCACGCGGCTTTTCAGCCAGGCAAACCGCTCCCACTCCCGGCCCTGGACCTGGAAATAATCCTCCAGCGCGCCCAGCGACACGGCAGGCGGACCGGAATTGCCGTTCGGCCGCAAGGCCAGATCCACCCGGAACACCTGGCCGTGCTCCGTCACGTCGCCCACCAGCGTGTGGATGCGTTTGACGACCTTGCCGAAATACTCGTGGTTGCTGATGCGGTTGCGCCCCTCGGCGTTGCCGGCGGTCTCGCCCTCGCCTTCGTACACGTAGATCAGGTCGATGTCGCTGGAGACGTTGAGCTCGCGCGCGCCGAACTTGCCCATGCCGACGATCCACCACGCGCAGCGCCGCCCCTCGGAGGCCGCGCCCCCTTCGCTCCCGTTGCCCCCTTCCCTCGGCGGCAGGGGGCCTGGGGGCTCGCCGGCCGGAGCCAGGGGTCGGCCGTGCAATGCGTCCAGCTCGGCGCAGGCGGCCCGGGCGGCTTCGTCCAGTGCCAGCTCGGCCAGCGCGGTGACGCCGCGCGTGACCGCCTCCAGCGGCGCGGCCTGCTCACAGTCCAGCACGGCCAGCCGCTCGAGCGTCAGGTGGCGCAGCACCCGCAGCGCGGCATCCAGCCCGTATCCGCGTTCGCGCAGGGCGCTCAGGGCCGTGCGCAAGGTGTCGGCGGTGGGGGCGCCCGGGGGGAGCAAGGCACGCTCGCCGTCGTAGCGGCGGCGCACGCGTTGCACGAAGCGGCTGTGGTCGGCACGGGCCGAACCAACGCAAACGCTCGAGATCATAATTTCGTGTGACTCCAACCCCGACCCCTTCCCGCCCCCAGTGGCACCTGCGCACGCTGACGCTGGCGTCCCGTGTCGCGCTCGGGTTGGCGGTGTCGGTCTGGGCGTTGCTGATCGTGGCGTGGGGGGCTCTCCAGTTCTGGATTGTGCCGCGCGCTGAAGCCTGGCGGCCGACCTTCGAAGCGGTGGCCACACGCGCGCTGGGGGTGCGGGTAACCGTCGGGACCATCGAGGCCGCGACCGCCGCCGGGGCCGCCACGCTGACCCTGCGCGATGTGCGCCTGTACGACGCGCGCGGCCACGAGGCCCTGCACCTGCCCCAAGTGCTGGCGGCGCTGTCGGTGACCTCGCTGTGGCGGCTGGGCTTCGACCAGCTCGTGATCGAGGGACCGACACTCGAGGTGCGTCGGCTGGCCGACGGACGTCTGCAGGTTGCCGGATTGGAGCTGGCGGGCATGGGCGGCGACAGCTCCGCGGCCGATTGGTTTTTCGGCCAGCGCGAATTTGCCCTGCGCGCCGGGGTGTTGCGCTGGATCGACGAGCAACGCCCGAACGCCCCGCCGTTGGCACTGACGGCGGTGGACCTGGTGGTGCGCAACCCCGGCGTGCGGCACGAGTTTCGGCTCGACGCCACGCCCCCGGCGGAGTGGGGCGACCGTTTCAGCGTGCGGGGCCGCTTTGCCCGGCCGTTTTGGCAGACCCACCCCGGGCGCTGGCGCGAGTGGTCGGGCGAATTGTTCGTGCTGGCGCCGAGGCTGGATGCGCAGCGCCTGGGGGCCTATGTGGACACCGCCGCCCTGTGGGGGGTGCGCGAGCTGCGCGCCACCGGCGCCCTGCGGCTGTGGGCCGATGTGCGCCGCGCGCAATGGCGCGCCGCCACCGCGGATGTGCAGTGGAGCGATGTCCACGTCGTCTGGGCGCCGAGCGCGCAGGCGCGGGTCGAGCCCTTGCGCGTCGCCCACCTGGGCGGGCGGCTGGGGCTGGAGCACGATGGCGACACCACCGTTTGGACCACCCAGGGACTGGCCATCACCACGGGCGACGGCAGCGACTGGCCGCGTGGGGATGTGCGCTTCGAGTACGCCCTGGCGCCGGATGGGGGGGTGCGGAGCTGGGCCTTGTCTTCCGACCGGCTGGACTTGGGCGTGGTCCAGCGCCTGGCGCGGGTGCTGCCCGTGGGCGAGGCTGTCAACCACTGGGCGGAGCAGACGCAGCCGGCCGGCGTGGCCGAGGGGCTGGCGGTACGCTGGAGCGCCCCGCCCAAACCCGGCGCACCCGAGCAATGGGAGGCGCGCGGGCGGGTGCGCGGGCTGGCCCTGCGGCCCGGCGTCGTGCCGCGCGCCGCACCGGGCGAGACGGCCTTCGGTCGCCCGGGGCTGGAGGGGGTCGACGTCGAGTTTGCGCTGGATGAGCGGGGT